>NZ_CP090641.1:1956746-2282870 GCF_029633825.1 Burkholderia contaminans | reverse complement strand
CCTCCAGGAACGCGGCGATCTGCTCGAGCCCTTCCTGATGGCCGAACGTGTCGCCGCCGGCCCATTGCTGCTCGTGACGTTCCGCGTGATGGTCGACGGCGCTGAAGTGCACGGTGGCCGTGTAAAGCCCATCGACCTGGCCGTGCACGATCAGCCCGAGCGTGTCGCCCTGCACGTCGAATGCGGAAAACTTGATGCTCGAAGAGCCGGCATTCAACACCAGAATCACGTCTGCCATGGCATCACCCCGCGCGCCCGGCCGCTTCGCGCTGCGCATTCGCGACGAGCATCGCGACCGCGCATGAAGCGAGCCGGGTGATCAGCGAATCGGCGCGACTCGTCAGGATGATCGGCACGCGCGCACCGAGCACGATCCCTGCGGCGTCCGCGCCGGCCAGGAACGACAGGCTCTTGGCGAGCATGTTGCCGGCTTCGAGGTCGGGCACCATCAGCACGTTCGCATGCCCGGCCACCGGCGAGTCGATCTGCTTGATGCGCGCGGCCTCGGGATCGATCGCGTTGTCGAGCGCAAGCGGGCCGTCGACGAGCGCGCCAGTGATCTGCCGCCGATCCACCATCTTGCACAGCGCGGCGGCTTCGAGCGTCGACGGCACTTTCGGGTTGACCGTCTCCATCGCCGACAGGATCGCCACGCGCACCTGCGCAAATTCAAGCGCATGGGCGAGATCGATCGCGTTCTGCAGGATGTCGACCTTTTCCTCGAGCGTCGGCGCGATATTGATCGCCGCGTCGGTCACGATGAGCGGATCGGCATGGGCGGGCACGTCCATGACGAAGCAATGGCTGATGCGCCGGCCCGTGCGCAATCCGGCATCGTGACGCACCACTTCGGCCATGAGCTCGTCGGTATGCAGGCTGCCCTTCATCAGCGCGGCCGCCCGCCCGTCGCGGACGAGCCGCACCGCCGCTGCCGCCGACGCCTCGCTGTACGGCGCATCGACGATCTCGTGATCGATGATCGACAGCCCGGCCTCCGCGGCGGTCGCTTCGATACGGGCACGCGGGCCGACCAGGATCGGCTCGATGAGCCCCTTGCGCGCCGCCTCCAGTGCGCCCTCGAGCGAGCTTCGATCGCACGGGTGCGCGACGGCCGTCGGCATCGGCGCGAGCGTCCGGCAGTGTTCGATGAGGCGGAGATATTTCTCGTGTCTGTTTTCCATCGTGGTTCCTGGCTGTCCGTCACTGCACACGTTCGAGGGCCGCTACCGGCCCCATGGCCGGCCGCGTCGCGGGCGGTGCACCCAGCACCGCGCGGATGCGTTGCAGCGCCGCCCACTGTTGCTCGCTCACCGACGTGCTTTGCACTCGCGGATCGCCCAGCAGCTTGTCCAGCAACGTCAGCAGCCGCTGGCGGTCCTCCGGCCGGGCCAGCAGCGCCGGCAGCGTGGCGACGGCCTGCTGCCGCGCGTAAGTCGCGATGATTTCCTGCTCGCCGTAGATGCGCCGCCACTGGTCGGGCGGCAGGTCCGGCAGATACTCGGCGTAGGTTTCGGCGAGTTCGCGCTCGGTCGCAAGCTGTGCCAGCGGAAACGGTTCGCCGCTGCGCTCGAGCAGAAACGCTGCGCGCGCAACCGCTTCGGTGTAGCCGCCCCGGTCGATCGACGCCAGCGCGTCCTTCACGAACGGCAGGTCGCGCGGGTCCGCCGCCACCGGCGAAGCGGCATGATGGTCGCGATACCGTTCCGCGAAATGAAGCATGAAAGGCTGCGTGTACAGCGTGAAGAACAGCGACTCGGTGCCCGCATCGCGCATCGCACGGAAAAAATCGAGCGACGCGCTGACGACATCCGAACCGCGGCGTTCGAGCTTGCGCCACGGCTCGATATCGCCGGCCGGCTGGCGGTTCGCCTTGACCGTGTCGGCGGCCGGCTTCAGCCAGCCAAGCCACGGGTTCAGATCCGAAAACGCCCAGCGCTGAAAGCGCAGCGGATGACAATCGCGCAGCAGGCGCGCCGTGGTTTCGTTCGATGCCTGCTGCACGAACGGCTGCATGAACAGTTCATACGCGCGCTGCGTGAATTCGGACAGCTCGGCGACGGCCTCGAACGCCTGTTCGTCCTTGCGCCCGAAGCGGTTGAAATATTGCGCGATCTCTTCGAGACGGTGCTCGGCAAAGGTGACGTCGTAACCGACCTTGCCGTCGGCGCCTTTCACTTCCTCGATCGACATCGCATAGAGGCCGGGCGGCAGCGTTTCGACGGCATCCAGCACGCTGACGATCTGCGCGTGCTCCTTCTTCGCGACCTTGCCCGACACGAAGATGCCGAGATGCCCGACATCCTCCTCCATCAACCCGATGATCACCTGCCCGCGCGACTTGATCTCCTCCGTGCTGCCGTAGATGTCGGCGACCCAGTTGAACGCCTGCTGCGGCGGCGTGATGTTGTCGCCCATCGACGCGAACAGGATGATCGGCGAGCGGATCTTGCGCAGGTCGAACGCGTTGCCCGCTCCGTCCCGCACCTCGCCGGACCAGAGCTTGTTGCCGATGAACAGGTTGCGCGTGATCCATTCGATCTCTTCGCGGTTCATCAGGTAGTAGCCGCCCCACCAGCGCTCGAACTCGAGGAAGCGCGGCTGCTCGGTGTCGATGTTGTCGTACACGTGGTAATACTTGTCCCACAACGTGTTCGCCGGGTTCAGGTTCTCGAAGTTCTGAACGAGATACGCGCCGTCGAACTTGCCGTTGCCGAGGTCCGACGAGAACGACGCGAGCCAGGTGCCGCCGAGCAGCCCGCCGGCATAGCGCATCGGATTGTCGCCGGGCCCGTCGCTCCACGCGCCGCTCCAGTACGACATCGGCGCACCGTTGATCACGATCGGGCCCGTATCGTCCGCCGACGAGCTTGCGAGCATCATCGCGGCCCAGCCGCCCTGGCAGTTGCCGACGATGGCCGGCTTGAGGCTGTCCGGATGCCGCTCCCGCACCTTCCGGACGAACACCTGTTCCGCCGCGCACACGTCGAGCAGCGTCTGGCCGGGCTCGGGCTCCTGGAAGAACACGATGAAGTACACCGGATGCCCCGCGCGCAACGCCACGCCGACCTGAGAATCGTCCTTGAAGCCGCCGATGCCGGGGCCGTGCCCCGCGCGCGGATCGATGATCAGGTAGGGCCGCCTGGCGGCGTCGACGATCACGCCCTCCGGCGGCCGGATATGAACGAGCGCGTAATTGACGGGCCGCTCGAACTGCCGGCCGTCGAGGACGACGTCATAGTCGAAGTGAAGCACCGGCGCGAGCCCCTGGGCCGCACGCTCGACGTATTGCGTGCCGCGCTCGCGCAGCGTGTCCCAAAACAGCAGCGAGCGCTGTACGGCGTCGACCGCGTAATGCCATGCGCCAAGCGGCGAAAACGGCGTAGCGAAGGGGTCGGCGCCCGGGTCGTGACCAAGGCTGTCGCTGCCGTCGAATGCTTCGCTCAACCGCTTTCCGTACTGCTCCAGCGCGTGCTGCGTGCGCTTTTGCAGGACGTGGACAATCTCCGCGGCGATCTCATGACTGCGCGCCAGTTGCGTGGCAGCATCCATAACACTGTCCTCCAGAGGGGCAAGGTGAATCTCGAAACATTCCGGGAGCGGCCGTCTCGCGTCAGCCGAGCACGTGCATCCCGGCATCGATGTAGTGAACGCCGCCGGTCATCGCGCGTGCGGCATCGCTGGCGAGAAAGGTGCACAGCGCGCCGACGTCGTCGATGTCGAGCGGCCGGCGCAATGGCGCACGCCGTGCGGTGTCGTCAAGCAGGTGATCGAAGTTCGGCAGCCCGGAGGCCGCGCGCGTGGGCAATGCACCGGGCGACACCGCATGCACGCGGATGCCTGCCGGCCCCAGTTCGACGGCCAGATAGCGAACGGTGGCCTCCAGCGCCGCCTTGACCGGCCCCATCACGCCGTACTCGGCGATGACCTGGTCGGCGCCGATATAGGTCATTGCCATCAGGCAGCCATCGGCGGTCATCAACGGCTCGGCAAGCTTCGCCATCCTGACGAACGAGTGGCAGGAGGTATCCATCGCGAGTGCGAACCCTTCCGGCGAACTGTCGACGACCCGCCCGTGCAGGTCGGCCCTGGGTGCGAAGGCCACGGCATGCAACAGAAAATCGAGGCCGCCCCACTGCTCGCCGATCGTGTCGAACACTTCGCGCATCTGGTCCGCCCGGCTGACATCGAGCGGCATCGCGATCGCCGGCTTCAGTTGCTCCAGCAGCGGCTCGACGTACGGCAACGCGCGGTCGGATTGCCAGGTCACGGCCAGCTCGGCCCCCGCCGCGTGAAAGGCGCGCGCACATCCCCAGGCGATGCTCTGCTCGTTCGCCAGGCCGACGACGATTCCTCTTTTGCCTTCGAGCGGCCGCATGCCAGTGCCAGGCGCGCGCGGCCGGCGCACGTCGTCATTCGTCATCGCGAAACCTCGGATCGTTTTTTTCACCGGGCGAAACTATGAAAAGGCCGATTGGTCTTTCCGCCGCGAATCATTGTATTGACGGTTGCATTACATCCGATCAATCAAGCGACATAGTCTTGATTTTTATCAAAATCGCTTTTGAATCAGATAATTACGATGGAATGTTTCGATAAACAAGGACGCGTTTCATCGTCTTGTCATTCCATCGCGTGCGGAAACGCGTGTTGCTTCTTCAGGGAGCAATCGAGTAGCCACTGTTTTCGCCATCAAGCAGAAACGAACGCAAGCCGCCTGACTGCAGCGGCCCGCGTTCGTCGAGCATCTCCACCTATCTGGATGCGATCAGCTGATCCGCCGGACGCGGCGTCTCACCGCTACGCTGGATCCATCCGCCCCCCAGCGCCCGGTACAGGTTGACCAGGTTCGTCCAGCGCGCCAGACGTGCATTGATCAGAGACTGCTGCGCCGTGTACAGGTCGGTTTGTGCGGTCAACACCGACAGATAGCTGTCGGCACCGCTCTTGTAGCGCAGGTCCGACAGGTCGAAGCGGCGCTGCTGCGCGTGCGCGTTGCGCTCGAGCGCGGCAATCTGCCGGTCGTACGTACCGCGTGCGGCCAGGCCGTCCGACACTTCGCGGAATGCCGACTGGATCGCCTTCTCGTAGTTCGCGATCTCGATGCGCTTCTGCACGTTTGCCAGACCGAGGTTCGCGATGTTCTTCCCGCCCTCGAAGATCGGCAGCGCGATGTTCGGCGCGAACGACCATGCCGCCGTGCCGGCCTTGAACAGGCCGCCCAACGTCGGGCTCGCCGTGCCGAACGCGGCGGTCAGCGAGATCTTCGGGAAGAACGCCGCACGCGCCGCGCCGATGTTCGCGTTCGCAGCCAGCAGCGCCTGCTCGGCCTGCATCACGTCGGGGCGACGCGTCAGCAAATCCGACGGCAAACCGGCCGGCACGTCCGGCAGCAGGTTCTGCGCGTCGAGCGGCATGCCTGCGGGCAGGTCATCCGGCAGCGGTTCGCCAACCAGCAGCACCAGCGCATTCAGCGCCTGAGCGCGAGCGCGCGCCTGTGCCTGCTGGTTCGCGAGCGCCTGCTCGACCACCGTCTGCGCCTGGCGCAGGTCGAGTTCCGTGCCGGTGCCATTGTCGAACTGCAGCTTCGTCAGGTCGTACGACGCCCGCGCCGTCTTCAGCGTGTTCTCCGTGATCTTCAGCAGGTCGTCGGTCGACAGCAGCGTCAGGTACTGGTCGGCCACCTGCGACACCAGCGAGATCTCCGACGCCTGCCGTGCATACGCGGTCGACAGGTACTGCGCAAGCGCCTGGTCCTTCAGGCTCTGCACGCGACCGAACAGGTCGAGCTCCCACGACGCCGAAAGCCCGACGTTGTAGGTGCGCGAGATGGTCGCCTGTTGAGTAGGCGAAACACCCTGCGGATAGCGCTGGATGTCGCCCGTCCCCACGCCGTCGAGCGTCGGGAACAGCCCCGCTCGCGTGATCTGGTACTGCGCCCGCGCGGCCTCGATATTCAGCACTGCCACACGCAGATCGCGATTGTTCGTCAGCGCGATCTCGATCAGCCGCTGCAGGCGCGGATCGGCGAAGAATTCGCGCCAGCCGACGGTGGTTGCCGCCTGGCCGTTCGCGCTGCGCGCACCCGCTGCCGCGCCCGGCTGCGTCGAATAGACGCCACCGGACGGGAACGCCTGCGCCACCGGTGCGTCGGGCCGCGTGTAGCGCGGCGCCATCGTGCAGCCCGTCGCGAAGAGCGCGGCCGCCGCAACGGCCGCGAGGCGAATTCGACTCATGTTGCTCCCGTTGCGCACCGCCGCGGCGCGCGTATCAGATTGCATGCTCATACGGCCTCCAGCACGCGGGCGCGCTCGCTGGTCGCCGCCTCGCGATGGCGTTTCGCGATCAGCGTGTACACGGTCGGCAACACGAACAGCGTGAACAGCGTACCGACCAGCATCCCGGTCGAGACCGTGATCCCGATCGCGAAGCGGCTGGCCGCGCCCGCGCCGCGCGCGAAAATCAGCGGCACGAGCCCGGCGACCATCGCGGCCGTCGTCATCAGGATCGGCCGCAGCCGTACCGCGGCCGCGTGCTCGATCGCCGCGCGCCGGTCGAGATGCTGCGTGCGTTGCAGTTCGTTCGCGAAGCTCACCATCAGGATCCCGTGCTTCGAAATCAGGCCGATCAGCGTAACGAGCCCGATCTGCGTATAGATGTTCAGCGTCGCGAAGCCGAGGTACAGCGGCACCAGCGCGCCGCACACCGACAGCGGCACCGACACGAGGATCACGAGCGGATCGCGCAGGCTCTCGAACTGGGCGGCAAGCACCAGGAAGATGACGACGAGCGCGAACACGAACGTGACCGTCAGCCGGTTGCCCTCCTGCACGTATTGCCGCGATTCGCCGAGCCAGTCGATGTCGTATCCGGCCGGCAGCGGCTGCTTCTGCAGAAACTCGACCGCCTGCCCCATCGTCACGCCGGGCGCGGCCACCGCCGACAATGTCGCCGAGTTCAGCTGGTTGAACTGGGTGAGCGCGTTCGCCTGGCTGCCGTTCGACACGCGCACGACGGTCGACAGCGCCACCATCTTGCCGCCGCGCGTTTTCACGTAGTAGCGGTTCAGCATCTCGGACGACAGGCGCTCCGCGCGCGCGACCTGCGGAATCACGTCGTACGAGCGGCCGTTGTGGTCGAAGCGGTTCACGTAGTTCTCGCCCACGAGCACGGCGAGCGTATCGGCGATGTCCTTCATCGTCACGCCGAGCGCATTCGCCTGGTTGCGGTCGATCGTCACGCCGACCGCGCGGCTGTCGAACGTCAGGTCGCTGTCGACCACCGCGAACAGCCCGCTCTTCGACGCGGCAGCCTTCAGCTTGTCCATCGTCGCGAAGATGTCCTTGAAGTCCGCGGGCGCGCGCAGCACCATCTGGATCGGCAGGCCGCCGCTCGACGCGGGCAGCGACGGCAGCAGGAACGTGAACACCTGGTCGCCCGCGATCGCGTTCGCACGCGCCTGCACGAGCGCCTGCAGGTCGGCCGCACCGCGTGTGCGCTTCGACCAGTCGACGAGGTTCACGCCGGCAAAGCCGAGATTGGCCCCGCCGACGCCATTCAGCACGAAGCTCGTATCCGCTTCCGGCAGCGAGCGGAACACCTTCTCGATCTGCGGCGCGTAGCGTTCGAGATAGTCGAGGTTCGCATACTGCGGCGCCTTCACCTGCAGCATGATCGAGCCCTGGTCCTCCTGCGGCGCCAGTTCGCGCTTCACGCCGCTGAACAGCACGCCGATGCCGAGCAGCACGCCCGCGCCGAACACCAGCACCGCCGGCCGCGCGCCGAGGCTCGCGTGCAGCAGGCGCCGGTACCCGTGCGTGACGCGCGACAGCGTATGTTCGATCGCCCGCGCGACGCGCCCCTCCGACATCCGGCTGTCGAGCAGCAGCGAGCTCAGCATCGGCGAAAGCGTCAGCGCGATCACCGCGGACACGCACACCGCCCCCGCGAGCGTGAACGCGAATTCGCGGAACAACGAGCCGGTCAGCCCGCCCATCAGCCCGATCGGCGCATACACGGCAATGAGCGTGATGGTCATCACGATCACCGGCGACGCGATCTCGCGCGCGCCGAGCAACGCCGCGCGCGCGGGCGGCTCGCCGGATTCGATGTGCCGGTGAATGTTCTCGACGACGACGATCGCGTCGTCGACCACCAGCCCGATCGCCAGCACCATCGCGAGCAGCGTGAGCAGGTTCAGCGAGAAACCGGCGGCCAGCATCAGCGCGGCGGAGCCGACCAGCGCGAGCGGAATCGTCACGACCGGGATCACGACCGCGCGGAACGAACCGAGGAACAGGAAGATCACGACCACGACGATCGCGATCGCCTCGATGATCGTCTCGCGCACCTCGTCGATCGACGCGTTGACGAAGCGCGCGACGTCGAACACGTCGCCGATCCTGATGCTGGCCGGCTTGCTGCGCTCCATCGTCGGCAGCAGCGCCTGTACGCCGCGCACGATGTCGAGCGGGTTGCCCGACGGCGTCGCGTTGATCGCGATGTTGACGGCGCGGTGCCCGTTCATCAGCGCGCTCGCGTTGTATTGCTGGCCCCCCAGCTCGATCGTCGCGACGTCGCGCAACCGCACGAAACTGCCGTTCGCATCCGATTTCACGACGAGGTTGCCGAACGCACCGACGTCGGTCAGGTCGGTGTTCGCGGAAATGTCGGCGACGGTCAGCGCGCCCTTCAACTGCCCCGGCGCGGCCTGCACGTTGTTCGCCTTCAGCGCGGCCGACACATCGGCGGCCGACAGCCCGTGCGCGGCAAGCCGCGACGCGTCGAGCCAGACCCGCATCGCGAGGTTCTGGCCGCCGACGATGTCGGCCGACGCGACGCCCGGCACCGTGGTGACCAGCGGCTGCGCCACCCGCACCACGTAATCGGTGATCTCGGGGATCGACAACGTATCGCTCGAGAAGCCCAGATACATGACGGCGGTGGGCGCGTCGGTCAGCTTGGTGATCACGGAGTCGTACGCGCCCTCGGGCATCTTGTACTTGACCTCCTGCACCTTCGCCATGATTTCCGTCATCGCGCGGTCGGCGTTCGCATTCAGGCGCAGCCGCGCCTTCACGACGCTCTTGCCCTGCGTGGACGTGGAGGTCAGGTACTCGATGCCGTCCGCCGTCGCGATCGACTGCGCGATCGGCGTCGTCACGAAACCCTGCATCAACGCCTGCGACGCACCGGGATAGGCCGTCTCGACGCTGATCGTCGCGCTCTCCAGCATCGGATACTGGCGCACCGGCAGCGCGCCGAGCGAGCGCAGGCCCACCAGCAGGATCAGCAGGCTGCACACGAGCGACAGCACCGGCCGCCGCACGAAGATGTCGGTGAAACGCGCGCCTTGCGTGGTCTGGCTCATCGCACCGTCTCCCGTTGCGTGGACGCATCGGCCTGCGCCTGCACCTTCGCGCCCGGCGCGACGCGCAACTGCCCGGTCGTCACGACCACGTCGCCGGCGCGCAGCCCGTCGTCGATGACGATGCGGCCACGCTCGCGCGCGCCGGTCCGCACCTGGCGCACGCGCGCCACGCCGACACCGCGCCCGTCGCGCTGCTCGACCACGACCACGGTGTCGCCCGCCTGCGAGGTCTGCACCGCGGTATCGGGCACGCTGATCACCGCGTCGCGACCCGGCAGCGCCAGATGCGCGTCGATATACATCCCCGGGCGCAGCAACTGGCCGGAATTGGCCACCGTGGCCTGCACGGTGATGTTGCGGGTCTCGTCGCCGACCTGCGGCTCGATCGCGGTCACGCGCCCTTCGAACGTCCGGCCCGGATACGCATCCGCCGTCACGCGCACGGTCTGGCCGAGCGCCACGCGGCTCAACGCCTTCTGCGGCACCGTGAAGTTCGCGTACAACACGTCGAGATCCGTGAGCGTCGCGATCGCGTCGCCCGGGTTCAGGTACTGGCCGAGGTTCACGCGGCGCAGGCCGATCACGCCGGAGAACGGCGCGCGGATCAACTTCTGCGTAATGACCGCCTGGGTCTCGCGGATATCGGCGCGCGCGGCGTCGAGTTCATAGCGGCGTGCGTCGAATGTCGCCTTCGGCTCGGCGCCGTTCGGCACGAGCTGCTCGGCGCGTGCGAACTGCCGGCGCGTATAGTCGGCCTTCGCCTGCAGCCCGGCGAGCTTCGCCTGCTCGGGCGCATCGTAAAGCTGCACGAGTGTTTGCCCGGCACTCACGCGCGAGCCCGCGACGAACTGGATGCCGACGATGCGCCCCGCGACTTCCGGCGCGATGGTCACCTGACGGACCGCCTCGAGCGAGCCGACCGCGTCGAGCGTGGGCGCCGTCGCCTCCGGGTTCACGACGACGGTTTCGACCGGCAACGGCGCCGGTGGCGCCGCAGGCCGGTCGGCAGCCGATACACGTTCCGTGCGCCACAGGAACAACGCGCCAAACAGGACGATCAACGCGCCCGCGGTAAAAAACATTGAGCGTCTCACCGATATCTCCCCAATGAATCAGTCATGACATCAGTGTGTGTGGAGCGGCCTCCCCCGGATGTCAATTTTTTGAATTCCCGTTTAAATATTTCGCGCGCCTGACACGAAAAAAAACCGCATGCCCGGGACGAACGGGACATGCGGCGAAAAGACACCCGCCACGAGATCAGATAGTCGTGGCAGGCGATCGCGACGCATGAAGGGTCCATGCGCGCGCATACGGGTGAAACATCGCCAACAGCACGGCGCCGAACAGCAGCAATGGATTGGTACTGACCGCCCCGCACATGAGGAACAGCACCGACATCGCCGCCGCGCCGGCAACCCCCCACGCGGTTGCGATGCCGAGCAGGATCGACAGCCCTGCCGCCAGTTCGAGCCAGGGCACGACCAGGTTGACCGCGACGACGTGCGGAAGCGCGACGTGTCCGATCGCGCCGGCCAGCGCGAGCCGCACGGCTTCGGGCGCCACTGTGGATCGCGAGACGGCAGCGCTCAGGAAGGGCCCCGCGTCGAAGTGCCCGACGATCTTCGTCGAGCCGGCCCAGATCCAGAACGCGCCGAGGACGAGCCGCAGCGCGAGCGCGACGGCGGCCTTCATCGCGCCACCTGCGGATGCAGGCGATGCAGTTGCCTGAAGCCGATCATGGTCACGCCCAGCAGGCACGCGAACATGACGGCAATCGCCGCATTCGTCTCGATGGGCAGCGCGCTGACGACGCCCGACACGATCGAGCCGAGCGCGAGCATCAGGCACCCCTGCAGGCTCGCGGCGGCGCCCGCGCGGCCCGGGAACAGGGCCATCGAGCGCGCCATCGCGTTGGAGAAGATGAAGCCCTGCGCAAACGCGATCAGCATGATCCCGCCGAGTGCGGTCACCAGGATCAGCTCGCCGCCGCTCGACGCCACGCACGCCACCCCGAGCGCAAAGATCGCGATGCCGCCGCGCATCAGCTGCTCGCCGCTGTAGCGCCGGATCAGGCTCCGGTTCAGCGTCGTGCCGCCGAGGTAGCACAGCCCGACGCCGAGCGCGGTCGAGCCGAAGTACGACGCGGAATGCCCGAGGCGGAACTGCACGATGTACGGCCCGATCACGTTCCACATCAGGAACGCCGAGAAGCTCATCCCGAGCATCGCGACAGCCGACTGGAAGTGCGAATCGGACAGGATCTCGCGATAGCCCGCGATGGTTTGCCGCGGCGTGCGCCGCAACTCCGGCCGCAGCGTCTCGCGCAGGCCCACGAACGCGAACGACAGCACGACGAGCCCGTAGCCGCAGTACACGACGAAGTTCCAGCGCCAGCCGGCCCACTCCTGCACGTGTCCGCCGATGTACGGCGCGATCACCGGGCCGAGCCCGAACGCCAGGCTGAGGTAGACGATCGCGACGCGGAAGCGGTCGCCCTTCAGCCGGTCGACCAGCACGGCGCGCGCGACGACCTGGCATGAGCCGATCGCGAAGCCCTGGATCGCGCGTCCCGCCATCAGCACCTCGAACGACGGCGCGACGACCGCGAGCGCGCTGCCGGCGATGAACAGCGCAAGGCCGAAGAGTACCGACGGGCGCCGGCCCCACCAGTCGGCCAGCATGCCGAACGCGAGCTGGCCGATCGCATAGAACACGAGCGTAATCGTGATCGTGTTCTGCATCATGCTCGGCATGACGTTGAGTTCTCGACCGATGGCCGGAATGCTCGGCGCATACAGGTCGATCGCGATCCCGCCGACGCTGTTGATCAGCGGCGCCAGGAACACGAGGAAGTTTTCGTATCTATTTGAGTCGGACATGGGGACGTTCCTGAAATGACATGACAGGCCGACGCGCATGCGTGCGGCCCATCGGGATCAGTGACCGTTTGCGGTGCATTCGACCTGCCTCAGCGGCATGCGGGCCGACGGCGGATCATCGAGCGGGCTCCACATCGGCAAATCGTTGCGCCTGGCCATGTCGTCGATCTTCACCATGATGACGCGCGGCGAGTTGTCGTAGTACGTACCCCAGTCGACATGTCGGTCACGTACCCGGCTCACGCACGCGGGGCCGAGATCGTCATAGGCGATTTGCAACGACTGCACGATGTGACGCACCCGCTCCGTCGCCGTCATCAGCACGTACCGGTAGTGATGCTGAGCCAGCGTGCGGAACACGTTCGCGATCAGGTAGCGCCCCGCGCCCTTCGCGCCGAACGACGAGAACTGCCCGAGTTCGACCAGCTCCGCACGCGACAGCCCGTAAAGGCTCGTCAGCGATTCGTCGAGGTAGTGCTCGGAGAACAGCGGGGCGCTGTCGCCCCAGCTGAGCCCCAGGCACGCGTAGCCGGGCAACGTCATCTTGCGGTCGGTCAGGCACCAGAACTGGTCCGGGCGAGGCTCCGGACGCGCGCCGTGCGCCTGGTAGTAGTGCTGCGAGACCGCGAGCTGCATCTCGCGATAAGCGTCCTGGCCCGGATGAAAGCTTCGTACGATGTGCACGTTCGGCTCCCGGTCAATAAAGCGACGCCGCGTGATCGCGCTCGATCAGCTGACGGCGCGGCCGCCCGGTGACCGTGTAGTAATCCTTGCGGAAACGCTCGATGTCCGTCACGACCCGGACGCGCCGCACGCGCGCGAAATCCGCGAGCCGCGGTTCGAGCCGCGCCATCTCGTCGCGTACCGCCGCTTCGTCGTGCGCGGACAGCACGATCGCCGCCGGCTCTTCGCGCCCTTCGCCGAACACCACGATGTCGTCGATCAGCGCGCTTTCCTTGTAGACCGTCTCCACCCACTCCGGCGAGATGTTGCGCGCCGTCGACAGGATGATCACGTGCTTCTTGCGGCCCGTGATGTACAGGAAACCATCGACGATCTCGGCGATGTCACCGGTATGCAGGTAGCCGTCGGTCAGCTCGCACGACGTATCGTCCGAGTTGTAATAGCCCGCGCAGAGCGTCGGCGTGCGCACGCGCAGCTCGCCATCGACGATCACCGGCACGATCCCGTCGAGCAGCGTCCCGGCCGAGCCGATGCGGCGCTGCCCCGGGTAGTTCAGCGAGATGATCGAACTGTTCTCGCTGAGCCCGTACGCTTCGTAAACCTGCACGCCGCGCTTGTCCAGCGATTCGAGCACGGTGGCCGGAATCTTCGCGCCGCCCGTGATGATGTGCGGATTGCGGCGGCCGAACAGTTGCGTCGTACCGGTCGACTCCAGCAACGCATCGGCCTCCTCGAGCAGCTTCGGCGGCAGGTACAGGAAGTTCGGATCGACGCGGGCGATCAGGTCCAGGTAGTCGCGCGCATTGCCGCTGCGTGCGCCGTACTCCGCGTAGTTCGCGGGCATCAGCGTCAGCGAGCCGCCGGACAGCACCGGCAGGAACACGCCGAGCACCTGTTCGATCAGCAGGCTCATCGGCACGATCGACAGGTAGTCGAGCGGCCCGGCCGGCACGCGCTTCAGCACGTTCGTCACGAGCAGGCCGACCGCCTCGTCGCGGATCTTCACGCCCTTCGGCTTCGACGTCGTACCGGACGTATGGATGATCCCGCAGATGCCCGGCTCGATTCGCTCGCCGGTGGGTGCGCCCGCCGCGGGCCAACCTTCGCGCTCGCTCGCGGCGTCGATGCACGAGATGCCCGGCAGGATCGAACCGATGCGTGCGGCGGTTTTCGCATCCTGCGCGAAGATCGCGGTTGCCTTGTGCAGCAGGCTGCCGATCTGCTCGTCGGAAAACTCGATCGGCACCGGCAGAAGCACCGCCTTCACGCGGAAAATCGCGAGCATCGTCGCCACCCACGTGTAGCTGGAGCGCGCGGCAATACCGAACACGAGGCCGCTGCAATCGCCGTACACCTCCTCCAGCTTGCCGGCGATCCGCGCGACGTCCGCGCGCAGTTCGTCCAGCGAGTATTCACGGCCGTCCATCTCCCGCACGACAATGCGGTTCGGCGCTTCGGCGAAATGACGTTCGATGAGTGCGCTGATCATGCGATTGCTCCCTTGCGATAGCTTTGCGCACCGAAGATGCGGCGCCCCGTGTCCGCGAGACGGCGGCGGCCGTGCATCACGCGGCTGTTGTCGATCACGACGATGTCGCCCTTGTTCCAGAACAGGTCGTACGTATAACGGGCGGTCACGTCCTTGATTTCGTCCCACACCTCGAAATCGATGTCGGACCCGTCGGCCCACGTGATCAGCGGCGGCTCGTAGTTCACGCTCGGCCCGAGGAGCGAATTGCAGAACGCGCGACGGCCGGAGAAGCAGCTGGTGGTAATCGCGTCGGTCACACGCTCCGACGACACGAGAAACGGGTCGAGACGGCGATAGTGCTGGCCTCGAACGCGCTGGTTGACGACCTCGAGATGCGAGTCGTTCACTTCGTGCGCCGGCAACTGCAGCTCGACGCTCAGGAAGCGTTGTACATTCGGCCAGGGAATGCGGCGCGAATACTTGATCTGGCGCTGCTCGAACAGGCGACGCACGGCCGGCGTCAGTTCGTGCAGCACGCGCTGCCCGTCACAGATCGTCGTCTCGGATCCGACGCGAGCCGGCTCGAGGCAGTAGAACCATTGCAGGTCGGGCGTGAACGGCAGGTTGCCGTTCTCACGGTGCAGGCCCATTTCGAGCTCGCCGGCATCGATTTCGGCGGTGTTTTCCGTCGAGGTCTTGCGCGCCGGATCGAACGTGACGCGCGCCGAATGCTGGCTGACGAAGCGGTTGAAATCGTCGAGCGTATCCGCGAAATTGCGATAGATCACGACACCCGAATGGGCGAGCTGGTCGTACAACTGGGCGGTATCGACGAGGTCGATCGCCTTTTGACCGGGCTCGAGACTTTCGATCAACTCGAAGCCGAAACGCGGCAACGGTTTGTGCTGAACCTGCGCAGTGACTACGTCAACTACATCCATCATGGCTGCCTCTCAGTGTGGTTAGTCTTGTGTTCGAAGCACGGCTTCGTCGAACACTGACCAATCTACCGACACGGCCGGGCGCACCGTTTTAAAAATTAAATGGTGGATGTAAATTTTGTTTAGGGTCCTGCAAGGAAGCCGGGGTTTGCTTCCTCACCGGCAATAAACCGGACGGCGGCGATCGCCGGCCGGCACCGGCAGGTCGACGCTACGCGCGCGGCAATTCCCCCGGCTCGAGCGCATTGGCGCTCGCGAGATCCTTGAACAGGGTGCGCATGGTGCGGATGTCGGGGTTCTTTTCCATCGGCGTCGACCAGATCACGTCCAGCGTGAAGGTCGGGAAGCCGAGCGGCACTTCGCAGATCTGCACGGCCGGCGGAATCGACAGGTACTGGATCAGGCGCCGCGGCAACGTCAGGGCAACCGGCAGCCGCGCGACGATGTTCAGGCAGGCCTGATACGTGTTGGCGCGCGCGACGATACTGCGCGAGCGGCCCAGCTTTTCGAGCCAGCCGTCGATCATGTTGCGCTCGGATACCCACGGCGTCGGGAACACGTGGTCCATGTCGCAGAATTCGTCGAGCGAGACGCGCGTCGACGGCGCGAGCTTGCGCGACGCGGTCAGACACACGAAGGTGTCGGAAAGGACCGATTCCCATTGCAGGTCGGGATGCAGCCGATGGTAGCCGGGACCGAAGCCGATCGCGAAGTCGATTTCGCCGGCCAGCAGCCGTTCCACCGGCAGATCGCGGCCGAGGCGGTCGACGATCAGCGAGGTTTCCCGGCCACGCTTCATGAACGACTCGAGCACACCCGGCAGCAACAGCAGCTCGAAGTACTCCGGCGCACAGACGCGCATCACGCGGCGTGTCGTGGCGACCACCTGGTCGTCATCCATGTCGGCGCAGTGGTTCACCGCATCGATCACGTTTCGCAGATAAGGCTCGATAGCCTCGGCCTTGGCCGTCGCGACGAGGCTGCCGTGATCGACATCGAAGAGCACGTCGTGGAAGCAATTGCGCAACCGCTTCAGGCAATAGCTGACGGTGGGCTGGCTGATGCTCATGACCTCGGCGGTGCGGCGTGCGCTCTTGTGTTCGTACAGACACAGAAACACCATCACGTCTTGCAGGTCGAGTTGGCGCAATACGTTACTGTTGAGCACGATCTACCTCGTTGTTGTTGTCATTGGACTTCTTCCCGGTTCCCCTCGACGCCCGGGTCATACCGCGGCGATCATCGATCGCCCTTTCCCGCCACCTAACCGGCGTCGTCCTGCGGGAGTGCCTCACCCGGCAACGCGAGCAGCGCCTGCTTCAAGAGTGCCGCAAGCATC
This sequence comes from Burkholderia contaminans, assembly GCF_029633825.1. Taxonomy (NCBI): domain Bacteria; kingdom Pseudomonadati; phylum Pseudomonadota; class Betaproteobacteria; order Burkholderiales; family Burkholderiaceae; genus Burkholderia; species Burkholderia contaminans. The sequence continues at coordinate 2,266,186 of NZ_CP090641.1, read as the reverse complement.
GTACGGCCATCGGCATCGAGCCCTCCGAGCAGCAGATTCTGCGTATCCACGTGCACGCGCACGGCCCGATCGATCAGCTCGAGGCCGGCTGGCGTCAACCGCACGGCCAGGCCCCGGCCGTCCTGTGGATTCGGCACACGCTCGACGAGGCCGGCCTGCTCCAGGCGCATCAACCGGTTCGTGATCGCGCCGGACGTGATCATGAGCGAGCGGTAAAGCTGCGTCGGCGACAGCTCGTAAGGCTTGCCGGCACGTCGAAGCGTCGCCAGCACGTCGAATTCGCCTTCCTTGAATCCAAACGGCGAAAGCGCCTCCGTACGCGCTTTCTCGCAGTGCTTGGAAAGCCGCGCGAGCCGGCCGAAGATCTCCATCGACGCGACGTCGAGCTCGGGGCGTTCGTCGCGCCATTGAGCCACCACACGGTCGACATGATCCTCCTTGGCCGACGCAATCATGAATGTCCTCGCATTTGAAGGGGTTCTCGGTGAGCGCTTGTCATCAATATATCTCAATATTAAGATAATCGCGAGAGCGCATGTTGGGCGCGACTACGGAGCAGACCCATGACAAAACTATCATTCGGAGACCACGATCTCTACTACGCTGATGTCGGCAGCGGTACGCCTGTCTTGTTGATTCACGATATGGGCAGCTGCGGGCGCGCGTGGGCGCGCCAGATGTCGTTCCTGCGTCAGGCCGGTTTTCGCGTGATCGTGCCGGACCTTCCCGGTCACGGCGCGTCGTCCTATCCGGATCGCATGCTCGATGTTCAGGCATTCGCCAGCGGCCTGGAATGTCTGCTGGATCACCTCGGGCTGGAAAGCGCGAACCTGGTCGGCCTGTCACTCGGTGGCGCCATTGCGCTATCGATGGCGATCGACGCGCCGTCGCGGGTCGGCAAGCTCGTCATCTGCAACGGATTCTCGAACCTGGCTGCCGACGATGTCGTGCGCCGGTTCGAGCTTTGGAAGGCAGCGTTCCAGCGCGGTGACGGCGCGACGCGCTGGTTCGAGGAAATGTGGCCGTCATTGGTGAGCGCCGACTACGCTCAAACGGAAGATGGGGAGATCGCGTACCAGATCGGCCATGCCCATGCGGCAGGCGCCGATTCAGCCTTCCTCGCTCGCCTTTGCGACGGGATCTCGAACTTCGACGTGCGCAGAAGACTGAATCTCGTTCGCAGCGAGACGCTGGTTCTGCAAAGCGACGACGATGGCATTCACCCGGCGATCGAAGGCCAGCGGCTTGCCGCCATGATCCCGGGTGCGCGATTCAGTGCACTCCCGGGAAGCGGGCATCATCCGAATCTCGACAGCGCCAGGACATTCAACTGGGCGCTGTTGCGCTTTCTGTCGGACCACAACGAACTGGATGCAGCGCAAGTTGCCCCCCATTGAGACGATTGCCGGGGCGCGTCACGCCCACGAAAGCGAACGCAGGCCTTATGACCGCCGGCCCGCGTTCGCCCGCCCGTCGCGCGCTTATACGCGCCGCAACGGCCGGAACCCGGCACGCACTTCACGCGCAAACAGCTCCGGCTCCTCCCATGCCGCGAAGTGCCCGCCCTTGTCGACTTCGTTGAAGTAGATCAGATTGTGATAGCTGCGCTCGGCCCAGCTGCGCGGCGCCTGGTAGATCTCGCCCGGAAACACCGTGATCGCGGCCGGCAGCGAGATGTCCACCGCGTTGAAGTTGTTCGAGTGATCTTCCCAGTAGATCTGCGCGGCAGACGTCGCGGTGTTCGTCAGCCAGTACAACGAAATGTCGTCGAGAATCTCGTCGCGCGGAATCGAGCGTTCGGGCACGCCGCCGCTGTATGTCCACTGCGAGATCTTGTCGTACATCCACGCGGCCTGCCCGGAAGGCGAATCGGCAAGCCCGTAGCCGACCGTCTGCGGGCGCGTGACCATCATCGCCGAGTAGCCGCAGTTGTCGCGATAGAACGTCGCGAGCTTCTCGTACGCGGCCTTCTCCTTCGGCGACAGCGAAGCCGGCGCGGGCGCATCGGTCGCGAGCAGCGTCGCGATATCCGGCGGCACCGTCGCCGGCATGTTCACGTGAATCCCGACGAGGCCCTGCACGCGCTGCATCGCCATCCGGTGCGAGATCACGGAGCCGCAATCGCCGCCCTGCGACACGAAGCGCGTATAGCCGAGCCGCGCCATCAGTTCGCCCCATGCGCGCGCGATGTGGTCGGAGCCCCAGCCCGTCTTCGTCGGCCGGCCCGAGAAGCCGAAGCCCGGCAGCGACGGCACGACCACGTGGAATGCATCGTCCGCGCTCGCGCCGTGCGCGGTCGGGTCCGTCAGCGGGCCGATCGCCTTCAGCAGCTCGAAGACGGAGCCGGGCCAGCCGTGCGTCATGATCATCGGCATCGCGTTCTCGTGCCGCGAGCGCACGTGAATGAAATGAATGTCGAGCCCGTCGATCTCGGTGATGAACATCGGGAAACCGTTCAGGCGCGCCTCGCCCTTGCGCCAGTCGTAGTCGGTGCCCCAGTAGCGCAGCAGCGCCTGCATGCGCGCGAGCCGCACGCCCTGCGATTCATCGGCGACGGTCTCGCGGCCCGGCCAGCGTGTCGCGGCAATGCGGCGGCGCAGGTCGGCCACGGCGTCATCGGGAATGTGCGCGGTGAACGGGCGTATGCCGCTCGCGCCGGTCGCCGCATGCAGCGCGGTGGGCAGCATCGCCGAGACCCCTGCGGCCACGGAAGTGGCCAGCAGGTGGCGGCGCATCGGGGAAAACGGTGTGGAAGACATCGTTCGGCATCCTTTCGTGTAGTGGAAAGTGAAGATGCCGCGCGCGGAATCGCGCCCACGCTTTCGATCCGGCGCGCCCTCGTCACGCGGCGTCGCCCATTTGAAAGGTCTGATGTATCCCGGATTTGTCTGATTTGTACGCGTTTGTAGCGGCTGCACCGCGAGCGGCCGGCCCGCGCCGCCGCTCGCTTGCCGACGCGATGCTCAGAGCGCCTTGACGATCGCGCCGTCGACGCGAATGTTCTGCCCGGTGATGTACCCCGCGCCGTCCGACAGCAGGAACGCGACCGTCTTCGCGATCTCGCCGGTCTTGCCGAAACGGCCGGCCGGAATGCGTGCGACGATCTCCGGCGTTTCCGGCCAGCTGTCGATGAAGCCCGGCAGCACCGCGTTCATCCGGATGTTCTCAGCCGCATAGCGTTCCGCGTACAGCCGCGTCCACGCGCTCAGCGCCGCGCGCAGCGCCGACGAAACGGGCATCGGCTGCTCGGGCGCATCCGCCGCGAAACTCGAGATGTTGACCACCGCGCCGCCGCCCTGCTTCTGGAAGATCGGCGTCACGCGGCGCATCACGCGCACCACGTTCAGCAGGATCAGGTCGAGCCCCGCGTGCCAGTTGTCGTCGGTGATCGCCAGCAGTTCGCCCTTCGGCGGGTGCCCGGTGTTGTTCACGACCGCGTCGATCCGGCCGTAGCGCGCGACCGTTTCCTGCACGAGCCGGTCGATGTCGGCCTCTTCCGTCACCGAGCCCTGGATGCCGAACCCGCCCAGTTCCTCGCCGAGCGCCACCGCGCTGCCCGACGGCGACATCAGCGCGACGCGGTAGCCCGTCGCCGCCAGTTCGCGCGCGATCGCCGCGCCCATGCCCTTGCCCGCCGCCGTGATCAACGCTACTTTTTCTACAGTCACGATGTGCTCCTCGTTCGAATCCTGCCGCCGCGCTGCCGCCGTTCGGCGCGCCATGGTGGTAATGTAGGCGCATCCATCCCGACTGTCGAACCAGTATTTCTGCCTTCAGCCGATAGTTTTTCTACAGCCTGACGATGCCGCCTCGCCCCTCCCGCCTGCCGCCGCTGAATGCGCTTCGCGCGTTCGAAGTGTCCGCGCGGCACCTCAATTTCCGCGCCGCCGCCGACGAGATCGGCGTCACGCAGGGCGCCGTCGCGCAGCAGGTGCGCCACCTCGAGGACGTGCTCGGCCTGAAACTGTTCGAACGCCTGCCGCGCGGCCTCGCGCTGACGCACGACGGCGCCGCGTATTTCTCCGACGTGCAGCGCGCGCTGCATGCGATCGCCGACGCGACCGACAAGCTCGTGAAGCGGCGCGCCGCGCTGACGATCAGCACGACGCCGTCGTTCGCGTCGAAATGGCTGATCCCGCGGCTCGCGCAGTTCACCGATGCGCATCCCGACTACGACGTGCGCGTGATCGCCGACCCGCAGATCGCGACGTTCCGCCACGACGGCGTCGATCTCGCGATCCGCTACGGCAAGCCGCCGTTCGGCAAGCATCTCGCCACGCATGCGCTGTTTCCGCTCGACGTGTGCGCCGTATGCAGCCCTGCGCTGCTGGCCGCGCCCGCGTCGCCGCGCGCGCTCGCGGGCCACGTGCTGCTGCACGACGCACACGACCTGTGGCCCGAGTTCCTCGCCGCGATGCCCGAACCTGTCGACATCGATCCGCACAAGGGGTTGCGCTTCAACCAGACGTCGCTCGCGATCGATGCGGCCGTCGCCGGCCAGGGCATCGCGCTCGCGACCGATCCGCTGGTCGAGCGCGACATCGCCGCGGGCCGGCTGTGCAAACCGTTCGATTTCGCGTTTCCGCTGTCGGTGGGGTTCTATCTCGTGTATCCGGCCGAGCGGCGCGACGACGACGCGATCGTCGTGATGCGCGAATGGATGGCCACGCAGGCCGTGTCGGACGGGCGCCCTTGAGCGGGCTTCGGCAGCGTCAGGGTGCGACCCAGCGGCCTTCGTAGCCGCCTTCATGCAGGTCGAACACCGCGCGGCGATGGCCGGCGCGCGCGAGTTCGAGCCAGTCGAGACGCGTCACGCTCACGTGAAGCAGGCAGAAGTTGTCATAGCCGTCATCGGTCGATGCGGCGCTGCCGACGTGCGCGGCTTCCGGCGACGCGACCGGCGTACCCGGCGGCAACGGTGCGCGATACAGCAGCAGCGTATGCGGCCGGCTCGATTGCCAGATGGCGCGCCGTTGCGCTTCGTCGTCGCAGATCGATGCCGCACCTTCCACGCGAATCTGCACGAGCGCATCGAGATCGCTGGCGACGAGCGCGATGCGCGGATCGCGGCGCAGCTCCGCGACCTTCTCCGAACGCGCATCGGTATGAAACGACAGCACGCGATCGGCGCGGCTCACCTGGCGCAACACGATCGTGCGCACCTTCGGCGCGCCGTCGATGCCGAGCGTCGCGGCCTGCAGCATCGTGAACGGCGAGCGTTGTGCGCTCACGCCGGATTCGAGGCAGGACCACAGGCGCCCGTAGGTTTGCGCGAGTGATTCGGAAATGAAGTCAGGCATGACGAAGCGGCGATCGTGCAGGTTGCGATCGCGCCAGCTTAACCGTTTGCCGCGGCGACGGCACGCATGCGACGCGCCGGCCGTCGCCGCGCGGCTCAGTTGTAGCCGAGTACGACCGGTGCCGCGTCGCCGAAGTCGGCCGCCGGCTCCGCGCCGAAACGGCCGAGCACGTCGGCCACATACTGCGGCCCCGCGCTGATCTGCGACGACCGGTGCGCAACCGGCCGGCTATCGCCCGCGCCCGGCGCTGCGCGCATCGTTACCGTGTCGTTGACGGTGATAGTCATGTGGGTGTCTCCTCACGCGGCCAGCGCCGCACCATACGCGCGCACGAGGCGCGCCACGCCTTCCCGGATCGCGTCGACGTCCGGCGCGGCGAACGACAGGCGCAGCGAAGCCGCGTCGACGTTGTCCGCGAAGAACGCCTTGCCCGGCACGAACACGATCTTGTTCGCGATCGCCTGTTGCAGCAGCACGTCCGACGACACCGCGCCGATCCGCGCCCACACGAACATCCCGCCTTCGGGACGATGGAATTCGATCGCATCGCCCAGGCCGGCGCGCAACGCGTCGCACATCGCATCGCATTTGCGCCGGTACGCGGCCGTGATGCGCGGCAGATGGCGTTCGAGCGCACCGTCGGCCAGATACTCGGCAGCGGTCGCCTGGGTCCACGGCGTGCTGCACAGATCGACCGTCTGCTTCGCGATCACGCAACGCCGTACGATCTCGGCCGGCGCGATCGTCCAGCCCACGCGCAACCCGGGCGCGACGATCTTCGACAGGCTCGCGAAATGCACGATCCAGTCGCGCGCGCCGTCCACTTCATCGGCGAGCGCGAGCATCGACGGCACGGCTTCGCCCGCGAAACGCAGGTCGCCGTACGGATCGTCCTCGATGATCAGGAAACGGTATTGCACTGCCAGACGCAGCAGCTTCAGCCGGCGTTCGCGCGTGAGCGTCGCGCCCGTCGGGTTCGCGAAGGTCGGGACCGTGTAGAGCAGCTTCGGTTGCGCGATCGCGCCGGATGCAAGCTGTTCGCCGAGACGACCGACGTCGAGGCCCGCGCCGTCGACCGGAATCGTCACGATGCGCGCCTGCTGCAAGCGCATCGCCTGCAGCGTCGCAGGATAGGCCGGTTGTTCGGTCAGCACGACGTCGCCGGGCGACACCATCACGCGCAGCAGCAGGTCGAGACCCTGCTGCGAGCCGGTCGTGACGAGCAGTTCGGCCGGCGTGCACTCGACGCCGCGGCGCCCCATCAACGCGATCAGTTGCTGCTTGAGTTCGGCGAGGCCGTCGGTCGGGCCGTATTGCAGGCAGCGCACGGGCTGCGCGTACGCGCGCTCGGCTGCGGCGTTCAGGCCGTCGACGTCGAACAGGTCGCTGGCCGGATAACCGCCCGCGAACGAAATCATGCCCGGTTCGGACAGGTACTTGAACAGTTCGCGGATCGGCGAGCCGGCGGGATTCTGGAATGAGGGAGTGAACGCGTACATGTCGTCGTGAGCGGGTGGGCGCGGACAGCCGGGATAGCCGCCGAGTGCCGGCCGCCAAGGCGCTTCTGGCGCCGCGGCGGTGAAATCGAGCCACGATTGTCGATAGTCATTAAGGCCGCGGCAAACGATATCTATGCACTAGGTCTTGCGGTTTGGTCATTACATCGCGGTGGGGCGGGTGTTTGGGGGCGCGGGTTTCGGCTGGTTTGTCGAACGGGCGTTTGATTCGGGGGATTGTTTCGCCGGATGGGGTCACGGCGATCGCTAAGGCTTTCTTGGCTTGGGCGGCTCAGCGAGAATCCTGCATCGTTGGTGGCGCCGCATCAACGCGACGACCACCCGGGCAGCGGGACCGTTCTCAGCGAAGCCAAATCGGAATTCTCGCCGCGATCCAATCGAGCGTGGTGGGCGGCAGCGAGATCGACCTTTCACTGCCGTCCTCATCCGATGCATCGAAATAAATCAACTCGTTCCTACGGATGATGATCGATTCTTCCCCCGGCCGGCCATCCCCAAAAACGAAAAATAGTCGAGTGGCAAGCGTCGAGCCATATGCATCTCTGACGACGATTTTTATCTGCTCATTCTGATCCACAAAAAAACCGTTGCCGGGGGCACCACGTCCGCAGATGTTGATGATGTAGGTTGTGCCGTCGACCTGTTTGACACCACCATTCATCTTGACGTTGTAGTTGAAGCGCTGACAATCGGTACCGTCAATCATGATTCCACGAAAGCCGACCAAGTAGACGAATGCCAAAAAAACGAGTGTGACGATGACCAGACCTGCGCGCTTCGCGCGGCTGAAACGGTTGAAATTTCTGACATGCCGAGCCAGGTAGAACCCGAAGACGATCGCCGGGATGGCGAAGATCGCCAGCTTTGTATGCATGAGCGCGAAAATCGTGATCTCGTTATGCACGTCAACCGGTACGAACGTCCACCCGATATCGACAACCAGGTAAATGGCGATCACGGACAAGACTACTTTTAGGATAGTCATGGCGGCTTTCATTGCTCGGCCGGAATGGTTCTGCATACGGTGTCAATTTTCAGGATGATCGGCTTGTCCAGCTTGATGAGTTCTGGCTTGCTGTAGACCATGAAGTCGCCGCCACGATTATGCACCGACCTCCAGTCCCGGTACGTCTTGTTATGCACCGGCCAGTAGACATCCTTCACTCGAAATTTCCGAAGGCGACTGGTTCGTTTGTCGATCGGCTTATCGACCTCTTCTCCCTCAGGGAGATAACGCCCCTTCTCAAGGGGCGAGTTCCCAACGTTCAAGTTGCTGCTCTCGAAAAAATCGTTGATGACCGCGGCGTACGACAGCACCATTCCGTTCTTGTTCCAGTGGCCGAGATACTGGCTCTTGGAAGACGAGTCATCGTTGAACGAGTAGCTGTCCTTGATGTAGACATAGATGTGAGTCATCTGTGCAACCGGTTCGAGGCAGAATATTGTGTTCTTGCCTTCGTACTTGTAGTAGCGCTCACCGGTAACGGTCGCTCTCCCGACAGCAGCATAGAAATTGAAGTTTCCCAGAGCGCCGGTTAGATCGGTCAAAGCCGTGCCGTCGAGCGTCGCAAAGGATGATACCGGCTGGAACTGAAATCTCCAGTCGATATGAAACTGAAGCAGATTCGTCAGAAACGGGGCAGTGTCGATCACGACACCCGCCGCGTTCATCTTTCCGGCAGCAAAAAACCTCTCGATCACGGGTACCAGCGCATTCTTGACTGCCTCAGCAGCTTTCTCCGTGTAGATCGCTTGCCGGACGAGGTGATTGAAACGCTGCCGTGCTCCGCGAAATCTCAACGCCCATTCCAGAGTGACTGTCGTGTCGTCGATCGGCTGCGGTGAGTTGAGCTTGTTGTTGTAGACATGCTTGGGGCTCGCGAGCCACTTTCGCGCCAACTTGGCCGAAATTGGCCAGCCCTCCTTGTCCATCGCGTCGGGGATGTCCTGCAGATCGAACTCGGGCAGCTTGTCGGCTTGCTCGGCGTCTTGAGGCTTGTCGCTCGATTGTGGCTTGTTGGGCGGCTTGGCCCGTGCTGGAGCAGGAGCTCGCGGCCTCTGCGCTGCGACTGGATCGGCTACCTTGGGCGGAGGTGGCGGTGGCTGCTCATTTGGCGCGAGCCTGGCGAACGAGATCTTTTGCTGCGTGTCGATGGGAACGCACCCGACGACGCCCGAGTAGCATTTCCAATGCTTTCCGGAATATAGAAGCCGCGGCTCCATCTGGTAGTACGGAACTTTTTTTACAACTGGCATGGGTAGATAGCACTTCTGAATGAATCGGCGCAAAAATAATCGATACCCGCGCAAGTCCGCAATATTAATGAAAACAACTGTTAAATCAGTCCGAGCCCGAGAAAATCGTGAAGATTGGGACAATTCTCAACGACGAAATTGATACGAAATGCTTTGTCTCATGTCGCTCCAACATCGCGCTCCGATATCTTTTTGCCATTTTTACACTGACGGCAATCGGATTCTTTCGCTATCTCGATGGCATGAGAAATCTTCATCGGATGGTCGAGCTGAATTCGTTTGCCATACGAACCTCAGGATGCGCCGCGCTCCAGCCGCGGGCACGCAGCAGCTCGCCGGCCTTCTCCTTGCCCCGCCGCTGAGACTTGAATCGATGCACCCAGTCCGACCGATGTCTCTCCGCATCAAAGATTTCTGCTCCGGAGCCACGCATGGAGAACCTCGATGTGCTGCGCTTTGCATTCCAGCGGCAACCAGTGTCCGGCCGGCATCGTTGCCACGGTCAGGTCTGCGCATGCCGCACGCATGGGATCGCCCTGGCGATTTCCGGTGATGCTGCAAATCTGATCGAATTCGCCGTTGACGAACAGCACCGGCTGCGAGAGACGGCCGCCATCCGGCGCGTGGCGCGCGTACGCGATGTTGGCCTCGTCGTTCAGATACCACGCACAGGCGGGACGGAAGCCATGCGTATTGAACGACGCTACCAGCGCTTCAAAGTCCGCCGGCGGCCACAGGGCCGGATCAGGGCGAGTCGGCGGCGCACGATGCGCGGCACCGAAACGCCCTCCATTGCGGGTGACGAGGGCATTCGGCGACACCTTGCCGATACCACCGGGGTTCCCCGATCGAAAAATTGACGCCAGCGATGCCGTCCGGTCCGCATCCAGGTCCGCGACCGCCGCTTCGAAATGCGTCATGTAGTAACGGTAGTAATCCCACTGACCATCGGGATACGCGTCGGCGGGATAAATCGCCCGGTCGACCAGTGGAACGACCGTGCTCAGCGCGTGCCCATCGGGTTGATAGGCCAGCGAAGTCAGCACCACACCACGGCTACGCTCGGGTTCATGCGCGGACAATTCTGCGGCCACGACACTTCCCCAGTCGTGCCCGACCCAGATCGCAGGCGCGCCGCCGAGGTGGTCGTGCAGCTCGTTCATGTCCGTCACGACGGCCTCGATGGTGTAGGCGTCGGTGGCTTCGGGCGCAAAGGAACCACCGTAGCCGCGCAAGTCCGGCGCAACGCAGCGCCAGCCGTCAGCGGCGAAGGCTTCCATTTGGGCGCGCCACATCAAACTGATGCTCGGCCAGCCGTGCAGAAAGAACATCAGCGGTCCCTCGGCCGGCCCACTCTCGAGATAGTGCGTCGACCGACCAGTCATGTTGAACGTGCGTGATACCAGCGGGTGTCGAGATGTTTCCGTCATGATTCAGGACTCCAGTCGATTTCAGCGGTCTGCTGAAGGTGAAAAGCCAGCCGTTCGCCGGGCTACTTGCGATCGATCATCAGCGCCACCCCCACCAACGCGATGCCGCCGGAAATCAGCTTCACGAACGTCAACGGCTCGTGCAGCACAAGTGCGGAGAGACATAGCGCGATCACCGGCGCGGCATAGTTGAAGGTGTTGGCGAGCGTCGTCGAGACCTGAGCGTTGAGCGTCAGGAACACGGCGTAGCCGATCAGCGTGCTCGCCACGACGAGGAACGCGAGCGCGGCCCACGCCGCTGGCGGTACGCGCGCAAGGTGCGTCGTGGCAGCGATTCCCGACACGGCGACGATCGCGCCGAGCAGCGCGCCGGCCGATATCAGTTGTATCGCGAGGCTGATCACGGGATCGCGAGGCAACGCCAGCCGCGGCGCAAGCAACGATCCGACTGCCCAGGCCGCAGTCGCGGTAAGCGCAAGCACCGCGCCCATCGGCCGGAAGCCGCCGCCGGCAGCCGACGTACAGCCCATCAGCGCGAGACCGGCAAAGCCGACGGCGACCCCGGCGATCTGACGGCCGGCCAGCGGCTGGTGAAACACGGCCCATGCGAACACCGCCAGAAAGAGCGGCGAAGACGAACCGAATACCGCGGCCACCCCTGCCGGCAAAAAATGCGTCCCCCAGATCGCGAGTGCCTGACTGGCCACCAGCATGGTGACGCCAATCAACGCCGCCCCACCCGACTCGCGGACCGACGCAGGCGACCGGCGCCAGCGCGCCAGCGCGAAAGGCAGAACGACCAGCGCCGCGAGCGAGAAGCGCAATGTCGCCACCATCAGCGGATGCCACGCGTTCCCGGCCACCTTGAAAGCCAGGAAATTGGCCCCGTTGTAGAACCATTGGTAGCCGACGGCGAGCGCGACCCACCCGCGATGCGCGCTCCACCGGGTAGGGGCCGTGGTTGTCGCAGTCACTTTGCGCCCTCCTGTCTCACGAATCCGCCGGTCGTGGCCGCCTTGCCGCCCGGGCACCGGCTCATGAAATGCTCCCTGTACGGCGCTGCCCTGGGACCGTTACGGTCGACGACCTCGTATGCGATGACTTCAATGCTACCGAGCGCATCGTTATCCCGATAATGCGGATGTTTTATGGCTGTTATCCAGATACCGAATAATGGCGTTATGCTTGCCCTGCTTGTGCAATAGACCCAACCGGAATGCACGGAGGCGCCAGTGGACTCTCGCCTTATCGAGTACTTCTTGCGTGTTGCCGAACTCGGCAGTATCAACAAGGCCGCAACTGACTTGCGGCTCTCCCAGCCAGCGCTATCGCGCCACATCGCGCTGCTCGAGCATCAACTTCGCGCGAAGCTTTTTACGCGAACGCAGGGCGGCGTTCAGCTCACCGAGGCCGGCACGCTGCTGATGGAGCGCGCGCGGCCCATTCTTCGTCAGTTGACTTCGTTGGTCGAGCAGGTGGGCGACCGCGCGGCAGGCCAGTTGGCGATAGGCATTGCGCCTTCCTGGCGCAATCTGTTCACATCGAACTTCGTGGCGCGCCTGGTCGCCGACTATCCACGCGTGAGGCTTCGTGTTCACGAGGGCGTGAGCCACGAGCTTCGTGACGTCATGCATGCCGGCATGCTGGACCTCGCCATCGTCCCGTTCGAAGCGTCGCCGCCGCAGGGCTATGTCCATACCCCACTCGTTCGGGAGCCGCTCATTCTCGTGAGTGCCAAGGATGCCGGCTTGAGGCCCGACAAAGCGGTGCCGCTGTCGCGTCTCAGGGATCGCAAACTCGCGCTGGCGGGAAAACAGAATGTCATCCGCTCGACCATCGAGCACGCGATGGTCCGTCGCAATGTCGAACTCGACATCCTGTTCGAACTCGATGCAATGCATCTGTCGATGGACCTCGCACGGCGGGGAATCGCGGATACCGTGACGCCATGTTGCGCGGTCAGCGGCAACGCGTTCTGGGAAGAATCAATCTCGTGGAGTCCGATCCGGGGCGCCTATCTCACCTGGGCGCTCTGCGAAAATGCGGCGCGCTCGCATTCGCAAGCGGTGCTTGAAGGCAAGCGGATGGTTCTCGCGATGGTCGACGAAATCGTCGACAGCCAGATCTGGCGCGGTGCCGAGCGGCTGCCGTTCGTCGACTAAGTTGGTCATGCGAGCACTGATCAACTACATTCACGAGAATGCGCCGCCGACTGCCCATGTCAGTCTGATGGCGGATCACGGGACGCCGACGCTCTACGAGCGCGATGGCTTCCAGCCGTCGCTACTTCCCGAGAAAGCCGGTATGTTTCTTCGCATTCAATGACGCAGGTTCGTCTCGGATCAAGCGTAGCCCTCCGCATGGCGCCGGATGACGTCCAGCGTCACCGCCCAGTAGAGCACCAGATGCTTGCGGATGACGAGCGTCGGGAAGCCGTGCATCGTGAACGAGAGCGTCGTGCCGCTGCAAGCGGGCTCCAGCGCGAAATCCAGCGTCGTGTAGCTGGCCGGCTCGTCCGGCAGGTTTGACAGTGTGCTCAGGTGCGTCCAGCTGAAACGCCGCGGCGGATCCCAGCGCACAATGCGGCCACGATTCTCGAACGGCACGTGCTGCCGCCCGCGTACAACGATCAAGCCGCCCGCGCGTCCCTCATGCTCGACAGACACCGGCATGGCGTCGTCGCCCATCCACTCGGCCATCCGCGACGGCTCGGCAAGGCTGGCCGCCAGGATCTCGATGGGCGCGGCGACGAAGATCGTACGTTCGACGGGCTCATCACACAGATGATCGGATGTCGTGCCCATAAGGCCTCGGAGACATTTCGTGGTAGGCAGGTCCATGGTCATCGAGAGCGATCAGTAGCGATCATCTGCTCCTGCCCGCAAGCGCACGCGCACGCGGCACGAAATGCAACCTACGCGAGGGCGATGCACTTACTCATCGGTACGCACGCCAATTCCAATCCACGCGTCGTCCGATATACCGAAACCGCGTCGCCCGTCCAACCACAACTGCGATAGAACGGCGCTGCATTCAGCGTTGCATCGAGGTGCATTTCGACCACGCCATGTTCGGTGGCCAATGCTTCCAGAAAGCGCAGCATCTTGCGGCCAATGCCACGCCCCATGTGGGACGGACGGACGAAGAGTGCGTCGATCTGCCCGTTCTCGACGGTAAGCATACCTGTGCCGACAACCCGTCCTTCATCGACGGCAACGTAGAAATCGCGTTCGACAATGCCCGCCCATTTATCGGTGGGCACACCATCGACCCATCCCGAAAGAGCGGCATCCGGATAATACCCAGCGCATGCAGCATGTACTGAGGTTTTACGTATATCCCATGCGTCGACGACGTCATCGCGACCCGCCTTTCGTATCGTCAGCATGTCACGCCCCTCGGCTCGAGCAATCGAGTCGGCACGCCTGCAAAGGCTCGACGGACGGAAACACTTGTTCTGTCATGCATGCAACCACTCCTGTTTGAACCAATGCAATCCGGAGCGATTGAAAAGACACGGCCCCGTCATGATGGCGGGGCCGTAGAGGAAATGTGTGTGCGATGTATGAACGTCACGTCTCCCACGACTCGCCATAGGCAGTCATGGTGCACATCATGGACTGGAGCGCGTTGAAGTTCATGCCGACCATAGTGCCGTTCTACGAAGTGGCCGTCAATGCCCCCCCCAGAGATCGAGCGATTCACGTGGTCCGGGCGAATGTCTCAAACTGGCCGAACAGCCTCCGACAGCTTGCTCAGTCGTTCAACTGAATGCGATAGCGAAGCGTCTCGGCGGATCCGTAGGCTGCCGGCTTTCTGAAGCGCTCGATCAATACACCATTGCACGCAGCGATTACCTTCTGCGACGCGATATTCTCCGGATCGACGGTCAGTTCGACATAGGGCAGACCTTGTCCCTTTGCTTCGCCCAGCATCAAATCGAGCGCCTGCGTGGCGTAGCCGTTGCCCCGCTTCCACGGCACAACCGAGAAGCCGATATGTCCGGGTACGTAGGATGGCAATTCGGCGGTTCCGACCTGCCAACGCAATCCGATTGCACCGCTGAAATCACCGTCCCATATCCAGCGGACAATGCTCGGGAGTCGCGCGACAGTCGAGCCATCGGGTAACGGAATCGGGCCGCCCGATGCAGCTGGATCGTCCAGTCCGTCCACGAATTGCTCGGCATTGGCGTCAATCGCATCCAATTGTTCGCGCGCAGCGATCTCCTTGCGGACATTGTCGGGCGACCATCCGGCCTCGAGCGCTGAAACGTAGCTCGGCAGCAAAGCTGTCGTAGGCCTCAACAGTTTGATTGCGCTCATGCTGATTGATCGATGCGTGTCCGGGAAAGATGATTGTCGACAGTTCAATCGGCGGCGTCGAGTGTTTCAAAATGGCCGAATGCCGACAAACAAGGGGCGGCCTCAGCCGCCCCACAACAACCAATCAATCAGCCCGCCACACCCCGATTCGCCTCAATCACCGTCAGCGCGGCCATATTCACGATCCGCCGCACGGTGGCGCTGGAAGTAAGAATGTTCACCGGTGCGTTGACGCCCAACAAGAACGGCCCCACCGCCACATTGCTCCCCGCCTCGGTCTTGAGCAGGTTGTAAGCAATATTCCCCGCATCCACATTCGGACAAACCAGCAAATTCGCCGCCCCCTTCAACGGCGACATCGGCAGCAGCTTCGCCCGCAGCCCTTCATCGAGCGCGCAGTCGCCATGCATCTCGCCATCCGCCTCGATATCCGGCGCCTGTTCCCGGACGATCTCCAGCGCCCGGCGCATCTTCACGCCCGAAGCCGCGCTCCCCGACCCGAAATTCGACCGCGACAGCAGCGCGACTTTCGGCGTCAAATTGAGCCATTCCATCTGCCGCGCCGCCGCGATCGTGAATTCAGCAATCTGCTCCGCATCGGGGTTGTCGTTCACGTGCGTATCCACCAGCGCGACCGTCCGCTGATCGAGCAACAGGACATTCATCGCCGCGTAGGTCGAAGCCCCCGGCTTCTTGCCGATCACTTCGTCCACGAACCGCAGGTGATTGTGATACTCGCCCACCGTCCCGCAGATCATCCCGTCCGCATCGCCGAGCCGCACCATCATGGCGCCGATCAGCGTCAGGCGGCGGCGCATCTCGACCCGCGCCATCTCCTTCGAGATGCCGTCCCGGCAGCGCAGCTCCCAGTACTTCGTCCAGTACTGCGGGAAGCGCTCGTCATATTCCGGATTGGTCACTTCGACATCCTGACCGAGCCGGATCCGCAGGCCGAATCGCTCGATGCGCGCCAGCAGCACTTCCGGGCGCCCGACCAGGATCGGCCGCGCCAGCTTCTCGTCGACGATCACCTGCACCGCGCGCAGCACGCGCTCGTCCTCGCCTTCGGTAAAGACGATCCGCGCCTTGCCGCCGTCGCGCACCAGGCGACGCGCCGTCGCGAACAGCGGCTTCATGAACGCGCCGGAATGGTAGACGAATTGCTGCAGTTGCTCGACGTACGCATCGAGATCGGTCAGCGGGCGCTTCGCCACGCCGCCCTCCATCGCCGCCTTGGCCACCGCCGGCGCGATCCGCACGATCAGGCGCGGGTCGAACGGCTTCGGAATCAGGTATTGCGCGCCGAACGACACGTCGTACGCGCCGTAGGCCGCCGCGACGACTTCGTTCTGCTCTTCCTCGGCCAGCCCGGCGATCGCGTGAACGGCGGCGATCTCCATTTCACGGGTGATCGTCGTCGCGCCCACGTCCAGCGCGCCGCGGAAGATGTACGGGAAGCAGAGGACGTTGTTGACCTGGTTCGGGTAGTCCGAGCGACCCGTCGCGATGACGACGTCGTCACGCGTCGCATGCGCCAGTTCCGGGAAGATTTCCGGCGTCGGGTTGGCCAGCGCGAGAATCAGCGGGCGCGCCGCCATCTGCTTGAGCATCTCCGCGGTGAGGATGCCGCCCACCGACAGGCCCAGGAACACGTCTGCGCCGCCGATCACGTCGGCCAGCTTGCGCGCATCGGTTTCCTGCGCGAAGCGCGACTTGGCCGGGTCCATCAGCGTGGTCCGGCCGCGATAGACGACGCCTTCGATGTCGGTCACCCAGACGTTTTCGACCGGCAGCCCGAGGTCGACCAGCAGGTCCAGGCAGGCGAGCGCGGCCGCACCGGCGCCCGACGTCACGACCTTCACCTCCTTGATGGACTTCCCGACCACCTTCAGCCCGTTGATGAACGCGGCCGAGACGGTGATGGCGGTGCCGTGCTGATCGTCGTGGAAAACCGGGATCTTCATGCGATCGCGCAGCTTCTGCTCGACCGTGAAGCACTCGGGGGCCTTGATGTCCTCGAGGTTGATGCCGCCGAAGGTCGGCTCGAGACCGGCGATGATGTCGACCAGCTTGTCCGGATCGGTTTCGTTGATCTCGATGTCGAACACGTCGATCCCCGCGAACTTCTTGAACAGCACGGCCTTGCCTTCCATGACCGGCTTGGACGCGAGCGGGCCGATGTTGCCCAGGCCCAGCACGGCCGTGCCGTTCGTGATCACGCCCACCAGGTTGCCGCGGCTCGTGAAACGGTGCGCCTGCAGCGGATCGGCGGCGATGGCCTCGCATACGCCCGCCACGCCGGGCGTGTACGCCAGCGCGAGATCGCGCTGGGTCACGAGCGGCTTGCTGGCGACGACCGAGATCTTTCCCGGGGTCGGAAATTCGTGATAGTCGAACGCGGCCTGCTGCTGTGTCTCTGTCTGTTTCATGTTTTCGATCCGGGCACGGGCGCCAGGCCAGTCCCGGCGCGATCCATGAAGGTGATTCTAGGGATCCGCCATAAGGTGATGATTCTGTTTTAATATCGGCCCATCACTTTTTCATGATGCATACGTGACCAGTCAATGACTTTTGACGCAAACGACGTGGTCAGGCGGCTGGGCGCCCGCTTGAAGATGCGGCATCTGGTGTTGCTGCTGCAGATCCAGCAGCACCGGTCGCTGACGCGCGTCGCGGAGCACATGGCCAGCAGCCAGCCCGCCGTGACGAATGCGCTGTCCGAGCTGGAGAGCATGTTCGGCACGCCGCTGTTCGAGCGCTCGTCGCGCGGCATGCGGCCCACCGCGCTCGGCGCGGTCGTGCTCGAACGGGCGAAGGCGATGATCAAGGATCTCGACCACCTCGCCCGCGAGATGGAGGCCGTCGCCGCCGGGCATGCGGCCCACCTGCACATCGGCGTGATCCCGTTCATTTCCGGGCAGATGCTGTCGGCGGCGCTCAAGCGGCTGCAGGCGCGCATGGAAAGGCGCCTGACCGTGACGATTCACGAAGGCACCAGCGATCAACTGCTGATGCAGCTCAGGGACCACGGCGTCGACATCGTGATCGGGCGGGCCTCGTCGGCGATCGACCTGGGCCAGGTTTCCTTCGAAGTGCTGTACCAGCAGCAGCCGCGCGTGATCGCGAGCCGGCGCCTTGCCGCGAAACTGGCCCGCACCGCGCTCGACTGGCACAAGCTGCACGCGCTCGACTGGATTCTCGGCGCGCCGCATACGCCGATGCGCGAACAGGTGACCGACCTGTTCCTGTCGGCCGGCATCGCACCGCCCGTCCCGATCGTCGAAAGTTACTCGTCCAAGCTGATCGGCGAAATGATCGCGTCGAGCGACGAGGCCGTCTCGATCGTGCCCGCCGATATCGCGGAAGAACTGGTGCGGATCGCCGGCGTGGCGATCGTGCCGTACTCGCTGGTATGGACGCTTCCACCCATCGCGCTGTTTACCCGCGCCGCCGATTCGCGCTCGCCCGCACGGGATCTGCTCGTCGACGCGTTGCGCGAGGTTTGCAGGGAGACTTACGGGGACGCGCAGCGGTAGGCGGCTACTTGCTGGCCGCGAGGCGCCGCAGAATTTCCGCACGCTCGGCGCTCAGCACATGGTCCGAGCCCTCGCCGCGGTCGTAGCGTTTGGTCGTCCGGTACGAAAACCGCTTCCTGTACAGGCTGGTCGCGGGATCGAACACCCACGCGTCGACTTCGAAGAAGTGCTTGCCGAAATGATCCTCGTTGTCGGCCCACACGAAGTCCGCCCGAACGAACACCGGGTAGGGCGACACGTCCGGCACCTTCCACATCGCGCGGTCGGCCGACTCCGTCTGGGTGACTTCCGGCATCAGGTTCTCGATCCTGCCGTTCGCGCCGTAACGCAGGATCGCCACGCGCTCCAGCATCCCGCTGCCGCCGCCCGAGAACATCCCCGAGAAGAACACCCAGGAACCGCCCGACGCAATCGGCAATCGTTCGGACCGTGGCATCAGTCCGAACTGGTAAAACTCCTTCGGCGAATTGGGAAGCGGCGCAGGCGGCATCTGGAAACACGGCGCACGCTCGGGAAGCACGCAGAGTTTCGCGCCGGACAGCGGGAGCCCGTCGCTATCCGTCCGGCCCTCCGTCTGGGTGAAACGCGGGAAGGCCAGTTCGCCGGAGGCGGCTTGAACACCGGTAACGCCAACGACGGAAAGGCCCAGGATCACCCCAAGCGTTTTACGGAACCCGCGCATGCACCTGCCCCATTCTCTCATGTTTTGACAGGCGCGAATTGTCGATGATCCGGCCGGTTCTGTCGAATGAGCGTGCTTGTCGTGGCGTCAGGTACAACGGGGAGCTACTCAGCCGCCCTTTCGTACAGTGACCAGACGATCCCGTCCGGTTTCAACCCGACGCGAATGAAGCCCAGCGACTCGTAGTAAGCGCAGAGCGTCACGTTCTCCACGGCGCAATCGAGTCGAACGAAACGCCGGTTCAGGCTGCTCACCTTGCGCCCGCACCAGTCGAGCATGAAGCTGCCGAGCCCTTGCCCGTTGAAACCTTCCCTCACGCACAGCCCGTGCACATAGCCGGCGATCGGTTCCTGCGGCCCCCAGTGCGTGTCCTCGTCGAAGGCGAGCGAGAACGTTCCGGCCAACGCGCCGTCCACTTCGACGACATACACGTCTTTTTGGGACACGTTGTTGCGTACCCACGCCTCGGAAAATCCGTCGCCTTCCTTGCCCCACACATGGTCGTCGTATGTGAGCTTCTTCGCGTGCGCGTCATTCCGGATCTGCGTCAGCGCCGGTACGTCGTCCGCCGTTGCCCTGCGGATGCTTCTCGGGGTCATCGCTCGTTTCTCCGTTGAGTCTTCATGTCCTGGCTCGAAAGCCGCCACCTTGCAAAGGCGCGACACGCTTATGAAGAAGCCACTGCCTGGAACCAGCGCGTACACGGGCCCGTATAAATGAGCACGGTGGCGATCGCATTGGCGAAAAAGCCCACTTCGATCAGACTCACCCTGAAAGGAGGTCCCACCACGATAAAGGCCAGCGTCGTGATGATCGTGAGCACGAGTTCCAGCATGCGCGCCAGCTTCTGTCGCTGGCAGAGGCCCACGATCAGGCTGGCGTTCAAAAAAAGCCAGGAGCCCTGGACTATCGCAACCAGCAAGATGCCTTGACGCATGAGCACGGCCTTGGCCGCGGATACCTGGCCTGCCTGATCGAAACCCATCATCACGAGCCAGACGGCGAATCCGACCTCGATGAGCCAGACAATCGTGAAGAGCGCGATCGCGTGACGGATCTGCTGCGGCGCATCGACGCGAAACGCCGGCATTGCCCTCAATTTGCTGATTGGCATCGTCTCTTTCAGGAAGCCTGCGCCTCCCGCCCCGGATGGTGTTGGTATCGTATTCGCCGCTTGTCGATATCACGCTGCAACGCGTGTCCGCCGGGTGTCGTACACCGGCGAGTCAGGTATTCAGACCTTGCCTGAGTGACTCATAGATCCCCGCGCCAGCGTCAACGATGAACAAGAGCGCAATGACGACGCACACGACGCGCCAGACGCCGCGCAGACGGGTCACGCCAACATACAAGCCAACGGCGCCGACACACAGCGTCAGGGGCCAGTAGATGGCGCCGTAGATCATCGCGATGACGGGAAAAGGGATGTCAATGGCGATGTCGCTCATTCCGGAAAGCTCCGTTGCTTGTGCGGGGCGTGAGTTTGCTCATCGATTCGGATGCATCGGTCACCTACGGTTCATCGACGCGCGACGTCGCAAGCGGCCTGGCCTCCCCATTCTGCTCGCAGGGGATTCACCCCTCCGCCTGATGGCAAACCACCTCGATATTGTGCCCATCCGGCCCGATGACGAACGCCGCGTAGTAATTCGCGTGATAGTGCGGCCGCAGCCCCGGCGCGCCATGGCCCTTCCCGCCGGCCGCCAGCGCCGCGCGATAGAACGCGTCGACTTGCTGCCGGTTGTCGGCCACGAACGCGATGTGAAGGTGCGCCGGTTTCTCCGAGGTCTGGAACAGGCACAACGACGGCTTGCCCGGCGGAGAGATCTCGATACCGTACGACGGCTCGCCCTCGCCCTGCACCACGACGCCAAGCGGCTCGAGTGCACTCAGGAAAAACGCCTTGCTGGCTGCAAAGTCGGTCACGCCGAATTTGACATGGTCAAACATGACTCCCCCTCGGATAGATGGGTCTGCCGGCACCCGGATGGAATGTGGAAATCACCGCGATGTTGCCACAGGTGGCCGCCGCCGGCACACCCGCTCGCGATCGAACAAAAAAGGCCCGACACAGTCGGGCCAACGAGCGGGATACAAGGTCCTTGCAAACGCAGTCGCCGTCAGAACCGGCAGCGTCGGCCTTCATGCAAGCCGCGGAGACGACGAACGCCGCAACGGACCCGATCAACGCGTGCCGCGCAAATGCAGCGTGAACCATTCCACTGCCGCCTGGCTGGTTGCTTCGAAGTGCTCGATATACGGCGTGAAGTGCCCACCCTTGATCATGAGCAGCCGCTTCGGCTCCAGCGCACTTCCCCACGCGTTGAGGCAAAGGTCGGTGGGCGTCAGCAGATCCTGGTCGGCCACGATCATCAGCAACGGGGTGGGCGAGATGCGATCGACATACTGGCCCGGCTCGTTCTCGCGCGACAGCTCGGCGCTGCGCAGCGTCACTTCGTTTTTCCAGTTCGGGGCGAACTGCGCTGCCGACTCGGTGAAGAACCGGTATGCATCCGCACCGGCCATCGCACAGGCGGTCGCGGGATCGGCGCTGACAGCCGGCAACATCGCCGGCGCGCCGCCCGCGAATCGCTGCCTGCGATCCTCATCGAAGCGAGCCAGCGCTGCCGGCACCAGATCGGAACGCGTACGGCGCAACGCCGATTGATAGCCGCTGATCGTCGGCACCTGCGACACCACGCATTTGACGCGCCGGTCGATCGCCGCCACTTCGAGCACGTGGCCGCCGCTGTAGCTGGTGCCCCAGATGCCGATGCGCTCGGCGTCGACATCCGGGCGAGTGAGCAGATAGCTGATCGCATCGCGATAGCCGCGCTTCTGTTGCACGGGGTCGATCTCCTGCCGCGGGTAGCCGTCGCTCGCGCCGAAATTCCGGTGATCGTAGAGCAGCACGCCAAAGCCGCCGGCGGCAAACACCTCGGCATAGCGGTCCAGATACTGTTCCTTTACGCCGGAGAAGCCGTGCGCCATCACGATGGCCGGATACGTCGCGGTATCGGCGATGCGCTGCGCCGGCTCGTAGTACCAGCCTCGCAGCGTGGCACCTTCGGACTGGAATTCGATGTCGTGTCGCGTCATGTCGGCTTACCTCGTTCGGTGAGTGATTCGATGACCGACACGATAAGCGTGTGCGCCACGCCCTGCGTTTGCTGGAAAGACGTTTGCTACGCGGAATCGGACAGTTTCGCGTAAGCGCTCGGCGTCATGCCGGCAAACCGCCGAAACACGGTCGAGAAAGCGCTCGTGGTTTCGTAGCCGAGTTCGGCCGCGACGGCGATCACGGAGCGGCCCGATGCCAGCAGCGGGCGCGCGGCCGAAATCCGGGCCTGCTGGCGCCACTGGCTGAACGACAGGCCGGTTTCGGCGGTAAACAGCCGGGCCAGGGTCCGGCTCGACGCACCGACTTCATCGGCCCATTCCGTCAGCGTTCGCTGGTCGGCCGGATTCGCCAGAATCGCGTCGCAGACGCGGGCAAGGCGCCGGTCCTGGCCGGACGGCAGCCGCAACGGTTGCTCGGGCGACCACTCGATTTCGGCGAGCATGAGCTGGATGACGAGATCGTCGCGGCCGTCGGGAGGGATCTCGACCGGGAAAGACGACGCGCGCACGATCAGTTCACGCAGCAGCGGCGACACGTTGACCAGGCTCGGCTGATCCGGGGTTGTCGATCGGTACGCTTGCGGGTCGACGTAGGCGCTACGCATTTCGAGCTGCCCGTGGGCGCGCATCGCGTGCGGCAGGTCGGGCGGAATCCAGAGTGCGCGATGCGGCGGGATCATCCAGAGCGACTGGCACGCGACGACTTCGGCGATGCCGGTCGTCGTGTAGACGAGTTGTGCGCGCGGGTGCCGGTGCTCTGCGACGACGAAGCCGTCGGGGAAGGCTTTCGGCATGACGGCGGCGACGCCGGGTGCATGCTGGTAGTCGCGCGGGTCGGTGCTCTTCGTGACGGGTGCATTACCGGCACGCTTCGGGGCTGCCGTTGCGTTTCGCTCGTTCGCTTTTCCGTGGCCGCGCCCTTCGACCTTCATCGCTCGTCCTTTCCAATGTGCGGAATCGCCAGGTCGTGCGATCCGGCGAATCGGACAGATGATACGGGAATGTCGGCCCCCGGGAATCCGGGAATGAAGCTGCGAATCGGTGATGCGATCGCGCTGCCGATTCGTTGTTGCATGGACTCGATATGTCGCGCTGAACTCCCGGTTTCTCTCGTTTCAACAGCATGCTGCGCAATATTGGAAGTTCGATTCCGTGCTGCTATCGTGGTGCACCTTTTGAAGACTTCGGAGCGGGAGATACATGCCCTTGATCTTGCGTCGAGCGATTTCAGATGATGCCGCGGAGGTAGCCGAAGTCTATCTACGGTCGCGCAACACGCTGGCATCGTATGCGCCGCTGGCGCATTCGGAAGCCGCCGTCCGCGAATGGATTGCCAACATGCTTGTGCCGTCGGGCAACGTCACCGTTGCCGTGAACGATAACCGCATCGTCGGCATGGCCGTGCACGTTGTTGCTGATGGCGTGGCATGGCTTGACCAGTTGTATGTGCACCCCGAATTCAAGCGGCAAGGGATTGGTTCCGCGCTCCTCGAATCGGTGAAGTCGCAGACGGTTGGCAAGCTCCAGCTCTACACGTTCCAGATGAATCGCGATGCTGCTGCGTTTTACGAGCGGCAGGGGTTCGTTGCAATTGCATACAGCGACGGAAGCAGGAACGAGGAAGGGTGTCCTGACGTCTTGTACTGCCTGACCCGGTAGCGCACGAAACGCCTGTATCCCCTGCGCAGACAAGCGCTCGCCCAAGGGTCCACCGGCATTGCCCTTGGAGCATGCTCATCAATGTAGCGGCCGACACCCGGCCGTCATCACGGCCGGCCGGTGCTCAGCTTGATTGCCCCTCGTCGGCGACGCGGGCAAGCCACGCCGAAAAGCTCCCGGCGATGCGCTCGCGTCGCGCGTCATCATGCCAGACCCGAATCACTTGCCCCGGGAAACCGCCTTCCGCGGGATCGAGGTCGATACACAGATGGTTGCCGCTGCCGTCATGCGTGAACGGAATCCACTTCAGGTTGTACCAGTCGTCCCTGATGCCCGGATCCGGCTCCGATTCCATACCGTCGAAATCGCCTCCGTCGACGAGACCTTTCCAGATACGCCATTGCGCGAGGATCTCGTGCGCGCTCAGCAGCGCATCACTTCCGGAAAATTCATTCCCCGAATCGGCCTGGCCATCGTGAATGCGCAGGCTGTCGACGAATGCGTCAGGCAGTTGCGTTCTCAGCGCAGTCTGCAAGGCTGCGATCTCGTCGTCGGACGCCGGCCCGTTGAGGCCACCCGGCAGACGTGACGCGTCGGCGGCGAAGGCCGCTTCGAGCTGCCGCCATGTATCGCGAAGATCGATGCTGCGCGCGTCGTCGATATTGCGGGTCGTCACGCGGGCGTCGACCACCGGTGACGGTGTGGCCGCCTCGACGGCTGCCGCCACGGGGCGCGGCGGTTCACTGGCGAGGTCGCGGTCGAGACGCAGGAACAGCACGGACGCCCCTGCTGCCAGGGGAAACTCCCCGGAGGGGATCGCGACGAGCACATCGGCACGAACGACGCCGCTGATCAGCCCGTCGGCATCGGACGGCAACAGGCGAACGACCAGGTTTCCGTCGACGCCGCGATGCAGATTGCCCCATCGCATCGCGTTCAGTCGGGCATCGCGCTCGACGCCGTGGTCGACGATCCCGGACTCCCAATGAGGCCCCGGTGTTGACGCGTGCTCGAGTGAATCGAGCACACGCGGCATGATCGCGTGCATCAGCATCGCCACTGCGCTCGTGTGGCCCGGCAGGTTGATCAGCGTGGCCTGATCGTAGCTGGTCAGGAGCGTCGTCCCGCCTTGCGTACCGTCCGGGCGCGTGAGCGTCAGCATGGTTTTCTTCGGCGGCGAGCGATTGTCGCTGCGTCCGAAGTTGAAGCGATCGGCTGGCGTTTGCTTGATGTCGACAGTCGTTTCGTCGTAGGCGTACACCAACGGCATATTCAGCCCCAGATTCCGAAAGGGCGGCACGGCAGGCAGCCCGGCACCGACGATCAGGTCGTAACGCTGCGCGAGCTCGGCCAGTTTCTTCTTGAACGCGTATTCGTTCTGCTGCACCTCAAGCGGCGGCCGCGCCATGTCCGGCGGCTCGATGTACTCGACCGAACCCACCTCGTATCCCCAGCGCTGCAGTACCGCCCGGATGTACGGTCCGCTCGTGTCGGGCCGCTGCCAGCGCTCGCGAACGGTGCGGGGTGCGCACTGCTCATACCCGGCGATCACCACGCCGATGCGCGGCCGTTTCGTCACCTCGATGTCGCGTACGCCTGCGGCCGTCAGCGCGATCTGCCGTTCGGCGGTTATCCGGCTGCCCCTGGGCAGGAGCAGGCCGCCTTGCCGAAATTCGCTGCCCGGTGCGATCACATGCTGGCCGGCGGATAGCGGCGCATGCAGCAGCAGAAACGATCGAGCGCCACGGTACGAAACCTCGAGGTCGCTTTTCGGGACGACGGCATCGGCATTTTCCGGCAGCGGGAAATACGGTGGGACATCGACCGCACACTGCGCGCCGATTGCGCGAGCCGCCGGACTGCCGGCCGGCGAGGCAAGCGCGCGCCGGCTGAACTGGAATTCGAGCTCGACCGGTGCACCCTGCGCGGCATGCGCGGTATCGGATGCGCGCATCGCATAGCCTTCGACCGCAGCAAGCGGAACGGGCGGAACATTCTCGGGCGCGAAAACGTCCGCCGCCGTCACGCGCGTCAGCGCATCCTCGACCGGAATCGTCTCGGATTGCATCGCGCCCGGCACGACCCGTCGGCAGAGCTTGTAGGGCTGGTCGAGCCAGAAGGGGAAGTTCTCGTGATCGTTCATGGTGATGGGTGTTGTCATGCCGTGGTTCGAAGGATGCCTGCGAACCGCGGCAACGATATGGTTTTCGTCGCCTGTGTCTCAACGGTTTGCTGCAGGCTGCTCGGTCGACGCAAACGGATACTCGTCGCAATCGGACGGCGTTTCATCCGGATCACCGGTGAACGTGCAATGACCGATGATCGCGCCCAATTTCGCGATGCATTGCACCTTGGAATCGCTCCGGTTGGCCCACCGCGATGCGGCGTCGCGCGAGTGGCCAAATCACTTTGAAACTATCGCATCGACAATTTCGTCTGACGCATTAAATTCAAAAACGCATCCCGATATATTTCATTTTAATTGCAATGACTAGAGAATGATGTAGGCTTGCCAGCAATGGCATTAAATTCTTTAAAACTTTCTCCTTGGTGCATTTAACCATGCGCAACTTATTAGATCGCCATGCATCGAATTCGATTCAATACTTCATTGGAATCCTGCTGATTGCGGCCAACCTTGCCGAAATCGCGCATGCGGCGCCAATCGAGACGTCGTTGCAACGCTCGATCGGGCAGGCGCTTGAATCCCGATCGGGTGGGACGTTGAAGCTGCCGGCCCGCTCGGACGACAGCCTGGTCGAGGCAATAAAAACAGACGACGCTTCCGGATGGGTATTTTGCACTGCGACACAAATCCTGCGCGAGGATGAATCCGGCGATCCCGTCACGAAGCTGTTCATTGCGCGCAACGTGAATGGCCAATGGATCTCGGGTGTGGAGGGCAGCAGCAAGTTCGGAGAATTGCTCGATGCGGCGCCCCCCACGCTGCTCGCGGCCGACGAGCGGAAAAACCTGGCGTCGAGACGCGCATCGCTTGCACCACGATCGGCTGCATTGCCGCAACCGGGCCTTGCGTTGCCGTGGGAACCGAATGCCGGGTGGTATTGGACGGGCGGCGCACACGGCTGGTCCGGACAAAGCAGGCCGTTTAACTCGCTCGATTTCTCGGGTGGCAACGGCCGCGTGCTGGCGGCGCGTGACGGCTATCTGTACAAGAGCTGCGAGCGCGACGGCAGCGCCATCGTGAAAGTGGTTCACGACAATGGCTATGCGACGACTTATTACCACATGGTCCGGCTGACGTCGCTGAACAGCGGTACGCGTGTCCGTCAGGGGGAATATCTCGGCAGCGTCGGAAACGGCCTGCCGTGCGGCGGACAAACGATGGGGCCGCATGTTCACTTTTCACTGAGCAAGGATGGCAACGACGTGTCCGTCAATGGCATGACGATCGGCGGCTGGCAATTCTTCGAGGGCACTTCGCCGTATTCCGGATACGCGGTTCGCAATCAGCGGCGCGTCTCCCCGCAGGCATGGCTGGTCAACTACGGGAGCGCGGATTCCGGCGATCCGTCCACGCCCGTCAGCGCGCGTGTACAGGCACCGGGCCCGGCGAATCTGCGCAGCGCGCCTTCATTGTCGGCGCCGGTCGTCGGTTCGCTCGAGAATGGGCGCACCGTGCAGCTCGCTTGTCACCAGTACGGCGATTCCGTGAATGGCAACTGGGGCGCCACGCGGCTTTGGTATCGACTCGAATCAAATCAATGGATATCAGACGGATTCGTCTATACCGGCAGCAACGACCCGGTGGTGCCGGTATGCGTGAATTAGCGCAGGCGCACCGGCGCACACCGGGCCGCCGCACCGAGACAGGGAATACGACGCCTCAACGTTACGTGATCCGCAGAAACATCCCCGCCTTCTCAGGCAACACCGACGGTTGAAAACCGTAGCGCTCGTAGAACTTCGGTGTCCGGTGATCCGCCATCAGGCTGACGTAGGCGGTCGGCGGCGCGTGCTCGTGAACGTAGCCCATGAGTGCCCGCATGATCAGGTCGCCCACGCCCTTCTTCTGGTGAGCGGGCAACACCGCGATATCGACGATCTCGAAGAAGCAGCCGCCGTCACCGATGACCCGGCCAATTCCGATCGGGACACCATCGCAGTAAGCCACGACGCTAAAGAGTCCATTCTTCAACCCGATCGTCGCGGCCTGTTCCGACTTTCTGCTCAGTCCCGCAGCAACACGAATGCCGATGTAGTCGGATACCGACGGGACTTCCTGTCGAACGACGTTTGCCATGCGAACCCTTCAGGTTAGCCGTACGGACCAATGGACCGGCCTCGCTGCGCATGAGTCCATCGAACCCTGAACCCGAACGCGCGCATCAGACAACGTAATGACCATCGATCCAGCGAGACAGCCGACCACGGGCGCACACCCCCACCGTCCACTGCCTCGCCCAATCCGCGAAGCGCCTTAAAGAATCCGCTCCAACGCATCCGCAAACCGCGCAACCGCGCCATCGACATCATGCAGCTTGTCGAGGCCGAACAACCCGAGACGGAACGTCTTGAAATCGTCCCCTTCGTCACACATCAACGGCACGCCCGCCGCGATCTGCAACCCGACGTCGACAAACTTCTTCCCGGTTCGAATCCCGTCGTCGTCCGTATAACTGACCACGACACCCGGTGCCTCGAACCCTTGCGCCGCCGCACTCCGGAAACCCTTCTCGGCCAGCAACGCACGAATCCGCTTGCCCAGCTCGAGCTGCTCCTCTTTCACCTT
Source organism: Burkholderia contaminans (assembly GCF_029633825.1). Taxonomy (NCBI): domain Bacteria; kingdom Pseudomonadati; phylum Pseudomonadota; class Betaproteobacteria; order Burkholderiales; family Burkholderiaceae; genus Burkholderia; species Burkholderia contaminans. The sequence goes on along the minus strand of NZ_CP090641.1, from coordinate 2,237,608 downwards.
GTCGAAGCCGTACGCCTCGGTTTCCTTCATCACGTCGCGCAGCGTCGCAAGGCTGTCCGTCGGCATCGTCGCGTGGTAAGCGAACCCGCCGCCTTCATAGGCTTCCATGATCTGCAGCCACTTGCGCAGATCGCACGCGAAGCTGGTGCTGGTCGTGCCGTCGATACGTTCGCGGGCCCGCTCGCCGAGCATGACCATCGCGCAACACGGCGACGCGCTCCAGCCCTTCTGCGGCGCGCTGATCAGGATATCGACGCCGCTCGCCTGCATGTCGACCCACACCGTGCCGGACGCGATGCAATCCAGCACGAACATGCCGCCGACCGCATGCACGGCGTCGGACACCGCGCGCAGATACCCGTCGGGCAACATCATCCCGGACGCGGTTTCGACGTGCGGCGCAAAGACCAGATCCGGCTTGTGTTCGTTGATCGCGGCGACCACTTCGTCGATCGGCGCCGGCGCATACGCGGCCTGCCGTCCCGCCTCGACCGGCCGCGCCTTCAGCACCGTCGTTTCGGACGGGATGCTGCCCATGTCGAAGATCTGCGACCAGCGGAAGCTGAACCAGCCGTTGCGGATGACGAGACACTTCTTGTTCGTGGCGAACTGCCGCGCGACGGCTTCCATGCCGAACGTCCCGCTGCCGGGGACGATCACGACGGACTTCGCGTTGTAGACCTTCTTCAGCGTGCCGGAGATGTCGCGCATGACGCCCTGAAAGCGCTGCGACATATGGTTGACCGAGCGATCGGTGTACACCACCGAGTATTCGAGGAGCCCCTCGCGGTCAACATCGGGAAGTAATCCTGGCATGCTCGCCTCCGGTGAAAGATGAACGATGAAATCTGGGCGAGCAGTGTCCGTGATGCGATACCGCGCTGCACCCATGCAATTGCGTTATTTTCTCGACGAAAGCAGATTCTAACGAAGGCCGCGCGCCGCTTGGGGCATATTTTGTCGGCTGCCCGGCGCAGGGAAGGCGTGCCGCCGCCGCCGGCCGGCGCGCCGCACTGCAACGGAACCACCGCGCCCCCCGCCTGAATCGCCCGCCCGGTGGCCGTCCACGCCGGCCGTTGCAGCGCGCGAAGCCCACGAAGCCCTGTTCCATGCATGGATAAATGGCACTTCCGCCGCGCGCCGCCTACCATGTCTGCTCCCCCTTCACGACAGAGTCTTCGATGATCCCCAACCGAGCATCATCACAGCAGCCGTCGGCCGATCCCGCGCTTGCCGAGCGCGTCGATGCGGTACTGTCCCGCCAACTCGAATTGCAACGCCTCGTCGGCGTGGTCGTCCTGGTCGCACGCGACGGCGAGCTCGTCTATCGCCGCGCGGCCGGGTTCGCCGACCGGGAAGCTCGCACGCCGATGCAGGAGGACACGCTGTTCAGGCTCGCGTCGGTGACGAAGCCGATCGTCTCGGCGGCCGCCATGGCGCTCGTCGCGCAGCGCAAGCTGTCGCTCGACGACGACGTCACGCGCTGGCTGCCCGAGTTCCGTCCGGCGCTGCGTGACGGCAGCGTGCCGGTGATCAAGGTGCGCCACCTGCTCACGCATACCGCCGGCCTCGGCTATCGCTACGCGGAACCCGACGCGACGTGCGCGTATGCACGCGCGGGCGTCTCGGACGGCCTCGATGGCGCATCGATCACGCTCGCCGAGAACATGCGCAGGATCGCGAGCGTGCCGTTGCAGTACGCGCCCGGCACCGGCTGGAACTACTCGCTCTCCATCGACGTGGTCGGCGCGGTGATCGAGGCCGCCAGCGGGCTGCCGCTCGCCGATGCCGTCGATGCGCTGGTGCTTCGCCCGCTCGGCACGCGCGATACGGGATTCGTCGCACGCGACGCCGCGCGGCTCGCGACGCCTTACGTAAACGACACGCCGCAGCCGCACCGGCTCGCCGAGAACGAAGTCGTACCCATCTACGAAGGCTCCGTCGGCGTGACGTACTCGCCGTCGCGCGCGCTCAACGCGGATGCGTTCGCTTCGGGCGGCGCCGGGATGGTCGGCACCGCCGGCGACGTGCTGAACGTGCTGGACACGCTGCGGGCAGGGGGCGGCACCATTCTGCCGGCCGAGCTGGTCGACGAGATGGGCCGCATCCACACCGACAACCTCGAGTTGCCCGACCTGCCGGGCGCGGGTTACGGAATCGGGTTTTCCGTGTTGCGCGACCCGCGCGCGGCGCTGTCGCCGGAGTCTCCCGGCACGTGGCGCTGGGGCGGCGTCTACGGTCATTCGTGGTTCGTCGACCGCGCACGCGGGCTCACCGTCGTGTCGCTGTCGAACACGCTCTACGAAGGAATGAACGGCCCGTACACGCTCGATCTGCGCGACGCGATCTACGGCGTCGGCTGACACCCGTAATTGCACGCGCAACAAAAAAGGCCCGACACGGTCGGGCCAATGAGGTGAGACACAAGGAGAATTCCGCCCACCACACCGGGCGGATCACGCCGCGCTACACGACGTTCTTTTCGACGATCGGCCGGTTCTCCAGCACGCGCGCCCAGCCGAGCGTCGACAGGTCGAGCGTGTCGTAACGCCCGCCCAGAATGAGTTCACTGACGCCGCGCCCCGTCGCCGGCCCCTGCTGCAGCCCGTGGCCGCTGTAGCCGTTCGCGAACACGACGTTGTCGAGTTCCGGGTGATACCCGATGATCGCGTTGTGGTCGAACACGTTGTACTCGTAGTACCCGGACCAGCAGTTCTCCACGCGCAGCGCCTCGAACTCCGGCACGCGATTCGCGAGCGTCGGCCAGATCACCTCGTCGAACAGGTCGTGGTCGACTTCGTCGAGCGGCAGGTCGTCCGGGTCGCGATCGGGGCTCGGCGACGTCCCGCAGATATACGTGCGCCCTTCCGGCCGGAAATACACGCCGGTCGGATCGATCAGCAGCGGGCAATCCGTGAGCTTCGCCGGCGACGACACGTTGAAGATGCTGCGGCGCCGCGCATACACGGGGATGTCGATGCCCATCATCGACGACAGCGTGCGCGTCCACGCTCCGGCCGCGTTCACGAGCGTGTCGCACGCGTAGCGTTCGCCGTCGGCCGTGACCACGTGCGTCACCTTGCGGCCGTCGCGCACCACGTCCTTCACATCGGACGGCACATAGCGCGCACCGAGCGCCTGCGCCTTCTTGCGCAGCGCCTGCACGAGCCCGTAGCCGTCGAACCAGCCTTCGCCGCTCACGCCGTACGCACCCGACACGAGATCGTCGACGTTCAGCCACGGAAACTTCGCGCGCAGCGCATCGCGGTCCATCAGCCGGATATCCGCGCCGAGGCTCGTCTGCAGCGCGTGGTTCTCGCGCAGCGTCGCGTCGCCGGCCGGCGTCGCGAGGAACAGGTAGCCGCCTTCGTGCAGGTCGATCGACGGCTGGTGGCCGTCCACTTCGAGGCGCTCGCCGATCGTGCGCAGGAAGTCGATGCCGAACAGCGACATCTCGATCGACAGCGGCGTCGAGAACTGCTGGCGAATCGATGCGGCCGACAACGCCGACGACGATCGCGCATAGGTGGGGTCGCGCTCGATCACGGTCACGGAAACCGTGGGATCGGTGGCGCGCAGGAAATAGGCGATCGAGCTGCCGATCACACCACCGCCGACGATGACGACTTGAGAACTCACGACTGACTCCAGTTGCACATATCGGGCGCGGCCAGCGGCCCCCGCCCATGGGTTGTTCGTGCCGCGTCACGCGCGGCGTCGCGCGGGCAGACTCGTGCGGCTGCCACACCGGCGTGCGCCGCGATCGCAACCGATCGTTGATGGCATTTCAGCACGTCCGGCGCCGCCGCGGAAGTCCGCGCGCGGGTGGCGTTCAATCCGCCGATTGCGTCGTGACGGGCTGCCACGCTGCGTTCTTCACCTCATACAGCGTCGAGCTCGGGTTCTTCAGGTCGCCCGTGTTCGTGAACGCGATCGTGCCCGTGATGCCGTCGTAGCGCGTGCCCTTCAGCGCGCCGTTGAAATCGGCCGGCTTCGTCGAGTTCGCCTTCTGCATCGCGTTGATCGCGATCCATGTCGCGTCGTACGCGAACGGCGCATACGCGAGCATGTCGATGCCGTACTTCTGCTTGAATTTCGTTTCGAACTGCTTGCCCTTCGCAAGACGCGACAGCGGCTGCCCGTATTCCCACACGGACGCGCCTTCAGCCGCATTGCCGGCCAGCCTGATGAAGTTCGCGTTCATCACGCCGCCGCCCGCGAGGAACTGCGCGCGGATGCCGAGCTGGCGCATGCGCTTCACGAGCATCGCGGCCTGCGCGTCGAGGCCGCCGAAGAACACGAGGTCGGCATTGGTGCTCTTGATCTTCGTGAGCTGCGCGCTGAAATCCACCGCCTTGTCGTTCGTGAATTCGCGCGCGACGATCGTGCCGCCGTTCGCCTTCACGGACTTCTCGAATTCGTCGGCTTCGCCCTGGCCGAACGCGGTGCGGTCGTCGATGATCGCGATGCGCTTCGCCTTGGTCACGCTCGCCGCATAGGCACCCGCGTTGCCGGCGTTCTGCGTGTCGGTCGCGATCACGCGGTACACGGTGCCGAGCCCGGCACGCGTGATGTCGGGATTGGTCGCCGACGGCGTGATCATCGGAATGCCGGCCTTCGCGTAGATCTTCGACGCGGGCAGCGTCGTGCCCGAGTTGAAGTGGCCGATCACGACGGCCACCTGCGCGTCGGCGAGCTGCTGCGCGGCCTGCACGCCGGTGCGCGGATCGCTCTGGTCGTCCTGCGACGCGACGACGAACTTCACGGGCTTGCCGCCCACCGTCGTATGCGCGGCATTCGCTTCGTCGACGGCCATGCGCACGCCGTTCTCGATGTCCTTGCCGTAGGCGGCGCCGCCGCCCGTCAGCGGGCCGGCCACGCCGACCTTGACGACCGTCTCCTGCGCGTGAACCGCGCCCGTCTGGAGCGCGAGGATCGCGGCGGTCAATGCGACGCCGGAAAGCGAACGAATGCGGAACGTCATGACAATCCTTGTTCTGGGGGCCGGGATGCAACGCGCGACTGCCGCGCGTCGGCAACCTCCCGCGCGTGCCGGTCATGTCGCCCGCCTGCGGGGCATCATGCGATGCCCTTGCCGGCCGGTCGATCGCCGCGGCTCCGTCTCCGAAGAGCCTTTCATCGCGAAAGAGGTGAATGGATTGTGGGTAGCCAATACCCGTGCAGCAAACGAAATATCGGAACTATGTTGTGAGGATTTGTCATCAAGTTCCGCGTTCGCGGGCGGCGCGCGGCCCACGCAACGGTGGGCCGCGGGTAAACCGGCGCCGTGCAATACCGTGGCGGCGCCCGGCCATCAAGGGCGGCAGTGGTCATGCCGGCGGCGCATCATCGTTGCAATGACGGCCCGGCCGGCCATCGCGACGCCCGCGGCGCCGCGTCATCGGTCAGTGCCGATCGGCGCCCGTCTGCTTGCGCACCGCATCGGCCGCCTCGCCGGCCTGCTCCTGCATCTTGCCGGCCTCTTGTTCAGCGACGCCTTCCGCTTCCGTCTTGCGGTCGCCCGTGACCTTGCCGAGCGCTTCCTTGACCGAACCCCTGACCTGTTTGAGCTTGCCTTCGATGCGATTCCTGTCCATGGTCGTCTCCTGCGATGGTTGGGGAGAGCCGGCGATGCGACGGGCTGCGTCGCACCGCCGAGTGGACAGGATCGCAAGCGGGCGCCGCGCGCGGCAGATGCGGATGCACCAGCGCGCATGGTGCATTCGTACCGACTGCGTCAGCCCTTGTCCTTCGCGCCGCCCTTGTCGCCGCGCGCGCCGTTCGCCTCGGCCGCGCCGACGATCCCGCGTTCGCGCGCCCACACGATCGCCTCGCCGCGGCTATGCACGTCGAGCTTCGCGTAGATCGTCGCGACGTGATTGCGCACCGTGTTCGGCGCGAGCCCGAGGCGGCCGGCGATCTCCTTGTCGGCAAGACCGTGGCACAGCAGGTCGAACACGTCGCGCTCGCGTGCGGTCAGGTCCGACAGCTGGGCGCCCGCATCCGGCGCATTCGCACGCCGCACGTTCGCGAGCTTCTCGATCAGCGTGCGGCTGAACCACGATGCATCCTGCATCGCCGTTTCGATCGCGTAGACGAGCTCCATCTCCGTGCGCTTGCGGTCGCTGATGTCGAGCAGTGCGACGAGCAGGCAGTCGCGCCCGTGAATCGCGACGGGATCGGCCGACACGACGCAATCGCGCACGTCGCCTTCACGCGTGCGGATCTGCACGTCGGCGTTGCGCACGCTGCCGTCGCGCGCGAGCTGGCTCTCGATGTGCTGCCATGCGCCGCGCTCGGCCCATAGCCCGATCTCGTCCGCGGATTTGCCGAGCAGGTCGTCCTGCGCGTGGCCCGTCATCGCGGCGAACGCGCCGTTCACGTCGAGCAATTCGAAGCGGTCGGCCGTGACGATCGCGGTGGGGACCGGCGCCATCCGGAACGCCGTCGCGAAGCGTTCCTCGCTCTGCCGCAGCGCGCGCTCGGCCTGCTTGCGCGGCTCGAGATCCATGAACGTGAACAGCATGCACGCCTCGTCGTTCATGTCGATCGGCTGCCCGGCGACGACCACCGCCTTCGTGCCGCCGTCCGCGAGCTTCAGCACGGCCTCCATCTGCGGGATCGTCGCGCCTTCGCCGAGCCGCTCGATCGCGAGTTCGCGCCGCTCGGCCTGGTCGAGCACGTCGAGCTCGTACACCGAGCGGCCGAGCACGTCTTCACGCGCGTGGCCGGTCATGTCGAGAAAGCCCTGGTTGACCTTCACGTAGCGCAGGTCGTCGAGCCGGCAGATCACGGCCGGCGCCGGGTTCGCGTTGAAGGTGCGCTCGAAGCGCTCCTCGGCGCTCGCCCACTCGGTCGCGTCGTGCAGCACGAGCGCGAGGCAATCGGGTTCGCCGGCCGCGTTCGTCAGCACGAGGCTGCGGATGCGGTGGACCCAGCTCATGGTTTCGTCGGCGGCCGATTCGACTTCGACCGTCACGTCGCTGAACTCCTCGCCCGCGATCACGCGATCCATCGGATAGTGGCCGTCGCGCACCGGGTGGTTGTTCCGGTAGCGCAGCCGGAAGCGCTCGCGGTAATCGGTGACGGTCGCGCCGAGCGCCTGCAGCTCGGTCACGCCGTGCATCGCGAGCGCGGCCTCGTTCGCCCAGACGATCCGCTGGTCGGGCTCGATCAGGATCACGCCCTCGGTGAGCCCCGCGATGATCTGGTGCAGCTGGCGCCGGTCGGTATGCGACTTGAGCGCCTGTTCGTTTACCTGTTCGTTCATCGAATGGTTGTCCCTGTCGTCAGCATGACTGCCGGCCCGGTTGCCGCTACATCGGCACGCGCCGGCCGGCGCGTGTGGCGATGATCGCGTGCCCGCACTGGTGCACGACAGTCGCGGATGCACTATTCGTCATAGTACATGCGCACGGCCCGCTCCACCGTGCGGTGTCCCGCCGATCCCCGAAGCATCCACTGCAGCGGCTTTCCGCACGTCCCGCCCGACAGGCGCACCGCCTCCCCCTTCTCGACGCCCCGTGCAAACGCACTAGCCGATCAGGTGAATTTGCGCGATGTACGCGCACGATCGCCCCGGTACGCTGGTACTGCATCGGCGCTCATGCGCTGCCTTCCGAACCGCAGAGGAGAAGCACGATGAAGCTGCATCAGACACCCGATCCGACGCGGCCCGAACCGGCCCCGGACAATCCGCCCGAACCGCCGCCCGGCACCGATCCGCCGGTTCCGTTGCCGCCCGACGTGCCGCGCCCGGACATGCCGCCGCGCGAGCCCGGCTACGACACGCCGATCGCCCATTGATCCGCGATCGCCCATTGATCCGGGCACGCGCCGTGCTCCGTGATCAATTCATTCATCACGCCAATCGAAGGAGAACATCGATGAACAAGACCTCGCACCTTTCGACGCTGCTCGCCGCCAGCGCGGCCTTCCTGCTCTGCGCCGCACCGCTCACGAACGCGCAGGCGCAAGCCTCGTCCACCGACAGCGGCATGACGGCCGAATCGAACCAGCCCGTTACCGACACGTGGATCACGACCAAGGTGAAGGGTGAACTCGCGACCACCGACGGCGTCAAGAGCACCGACATCAGCGTGAAGACGGTCGACGGCGTCGTCACGCTCACCGGCGTGCTGCCGACGAAGGTCGCCGTGAAGAAGGCTGTCGCCGTCACGCGCGCGATCAAGGGCGTGAAGCACGTCGACGCATCCGGCCTGAAGGCAAAGGCCTGACCTCCCGGCGCGGCACGCCGCCGCGCTTTTCTTCCCTGCATGACAAGGAGCACACGATGAACGAGGACAAGATCAAGGGCCAGTGGAAACAACTCTCCGGCAAGCTGAAGGCCAAGTGGGGCAAGTTGACCGACGACGACCTGAAAGTGGCCGACGGCAATCGCGAGTACCTGGCCGGCAAGATCCAGGAGCGTTACGGCATCGCACGCGATGAAGCCGAGAAGCAGCTGAAGGACTTCGACCGCGAGCTGTGATGCGATAGCGCATCGACATAACCCGCCGCGGCGCCGATGGCGTCGCGGCCACCAGGACAACGACATGGGCAAATACCTGATCGCCTGGCTGCTCGGCGTGCCGGTCGGGCTGCTGGTGCTGTTCTTTCTGATCACGCACGTCTTCTGAGCGTGCCTGTTCGATCAAATCCAATTAGTACAACTCGGTTTTCAGGGAGATAAACAATGAAATTTCTTTCGATATCGGTCGCCTGCCTCGCGTTGATGACCGCATCGATCCCCGGATTTGCGGCGGGGTGCCTGAAGGGTGCAGCCGTGGGCGGCGTCGCCGGCCATGTCGCGGGGCACCACGGGGCAATGGGTGCCGCCGCCGGTTGCGCGATCGGCCACCACCACGCGGCAAAGAAAGCGAAGGCCGCAAGCGCGGCAACCGCCGCCTCGCAATGAACGAGTCACGACGCGGCCGGCCGACCGTTCTTCGGAACGGCCGGCTTTGCGCTGCATGCCTGATACCGCGGGTAAAGGCGTGACCGCCGGATTTACAACCATTTCGCCAATCCAGAGGAAATATCGTTCATGGATATGCATGGCTTGATCATATGGCTGGTCATCGGCGCCATCGCCGGCTGGCTTGCGGGCGTACTCGTCAAGGGCGGCGGTTTCGGCCTGCTCGTCGACATCGTCGTCGGGATTCTGGGCGCGGTAATTGGCGGCTGGCTCGCCGGATTGCTCGGTATCGGCTTCAGCGGGATTCTCGGCTCGATCGTCATCGCCCTCATCGGTGCGGTGATCCTGTTGCTCGTGATTCGCCTGTTCCGTCGCGCAGCGTGACGGGTCATCCGGCGCGCCGGGGACGTGCCCCGGCAAACACGCCGGCATGACAGGTTCAACGCCATGAGGGGCGAGCCCGGCGTTCGACACCGGGCTCGCTACGCTTGGCACTCCTTGCCGAGTTCGAGCATCCCTGACAAGTGCTACGACGAATCGGTTGATGAGCGATGGTTCGACTGGCGAGACGTGTGTCGTCCCGTACCGGTGGACATGACGCGACTCGATGAGATTTTCGGGGCCGCGCAAACCCGCGCGCCCGGCCGCACCGTCAATGGCGGCCCTTCCCCGAAATGGCAAACGCCCTGAATCCTCAGGGCGCTTCAGGCAGCGTTTCGCGCACGCGCCGGCCAACCGTCCCGGCCGGCGCAGCGCCCCGCTTTCGCTTCGTTACTTCGCCGCGTTCGCGGTCATCTTGAAGATGCCCTGTGCGTTACCGGCATCGAAACGCAGGTCGGTCACCCAGCGGCGCGCCGCCTGGTCGAACGTGCGCTTGCGCGTGATGAACTCGTAGAACGAACCCGGCACGTTGCGCTTCACCGTGCCGCCGTCACGCGTGCGGAATTCGCGCTCGACGGTGTCCGCGCGATACGCGGTCTGGAACACGCGGCCCGAGCGCGAGCGCTCGACTTCCGGCTTCATCGGCCGGCCCTTCGCCTTCTCGGCGTCGGACAGCTTGAACACGTCGGCAACACGGTCGGTCGCGTGGTTGAACGCGTTGCCCTCGGTCGAGATCCACGCCATTTCCGCCGATTCGAGCAGCAGCGTTTCGTAGTCGAGCTCGTTCGGCAGGTCGTGCTGGCGCGCGAACGCCCCGACGATCTCCGGCAGCAGCGCATGCGCGGCCTCCAGCGACAGCCAGCCTTCGCGCTCGACTTCCCACAGCAGCGCGACGGCCGCCGGGGACAGCGGATCGCGCGACGAGCTCACGACGTTCGTCACGGCCTGCTGGAATTCCTTCGAGAAACGTTCCGGATGCAGTTCGCTGACGAAGAACTGCGCGATTTCGTCCGGCGCGTCTTCGTGCGCATACGCGCGGCCCGTCATGCCGAGCTTGTCGAGCGGGTAGCGGCCGTTCAGGCGGAAGCCGAGCGGACGCAGGATGCGCGTGAACGCCGCCTCGCCCGGCGGCAGCGCGCCCGTGTGCGGCCAGCGCACCGTGCGCAGCGCGCCGTGGTCGAAATACACCGAGCCGCCGCTTTCGATCGTCTCGGCCGTATACGCGCGGCCGTTCGCCGAACGTTCGAGCAGCCCTTCGAACAGCGCCATGTTCATCGCCTGCGCGATTTCCGCGCGCGTCACGACGCCGTCTTCCCACTCTTCGAGGATGGCCGGCATGTTCAGGGTCGAGAACAGGGCGTCGGTCTTCGCCTGTCCCAGCAGCTTCGTCAGCAAGCTCTCGATATTCGGATTGCGCATCTGGATTCTCGTCTCGGGGGACCGCCGGCAAACGTGCCGGCAACTCGTCGGCCGGCCGCCCCACGGGCGCCTGACCTTGCGTGGGGAGCATTATTCAAAGGGTTGCAGCCGGGCGTAAAGCGAGATTAAATTGATATGTGATGAGTTTTTGGAATTATCAGCGGCTCCCCTGCCCCACCGCCCGCCTTGTGCCGTGGCGGCCTGATCGTCAGACGAATCGAACATCATGCGTAAATTCAAGATCCCCAACATGGGCGCGCTCGTGGCTTTCGAAGCCGCCGCGCGCCACGAGAGCTTCACGCACGCGGCCAAGGAGTTGTTCCTGACCGAAAGCGCGGTGTCGCGCCAGATCGCGACGCTCGAAGCGAGCCTCGGCGTGCGGCTGTTCGCCCGCGTGAAGCAGCGCGTCGTGCTGACGCGCGCCGGCAAGCTGTATGGCACACAGGTGCGGCGCGCGCTGGAAACGCTCGACCGCGACACGCTGTCGATCATCGCGCACGGCAGCGGCGGCGGCTACCTGGAGCTGGCCGTGCTGCCGACCTTCGCGTCGCACTGGCTGATCCCGCGCATCAAGAGCTTCTACGACCGCACGCCCGACGTGCGCGTGAACATGGGCAGCCGCACCGACCTGTTCTCGTTCGAGGACACCCACTTCGAGGCCGCGATCCACTACGGCAAGCCGACCTGGCCCGGCACGTCGTCCGACTACCTGTTCGGCGAGGAAGTCGTGCCGATCTGCTCGCCCGCGCTGCTCGACGGGCCCGTGCACAGCGTCGAGGACCTGCTCGCCTACCCGCTGCTGCACTCGACGACGCGCCCCGGCGCGTGGGCGCAGTGGTTCGAGACGCACGGCGTCGAGGATATCCGCACGATGCAGGGCGTGCGCTACGAGCTGCACACGATGCTGATCAGCGCGGCCGCGGCCGGGCTCGGCATCGCGCTCGTGCCGAAGTTCTTCGTCGAGGAACAGCTGCAGCAGCTCGGGCTGGTGGTGCCGTGCGATGCGGCAACCGTCGGCGATTCCGCGTACTACCTCGTGTATCCGACGGAGCTCAGCCACAGCAAGCCGCTGGAGCTGTTTCGCGGCTGGCTGCTCGAGCAGGCGAGCGCGTATGCATCGCCGGATCCCGATGCGGATGGCGACGATCTGGTGGACGACGAGGACGTCGAGTAACGGCGCGGTCGCGCCAGCCTCATCGCGCGGCGGCCTCGCACGCGTGTCGCGTCGGCGGGCTGGCCTTCACCACCTTCACCTGTCGCGCGTGATCGGGCTCCTCCAGCCCCGGGCACACGGTTTCAAGATCGCGAATCACGAGCGTCGCGCGCCCGTCGAAGCGGCACACGCCATCGGGTTGCGCCGCCGGCAGCCGCAGACTGCGCCGTGCGTCGCGCTGGTTCGTGAACCGGATCACACCCGCGCGCTGTGAACGGTCGGGCAAGCGCCGCGCCGACGCGTCGTCCTCTTCGAACCACACGTCCTCCCCGCTCTCTTCGTCGCCGTAGTCGACTGTGTAACGACCCGACAGCGTGATCGACCGGCCGACGTGCACCGAATGGCATTCCGGTTCGGCGTCGGCCGGGATCGTCTGCGCGTGCGCCGCGACCGCGCCGCCCGCCAGCCACAACACCGCGCACAGCACGCGGGCGCGGCCGGTCAGGTTCGACACATCAATCGATTGGCGGATCATGGGCAGTGAGGTGCGGGTCATCGTGACGAAGACCCGCATTGTCACCCGGCACATGCATCGCGCGCATTACATGTGCCACTTCACCGTGGCGGTCAGCGTGCGCGGATCGCCGGGCATGTTGTACAGGTCCGCATTGCCGTGCGCGGCGATGAAGTAGCGGCGATTGAACAGGTTGTCGAGCGTGAGCGTCACGTCGACCTTCTTGCTGCGATAGCCGGCGCCCAGGTTGAACACAGTGAACGACGGCAGCGTGACGAGATCGCTCGCCGACGTGTAACGCGCCGACTGGAACTGCATGCCGGCCGCCGCGTAGAAGCCGGCAGGTAGCTCCCGCTTCACCCACAGGTTCGCGCTATGGCGCGGCATCAGCCCCGGCGTGTTGCTCGATACCGCGACGCCGGCCGCCGTCGATTGCGCCGAGCCGTCGACCGTCCCGTTCAGGTACGCGTAGCCCGCATACACCGACCACTTCGGCGCAATCTCGCCGGTAAAGCCCAGCTCCATCCCGTGCACGTGCTGCGTGCCGATCGGCAGCGCATAGCCGGGGTTCGCCGGGTCGCCGATCTGCTGGTTGGTCTGGCGCATGTCGAACAGCGCGACGCTGGCCGTCGCCTTGCCGCCAAGGTCGAAGCGCGAGCCGACTTCATACGCGGTGGTCTTCTGCGGCGCGAGCGCGGCGCCGTTCGAGAACGCGCCCGAACTGATCAGCGTATCGGCCAGCGGCGAGAACGACTGGCTGAACGAGCCGTACAGCGTCAGCCAGTCGAGCGGTTCGTAGATCAGGCCGACGCGCGGGCTCCACGCGTGATCGGTGCGATCGAGGTTGACGTTCGACGACGTGTAGTCGTGGCGGATCTGGTTCAGGTAGTCGAAGCGCAGCCCCGCGAGCACCTTCCAGTGTTCGGTCAGCGAAATCAGGTCCTGCGCATAGACGCCCGCGAGCCCGACGACGGTCGACGCGTTCGTCTTGGCCCGCGCGCCGGTCGGCACGCCGGGCAGCACCACCTGCTGCGGATTGAACAGATCGTAGGTCGCGACCTTCGACACGCTGTAGATCGTGTCGAACTTCTGCTGCTGCGACAGTTCGAGCCCGTACAGCAGCTCGTGGCGCATGCCGAACAGCGACGTCTTCTGCGTGAGCTCGAACAGGCCGTCGATGCCGTGGTCGGTGCGCTGGCGCGTCGACTGGTCGAGCGTGACGACCGGGTGCGCGGCCGTCTTGATCGGCTCGTACGTCACGTAGTTCTTGCGTTCGAGCGAGAAGTCGTACGCACGGATCGCGCCATGGAACGACAGCGAATCGTTGAAGCGATGATCGAGCGACACCGTCGCGCTCTTCGCGGAGACGTCGTTGTACGAGCTGTTCGCCGCGTCGGCCGAGCCGTAGAACGTGTTGATCGGCACGTCGACCGGCCGGCCGAGATACGCGGGCAGCCCCTGGTCGGACGTGCGGCGGTCGTGCAGGTAGTCGAATTCGACGTTCAGCACGGTGTCGCTGTCGAGCTTGAACTGCGCGGACGGCGCGATCGCCTGGCGGTTGAGCTGGAACTGGTCGCGGAAGCTGTTCGAGTTTTCGGCCGCGCCGGTGATGCGGAAACGCGCTGCGTCGTTCGCATTCCAGCCAAGGTCGAATTCGCCGCGCCGCTCGCCGCGTGTGCCGAGCGTCACGCCCACGTCGCGCACCGGGTTCGCCTCCGGCCGCTTCAACACGCGATTCACGATGCCGCCTGCCGAACCGCGCCCGTACAGCACCGCCGCCGGCCCCTTCAGCACTTCGACGTGATCGACATTCGACAGGTCGCGATAGTAGAGCGCATCGTCGCGGATGCCGTCGACGTACTGGTCCGTGATGCTGTTGAAGCCGCGGATCGTGATCTGGTCGCGCTGGCCGTCGCCGACCGAGAAGCCGACGCCCGGCACGTTGCGCAGCGCGTCCTGCATCGACGTCGCGTTCTGGTCCTCGATCACTGCGTGCGGCACGACGTTCACCGTCTGCGGTACGTCCATCAGCGACATGTCGGTCTTGGTGGCCGCACGCGAGCGGCCACCGTCGTACGACGCATGTTCGGCGGTCGCCTTGACCGAGATCGCGGGCAAGGTCGCCGCGGCGTCGCTCGCCTGTGCGAAGGAGGTGCGCGCGCCGGCCAGCGACGTGGCGATCAGCAGCGCATGGCAGGCGCTCTTGTTGAGTTTCATCGTTGAAGTAGAGGCTGAAGGAAAACGGCGAACGGAAACGCATCCGGCCAACGCGCGAAACCACACCGTGAATCGGGCTGGCGAAATCCTTTCCGTGAAATGAAGCGGCGCGCGGGGGATCGCCTCGTCGCGCGGGCGAGCCGGTGAACGGCCGGCGCGGGTGGCAGCCGGCCGGCAGGACCGGCACGAAAGAAGCCGTGACGCTCAGTCACGGCTCGTAACGGAGCGAAATATTAAACGAGAATGATTCGTGTTTTTAGTTAATTTTTAACATGTCGCCTGCTCGCAACGTGCAGGCGCCTGGCGCTCTGCATTCCTGACGAATACCTTTCTGTCTCATCGTTTTACGCGACTCATGCGTAATAAAAACGAAAGCATTCCATCGGCCGCATCAGGTGATGAAGGGCCGGGCGACAGTCGGGATTCGGGAGACGACGACGAAAGGACTGGAGAGGATCACGAAGCATCCGTCGCAGCGGACGGTGCGCATTCGAAGTCCGGTGCGCGCCGGACCGGGCAACCCCGACCCGGCGCTCCGGGCAGCCGACCTCGCATCGGCAGCGCGGCGGACTTTCTTCCTTTCTTCACTACCTATGCTCTCAGGCTCACTTCATTTTTTTCTTCGCCGCGCCGGGCCATTATCCGCGCAATCCGGCCCAAGGGAAACGTTTGCGAGTGCAATCGGCGTGTTATACCAGGCATTCGGCAACAGTCTTTCCGAATGCTTACGATCGATGCGGCGCGATTCGGCAATTCTTGCATTCGCGCCGGCGTTCCTTTTTAATGGAACTGGTTCCAGTCGTTGAATCGGCCAGGGTCATGCGTGACGCGACGTCGTCCGCGCGTCATGATGCCGATTCAGGATCGAGGATCTCCCCGCTCAGGATTCGCATCGCCCGTCCTTCCCGGACACCCCGTCAAACGAGACCGTCATGCCCGATTCCGCCTCCCTGCAGCAGCTGTTTCCCGCCTTTCAGGACATCCCCGCCGAGTACCGGCTCGCTTCGCCGATTCACCAGCGCGTGTCGCTCGTCGACGGCGCGTTACGGCCGTGGGACGGCGCGACCAAGACCGTGCTGTCGCCCGTGTGCGTGCGACAGGCGGACGGCAGCGTCGAGCAGGTCGAGATCGGCAGCTACCCGGTGATGGGCGAAACGGAAAGCGACGCGGCGCTCGACGCCGCGGTGCGCGCGTACGACGCCGGCCGCGGCGAGTGGCCGACGATGAAGGTCGAGCAGCGCATCGCGTGCATGCAGGATTTCATCAAGCGGATGGTCGCGCAGCGTGAGCTGGTGGTGAACCTGATCATGTGGGAAATCGGCAAGAGCCTCGCCGATTCGCAGAAGGAGTTCGACCGCACCGTCACGTACATGACGCAGACGATCGACGCGCTGAAGGAGCTCGACAACGCGAATTCGCGCTTCGTGATCGCCGAAGGCACGATCGGCCAGATCCGCCGCACGCCGCTCGGCGTCGTGCTGTGCATGGGCCCGTACAACTATCCGCTGAACGAAACCTTCGCGACGCTGATCCCCGCGCTGCTGATGGGCAATACCGTGGTGTTCAAGCCGCCCCAGTACGGCACGCTGCTGTTCGAGCCGCTGCTCGAAGCGTTCCGCGACGCGTTCCCGAAGGGCGTGATCAACACGATCTACGCGCCGGGCGCGGTGGTCGTGCCGCACATGCTCGCGTCGGGCAAGATCAACGTGCTCGCGCTGATCGGGTCGAGCAAGGTGGCCGACCACCTGAAGAAGCAGCACCCGAAATCGCACCGGCTGCGCGCGATCCTCGGCCTCGACGCGAAGAACGCGGCGATCGTGCTGCCCGACGCCGATCTCGACCTCACCGTGAAGGAGTGCCTGCTCGGCGCGCTGTCGTTCAATGGCCAGCGCTGCACCGCGCTGAAGATGCTGCTCGTGCACCGCTCGATCGTCGACGAATTCCTGAAGCGCTTCACCGCCGCGCTCGAGCAGCTGAAGATCGGCATGCCGTGGGAGAAAGGCGTCAGCATCACGCCGCTGCCGGGCATGCATCGCACGGCGTACATGACGGACGCGATCGACGATGCGAAGGCCAAGGGTGCGCAGGTCGTCAACCATTCGGGCGGCGAGTTCAGCAAGACGCTGTTCTATCCGGCCGTCGTGTACCCGGTGTCGGAAGGGATGAAGCTGTACCGCGAGGAACAGTTCGGGCCGATCATTCCGGTCGCGACGTTCGACGACGTGGAAACCGCGCTCGACTACGTGACGACGTCGGATCACGGCCAGCAGGTCAGCATCTTCGGTTCCGACCCGGCGCAGATCGGCGCGCTGGTCGACCCGCTCGTCAACCAGGTGTGCCGCGTGAACATCAACTGCCAATGTCAGCGCGGGCCGGACGTGTTCCCGTTCGCGGGGCGCAAGGATTCGGCGGAAGGCACGCTGTCGGTGAGCGACGCGCTGCGCGCGTTCTCGATCCGCTCGATGGTCGCGGCGAAGCAGACCGAAGGCAGCAAGCAGCTGCTCGATTCGATCGTGTCGGATCACTACTCGAAGTTCATCAATACGGGCTTCATTTTCTGAAGCGGCGGACATCCCGCCCGGATCACGCGCGGGATGTCCGCCTCGGATACGCTTGAACCGCTCACCTTGCGAGCGCGGCCAGCACGTTCGCTCGGTAGCTCATGTCCTTTTCACGAATCTCGAGCACCCCGCGGGTGACGTCGATGTTCGTATATAGCTCGGCATAGCGCGATTCGGGGCCGTCGGCAAAGAAGAAGACTTTCGCCTGCATCGGGTATGTGCCGACCTCGCTGAGGTTACCGCGCAGCACGACGACGTCGCCGTACGCGCGTGCCGCGAATTTCGCCGACGGCAGCGGCTGCCCGTACAGCGTCGACAGTGCGCCCAGTAACGCATCGCTTTCGGCGCCGATCGACTGATAGGCGATTCCGCTGCGCGAGCCTTCGCGCGCACCGAACACCACTTTGACGCCCACCGTCTTGCCCTGATAGACACCGCGCGCCAGCACCGAACATTGATTGCGGTCGTCGCATTCGATCGACCGGACTGCGAGACGGATGTCGGCAAAATCGCGTAGCACGGGCCCCTTGGCCGCGGATATTTCGGGCAACGCCGGCTCGCGCGCAACACCGGCAGTTGCAAGGGAAACGAACAACCCCGCGCCCAGCAGGCGCAGAACGTTGGTGCGGAATGGGCTCACTTCAAAGGCTCTCGTTCAGATGTTCCAGGGCAGCGTCGAGCCTGCGCCCCGAGGCCGATCAACCGGCAACGCATGGACCGGCGACGCGCACCCTTCGGCGCCGGCACCATCCCGATTCTCCAGAGCTTGATGGAACGGCTCATGTTCCCCTCCGCGGCAATCGCTCACCCGCAAGACGATCGCACACGCTACACGTTCGACACCAGCAACCGAATCCCCGCCACGCCGAACACGACGGCGAGACACGCTTCCATCGCACGCCGGCCGCGCACGTAGAGCCGGCGCGCGCCGTCCATCGAGAACACGAGCGCGTAGCCACCGAACACCAGGCACCCGATCACGAGACAGCCCGGCACGACGGCGCCGTGCGACGCGCCCGCACCGTTCGACGACAGCGCGACGATCGACACCCACACGAGGATCGCTTTCGGATTGGTCAGGTGCAGCATCGCGCCGCGCACATAGAAGCGCGACAGCCGCTGCTCGCCCGCCGCGTTCAGCGATGCCGCCGCCTTGCCCGACCACGCCGTGCGCCCCGACTTGAACGCGAGCCACAGCAGGTACAGCCCGCCGAACAGCTTGATCGCGACCAGCAGTTTCGACCACGCGAGCAGCGCGGCCGACACGCCGAGCGCCGCCACCGTCGCCCAGCACATCGACCCGGAGATGACGCCGAGCGCGAACGCGAGCGCCGCCTTGCGGCCCTGGTTCGCGGCGACCGACATGATCGCGAGATTGCTCGGCCCGGGGCTGGCCGTCCCGATGAAATAAGCCGTGTAGGCCAGCATCAGGTTGGCCGAGAAGAAGGCGTGGACGCTCATGTCGAACCTCGCAGGGATGATCGGGAGATTGTTGGCAAACGCGCGCCGTCTGCCCATGGACAATTGGCCGACAATTCGCTGGGCCAGTTGGACGAGGCGCGCCGCCGGATCGCCGCGCGCCAATCCGTCTCGGATTTGAAACATCCAGCACATTCGCCGGTGGCGCCCGCCGCCCCTGGGCGAACCTCCTGTCGCACCGCGTCCGGCCTGCCGAACGCCCGGCAAGCGCAGGCGGAATGCGCGGGCCGCCGCGGGTCGCGGGATTCGCACGGTTCGCCGCGCAAACGCGTCACGAGATTTAAACGGGCGTTACGTTACATCCGTGAAGCATTTCGCCTCGGCGAGCCGTTTCGCGCCCCTCACATGCATCGCGCCGCGCGTGTAGATGTCCTCCTCGATCACCTCCGCAACCCAGTACCGGCGGGACTCGCCACCTGCGCCACAGCGCATCTCAACAATACTCAACAATCGTCTCGCGCCGCTGGTACGAAACCTGCATCCCGTTCGGGTAACCGCCGCGCCGATCACCGCGCGGACACGAACCCACCGTCGGGCGCATCCAGCGGACACGCCCGAACGATCCGAGCAAGTAACGAGGCCCTTCATGGATATGCTGCCCAATTCGTCCGACACGTCGTTCCAGCTCTTTCTCGCAAAGCTGCTCGAACAGCCGTTGCCCGACTGGACCGAAAAACAGCAGATGGAACTCGAGATGGCACGCTCGTTGTCCACCGAAATGGTTCACCTCGCCGAGGACATGCGCGGCCGCACGCCCGATCTCGCGCGCTGCCTCGTGCTGCTCCGCTACGCGAAGGTGCTCGACTTCATGCTGACGTCGCTCGCCGCGCACCGCGACATTCATCCGCAGACGCTGCGCACGCTGTTCCGGCTCGCGAACCTGAAAGTGGACGATGCGTATCCGGCCTGAGCCGGCGCAATGCATCGGCTGCCGCGGGCCTCATGCACGGCCACGGCGGCCTTTCCCGATTCGCGGCACGCGCATGCCCGATGACCTCGCCGCATGATCCCCAGGAACCGCACATCCCGACTGGCCGGCACGCTCGGCGTGTTCGTGAAACGCTGCGGCCGCAACGCGCGGAAGCCGCTCGACCCGAACGATCGCCGCTACGATCACGACGTCGAGCGGACGATGCGGTGCTTGTCGCCGGCCGGCCTGTCCGATTTGCTGGCCAACGATGACGGCCACGCCGACGACGCAGAGGCCGAGACCGGCTTCGCCGATGTGAGACGCATGCCGTGACCGCTGTCGACTTCGACCAGATCTGGCCGGCCATCTGCGAAACCCCTGCCTGGTCCGTGACGAAAGGCCAGGGCAGCTTTCTCACGTTCGAATTCGGGCAACCCGTGCTGCATATCAGGGAGCCGCTCGCCGGCTCGCCCGGCCTGTCCGCGACCGCGCGGGACAGGCTCGCGTCGCGGCACGTGACGGTGGCCGGCAACGGGCACCTGTGGATCTGCTACTGCCATTGGTCGATCACGCTCGACGGTCTCGAACTCGCGCACAGCGAATCCCGATCCGGCGACATCGCAGCCGCCGCGCAACGGCTCGACGGGCAGATCCTGCAATCGGTCACGCCGTGTGCCCAGCCCGGTTCGTGGGCGTTCGCTTTCGACCTCGGCGGCAAGCTGACGACCTGGCCGTACGGCGACGACCCGGCCGACGAACAGTGGCATCTGCACGACCGGCGCTCGGGCAACGTGCTGACCGCCCGCGCGGACGGCAGCTGGTCATATGGCCCGGCGAACGCGCCGCCCGGCAGCGGATCGTCCGGTTCCGAATAGCCGCCCGCATGCTTTCGTCCGCTTCCGGCAGCACGCCGGGCTGATGCCGTGCATCAGCGTGGCGGACGGCCCCGCGCCGCAAACGGAGGTACAATCGCGCGCCATGAACGCACTTCGCCACTTCCTGCTCCGGCAAGGCGTCGCGCGACAGCTTCTGTGGGGGTTCCTCCTCGTGACGCTGCTGTCCCGCGCGCTGATGTCGGGCGCCGTGATGCTCGATCCGGACGGTCCGGATGCGGGCTCGGTGGTGCTGTGTTCGGGCCGCGGCCCGCTGATCGTCGACGTGGCGGCACTGGCTGCCCGTTTCGATGCCGGCGCGCCGATCACACCGGCCAACGATGCGCTCGCGCTCGCCGATGCGCTCAAGCATGACGGGCATGCCGACAACACGGCGTCGTCCGGCAGCGGCGACAGCCTGTGCGCATTCGGCGCCGCGCTGTTCACCGCGTTGGCGTCGTTCGTGCTGCTGGTACTGCTGTTTCCCGCCGCCGCGCCGCGGCGCTTCCGGATTCACGTCGACCGTATTCCGGTCGTGCGATCGATCTTCGACGATCGCCCACCCTCCCGCGCACCTCCGCAGTTCTGCTGACGGTTCCGCCCCGCGGCTCGTGCACGTCGACGTGCGCGGGCCCGCATGCCGTTCGTCTCACAAGACCTGATTCAAGCGTTCACCCGCCTGCCCGCCTCGCGCGGGCGACGCCGTCATGCGCCTCGCACGCGCATGGCGCCGCGCCGCCCGTTCCGTCGCTGCGCGCAGGCGGGCGCAACGCGCGTTGACGCCTGCCGGCCCGCGCCGGCGCGGCCGCTCAACGAACCCGAGGAGCTGACACCATGTCGACCACCGTCGAACGGGCGATCTCGCCCGCCCAATCCGCCCACGCCGGCTACCGGACGCTCTGGCGCTGGCACTTCTATGCCGGCCTGTTCGTCATGCCGTTCCTGGTGGTCCTCGCGATCACCGGCACGCTCTATTGCTTCCAGCCGCAGATCGAGCCGCTGCTGTATCCGCACCGGCTCGTCGTCGAGCCGCGCGCCACGCCGCGGCTCGATGCCGACACACTGCTCGCGAATGCGCGTACCGCGATGCCGGCCGGCGCGACGCCGGTGTCCGTCCAGGTCTCGACCGCGCCTGACCGCAGCGCCGAATACGTGTTCCGGCTGCGCGACGGCAGCCGCGAGAGCGTGTACGTGAACCCGTACGACGGCAGCGTGCTCGGCACGCTGAGCGTCGAGAACCGCTTCATGCAGATCGACCGGATGCTGCATCGCAAGCTGCTGCTCGGCAAGACGGGCGAGTTGCTGATGGAGCTCGCCGCGTGCTGGACCTTCGTGATGATCGGCACCGGCATCGCGCTGTGGTGGCCGCGCGGCGCGACACGCGTCGGGCAGGCACTGCGCCCCGACCTGTCGCTGCGCGGCCGGCCGCTGTGGAAAAACCTCCACGCGACGGCCGGCATCTGGCTCGCGGCCGGCACGGTCGCGTTCATCCTGACGGGGCTGCCGTGGTCGGGCTCGTGGGGCAAGAACTTCAAGGCGCTGGCCGCCACCGTGAACCTCGGCGCGCCGGAAGGCGCATGGGGCGGCGCGTCGGTACGCTCGACGCGCCCCGACGGCGCCGCGGCGCCCGCGCCTGCCAAGGCTGGCGCACCGTCCGGCCATCACCACGAATCCGGCGACTCGATGCCGGGGATGGTGATGGACGACCTGCCGTTGCCGCAAACGCCGTGGGCGGTCGGCAACGTGCCCGTCCCGCACTCGCCGTCGGCACCGACGCCGGCACCGCTGCCGCTGGCCCGCGCGATCGCGATCGTTGGAGGCCTCGGCGTGACGAGCGGCTACACGCTCGCATTGCCGTCCGGCGCGGATGGCGTGTACACCGCGTCGTACTTCCCGGACGACCCGAAGGCCGAGCGGACGATCTACCTCGACCAGTACAGCGGGGCCGTGCTGAAGGACATCCGCTATGACGACTACGGCGCGGTATCGCGCGCCGTGTCGTACGGCACGTCGCTGCACATGGGCCGCTACTTCGGGCTCGCGAACCAGATCGTCTGCGCGGTGCTGTCGCTCGGGCTGGCCGCGATGGCCGTCACGGGCACCGTGATGTGGTGGAAGCGCCGTCCGGCTCGCAAGTTGGGTGCGCCGTCGCGCGAACGCGGCACGCCGCCGATGCGCGGCTGGATCGCGGGGCTCGTGCTGCTCGGCGTCGTCTTCCCGCTGATGGGCGCGACAATCGTCGCGGTCTGGTTGATCGATCGTCTGCTGTTCGGCCGTGCGGCACGCGCAGCGGCCTGATTCACCGCGCGCCGGCATACGCGGCGCGACGACGCGACAAGCCCGGGCCACCGCGTGGCTCGGGTTGTTCGCGCTCGTGCTCGCGCTCGTCGCGCCGCTGATCTCGCAGCTGCGCGCGGCCGCTCCCCATGACGGCCTGCCGGCCTCGCCGATCTGCTCGGCAACCGGCAACACGCTCGTGGCGCACGCGGAACCGGATGCGCCGTCCGATGCTCGATCCGCCGGTCATTTCGACCGCTGCGGTTATTGCGGCCTGCTTGCCGGCCATCCGCCGCTGCAATTCGCGGTGTTGCTCTCCGCTTCCCCGGCCGTGCGGCATGCGCCGCCCGAGCCGCTGATCCCCTCTGCCTGCCATCCGCCGAAGCGCTACGCGCTCGCCGCGCGCGGGCCGCCTTCCGCCCGCGCCTGACGCTCTTCGCGACCGCGCCGCCGCACACCGCGCGGCGCCGTCCGCTTCGCCTGCCCGCCCTGCCGGTGCCCGATGCCGAACCCGCGCGCGTGACCACGCGCGGCGGCCGGCGCCGTGCATGGCGCGCATCGCGTCCGACTCATCATCGTCACCATCACCTTACGTACAACGACATGTTTACCCCGACCCGTATTGCCGTCGCGCTGTCCGGCGCGTTCTCCGTGCTCTTCACGTCGGCCGCGTGCGCACAGGCCATCGCCGCGCCGACCGACTCGCCGACCGCGTCGACACTGCCCGCGATCCACGTCAACGCAACCCGCGAGACGGACTCGCTGACATCGAAATCGACCGACAGCCTGAAGCGCACGCTCGAGCAGACGGTCGGCTCGGTGGGCTTCGTCGATGCCGACAGCTACCGGAATACCTATGCGTTCACGCTGCGCGACGTGCTGAAGGATGTGCCCGGCGTGTTCGTCGAGAACCGCTACGGCCAGGAGCTGCGGCTGTCGATTCGCGGCTCGGGGATCGCCCGCTCGTACCACACGCGCGGCCTCGAAATCCTGCAGGACGGCATCCCGACCAACCTCGCGGACGGCAGCGGCGACTACTACCAGATCGATCCGCTCGCGCTGCAGGCGGTGCAGGTCTACAAGGGCGGCAACGGCCTCGCGTACGGCGCGTCGACACTCGGCGGCGCGATCGACTTCATCACGCCGACCGCCCATACCGCCGATGCGCCGAACATCCTGCGCGTGGAAGGCGGCAGCTACGGCACGGTGCGCGCCAGCGCGCAGATCTCGCGCGTGCTCGGCCCGCTCGACTTCCTCGCGAACTTCAGCGTCAATCACGCGGACGGCTATCGCGATCATTCGAAGGGGCAATACGAGCAGTTCAACGCGAACGTCGGCTACCGGTTCAGCCCGACGGTCGAGACGCGCTTCTACGTCGGCGTGTACGTCATCGACCAGTTGCTGCCCGGCACGCTGTCGCTGTCCGACGCGCTGAACAATCCGACCAAGGCCGCGCCGAACGCGATATCGGGCGACCAGGCGCGCAACACGCGCACCGAGCGGATCGCGAACCGCACGACGGTGAAACTCGATTCGGGCGAACTGCAGTTCGACACGTGGGCGATCCACAAGAGCCTCTATCACCCGATCTTCCAGGCGCTCGACCAGGACGGCTGGACCTACGGCTTCGCACCGCGCTACACGGGCCACCTGACGCTCGGCGGAATGCGCAACGACCTGATCGTCGGCGCGCGCTTCTTCGGCGGCCGCACGCAGGCGAACCAGTACGTGAACGTCAACGGCAACAAGGGCGCACAGACGCTCGACTCGACGCAGACGGCGTTCAACTACGAGGCGTACGTCGAGAACCGGCTGTTCTTCGTGCCGACCGTCGCGCTGATGACGGGCGTGAAGGTGCTGCACTCGGTGCGCGAGTACATCGACAACGGCGGGCTGCCGCGCAACCCGAACTACAAGTCGACGAACGCGAGCTACAGCGGCGTCAATCCGAAGCTCGGGCTGATGTGGCAGCCGGATGCGCACACCCAGGCCTACGTCGACATCACGCGCAGCCAGGACGTGCCCGACTTCTCCGACCTCACGCAGACCTTCTCGAACACGACGCGCTTCACGCCGCTCGCGGCGCAGCACGCGTGGACGATCGAGTTCGGCACGCGCGGCTCGCGCGAGCGCGTGAGCTGGGACGTGACCGCCTATCGCTCGCTCGTGCGCGACCAGCTGCTGCAGTACACGACGAACCCGGATGTCCCGGCATCGACGTTCAATGCGAACAAGACGGTGCTGCAAGGGATCGAGGCCGGCGCGTCGGTCGAGTTGCTGCGCAACGTCACCGGGCGCGGCGCGGGCGACAAGGTCACGCTGTCGGGCATCTGGAACCTGAACGACTTCCGCTTCAAGAACGACCCGCAGTACGGCAACAACCGGATCGCCGGCGTGCCGCTCAACGTGCTGCGCGCGACGCTGGGTTACGCGCGGCCGAGCGGCTTCCACATCGCGGCGACGCTCGACTGGGTGCCGTCGGGCGCGTGGGCCGACGATGCGAACACGTTGCGCGTGCCGAGCTACACGCTGCTCGGGCTGCAGGCCGGCTACGACTTCCGCAATGGCCTCTCGCTGTTCGTCGATGCGCGCAACCTGACCAACAAGCGCTATGTGAGCGACATCAGCACGGTCGCGAATGCGCGCACCGCGAACACCGCGATCTTCTATCCGGGCGAAGGGCGCAGCGTGTTCGCCGGCATGCGGTACGCGTTCTGATGCGCCGCCTTTCAAGCAACACCGCATTGAACAGATTCAAAGGATATCGAAACATGAAGTTCGGATTGATGCTGCCTGCCGCCGTTCTCGCGGCGTTCGCGCCCGCGGGCCACGCACAGGAAAGCGATGCCGCGAGCGCCGGCGCCACGCTTGCGCCGATTCGCGTCAATGCCCGGAAGGCGACGCCGCTCACGCAGCCGCTCGACACCGGCAGCCGTCTCGGCCTGACGTCGCTGGAGACGCCCGCGAGCGTCGAGCAGATCGATCGCAAGACGCTCGACACGCGCGGCGACAGCGCAATCGTCGACGCGGTGAGCCGCGCCGCCGGCATCAGCGCATCGCCGCATCCGGGCAACGGCGGCTCGGAGCTCGGCGCGCGCGGCTTCGTCGGCGCGTCGTCGGTCACGCAGCTCTATGACGGCGTGCGCCCGTACGGCGCGATCGGCGTCACGTTTCCGTTCGACACGTGGTCGGTCGACCATATCGACGTGCTGCGCGGCCCGGCGTCGGTGATCTACGGCGAAGGCGCGATCGGCGGCGTCGTCAACATCGTGCCGAAGAAGCCGACGCGCGGTGCGATCCAGAACGAGCTGCAGGCTGGCGGCGGCACCGAGGGCACCGCGCGGGTCGCGTTCGGCAGCGGCGGCGCGATCAACGACAAGCTGTCGTACCGCTTCGACATCAGCGGCAATCGTTCGTCGAACTGGGTCGACCGCGGCAATTCGCGCAACCTGTCGATCTCCGGTGCATTGCGCTACGACGTGACGTCCGACCTGTACGTGAGCGCGTCGTACGCGCAGGGCTTCCAGCATCCGATGCAGTATTTCGGTGCGCCGCTCGTGAACGGCGCGCGCGATCGCGCGCTCGACAAGAAGAACTACAACGTCGGCGACAGCGACATCGCGTTTCGCGACAGCTGGGCGACGGTGTCGGCGAACTGGCAGCCGAGCGACAGCCTGAACGTGACGAGCACGCTGTACCGGATGAAGAGCAACCGTCACTGGAAGGACGCCGAGTACTACACGTACCTGCCGTCGACCGCGCAGGTGCGGCGCAGCAGCTTCACGGAAATCTTCCACGACCAGGAGCAGTACGGCAACGTGACGGCGGCCACCGTGACCACGGCGCTGCTCGGGATGCGCAACACGTTCTCGACGGGCTTCGAGTTCAATCACACGACGTTCCAGCACGACAACAACTCGCCGTATTCGGGCACGTCGACGGTCGATCCGTTCAACTTCGATCCGGGCAGCTTCATCAACACGGCCGGCACCTATCCGAAATACCGCAGCCAGGCGAACCAGTACGCGCTGTTCGCCGAGAACCGGCTGGAAATCACGTCGCGCTGGTCGGTGATCGGCGGGCTGCGCTACGACCATGCGAGCGTGAACCGCGACGATCTCGTGAACGGCGGCGCGTTCACGAAGGTGTTCGCGAACACGGGCTGGCGCATCGGCACCGTGTACGACATGCAGCCCGGCCTCGCCGTGTACGGCCAGTACTCG
Source organism: Burkholderia contaminans (assembly GCF_029633825.1). NCBI lineage: Bacteria > Pseudomonadati > Pseudomonadota > Betaproteobacteria > Burkholderiales > Burkholderiaceae > Burkholderia > Burkholderia contaminans. The sequence goes on along the minus strand of NZ_CP090641.1, from coordinate 2,210,685 downwards.
GTCGCGGCCGATCCGATCACCTCGCTGCTGTCGCTGAATGCGTCGAAGGCGAACTTCACGCTCGCGACCGGCCGGCAGATCGAGATCGGCGTGAAGCAGTCGTTCCTCGGCGGCAAGGCGGAATGGACGCTGGCCGCGTACCGGATCGTCAAGAGCAATCTGCTGACGGCCGATCCGCTGAACCCGAACCAGTCGATCCAGGTCGGCCAGCAGTCGTCGCGCGGACTCGAGGCGACGGTCGGCGCGGAGATCGCGAAGGACTGGCGTGTCGACGCGAACGTGTCGATTCTTCGCGCGAAATACGACGACTTCCAGCAGACGTCCGGCGGCACGACCGTCTCGCGCGCGGGCAACGTGCCGGTGTCGGTGCCGCAGCGGCTCGCGAACCTGTGGGTGAGCTGGCGCTTCGCGCCGGACTGGACGGGCATCGCGGGCGTCAAGTACGTCGGCAAACGCTTCGCCGACACCGCGAACCAGCTCGTGATGCCGTCGTACACGACGGTCGACCTCGGCCTCGCGTGGAAGCCGCGCAAGGACACGACGATCACCGCGCGCGCGTACAACGTGTTCAACCGGCGCTTCGTGCAGTCCGCGTACTACAACGAAACGCAGTACCTGCTCGGCAACGACCGGCGGCTCGAAGTGGTGGCGAACTACCGGTTCTGACGCGGCGCGATGCGGTGCGCCGCGCCCGACGCCGGCGCGAATGCACGGTGTCGGGCGCGGGCGCGGCGAGCGTCACTTCACCGTGAACGCGTAGTGCCCCTGCGTGCGGTGGCCGTCGAGCGCGACGGCCACCCACGCCACCGTGTAGACGCCCGGCGCCAGCGGATTCAGCGCGACCGACATGTGCTTGCGGTTCGACGCGTCGACTTCGCCCTTGCCGTTCGTGACGGCGCGGCCCTGCGCATCGGTGACGGCGATCGAGCTGAACGCGGGTTCGAGCCCGTCGTCGAAATCGATCGCGACACGCGGCGGCGACGCAGTCACGGTCTCGCCCGCGGACGGCGCCTGATGCGTCGGGAACGCATGGGCATGCGCGAACTGCACGCCGGCGAGCAGCAGCGCGGCAGCGGCCGCGCGCATCGTGGTCAAGCGGTTCATGGGGTTGCTCCGTCGATCAGAAAAGCGGCTTGCCGAGCGAGCCGGGGAACAGGTCGTCGAAATACAGGTGCGCATCGACGATCACGCCGACGTGACTGCCGCTCGCCCGGTTGACCGGAATCTGCGCCTCGACACCGAACTGCCCGTAGCGGGTGAGCCACAGCACGCCGGGGTTGATCGTCCCGGTCGTCTGGCCCGAACACGCGCCCGCGGTGCAGGTGCTCATCGGCGCCTCGACGACGAAGACCATGTTGCTGATCGGTTGCGGCAGGCCGAGGTTCTTCACCTGCTGCTGCAGGTACGGGATGCTGTATTGCAGCGTCATGCCCCAGCCGAGCGAGTTCGGCCCCTGGTCGGACGACGCGGTGGTCAGGTTCGGCCCGAGTGTGGCCGTAAGCGCGAGCGGGCGCAGATAGCCGAGCGACGCGGGCAGATCGCCGAAGCCCTTGCCGACATAGACGGTCGGCTTGAACGTCGAGTACGCGCTCGCGATCGATTTCGCGCCGGTGCCGCCGATCTCGGTTTTCAGGCCGACCGACGCCATGAATTCGTGCGCGGCGTTCGTGTAGGCGAGGTACTTCACGCCGAGCGTCACGTTGTCCCAGCCCTTCGCGGAGCCGCCGTCCGGTACGTTCTGCGACACGTACTGGCTGGCGACGCTGAACGCGAGGTTCTTCGTGATCAGCTTGTCCCACTCGTACGACACGGTATTGACGTTGAAGGTGTTGCCGCTGTCGTCCGAGGATTTGATGTGGCCGAACTGCGTGTCGAATTCGTCGCCGACACCGGGGTCGTCCACGGCCAACGTCGCGGGAAAGACGCGATCGCCGACCACGGCGTGTGCGTTCGCGAAAGAAGCATGGGACAGGCCGGCGCAGGCGGCCAGCAATGCGGCACATGCGCGGGGCGCGTGCCGTTGGTTGAAGCGGGGCATGGTGTGTGTTCTCCGGTTGTCGTTCGATGCCGCCGCGCATGCGCGCGACGAGCGGCCGCCCGATTCGGTCGCGAAACGGCGGCGGGTCAGGCGGAAAGATCAGACGAACTCAGGAGAACGCGGGAGGTGCCCGCGATTGCGGGACGGTATGGACGCGACCGACACGCGCCGGCATCGATGCCGACACGACCGGCCTTTGCGAATCCGGACGCGGAACGGCGAATGCAACGGCATGGCCCGGCAGCGCGGCGGCATGAGCAACGAAGCTGCAATAGGGACACGCGTGCCAGTGCGCGTTGACGCCATGCGCGGGCTCGCCGCCGTCGTGCGCGACCACCGCTTCGTCGACACTCGCCGTGCAATGGACGGCCGACGCATCGACGAGCCCGTGACGCGACGCCATCATCTGCGTTACCACGGGCGCGAGCGCCATCATCAGGATTGCGATCAATCCGATCAGGCTGCCTGGCTTGCGGAAACGGGCGACGTGCATGACGCGCGACGAGGATGGAATGCGATGACGATGATGAATTATGCCACGCTGGAATCGCGCTCAGGCGCCTGAATAATGCGGTAAACGGGCTCGATATTTCGGAAAGCAATCCGAAAGAATCGAGCCTCGAAGCGACCCGCCGGGCGGCGGGCCGATCAGTGCGGGACAGTCGCTTCAGCCCCGCCCAGGCACGTCACGCACGCGTACCCGCCGCGCGCCCGGCCATCCATTTCCGGTAGCGCCGCGTCTGGCACTGCGCGGCCAGTTGCTGCGTGACGAGCGCACGCAGCGGCGACACCTGCGGGTGCGTGCGCCGGCCAACGCTCAGCCGCGTGAGCTGGAACTTGACGACGGCCATGTTGGCCAGCGCACCCAGCGCCTTGTTCTTCCAGCGGATCGGTTCCAGCACCGGCGCGCTGTCCTTGCCGGCCCGCCAGTCGCGCGGCAGGTTCGGCTCGATCGACAGCGCGGTCGCGATGCCGACCATCGCCACGCCGCTGTCGACCACCTGCTCGGCAACCACGCGACGCCGGATGCCGCCCGTGACCATCAGCGGCATCCGCGCGACCGCCGTGATGTCGCGCGCGAATTCCAGGAAATACGCTTCGCGAGCGAGCGTACGCCCGTCGCGCGCCTCGCCCTGCATCGCCGGCACTTCATAGCTGCCGCCCGACAGTTCGACGAGATCGACGCCGAGCGGATTCAGCAGTTCGACCACGCGCTTCGCATCGTCCGCGCTGAAGCCGCCGCGCTGGAAATCGGCCGAGTTCAGCTTGACCGCGACCGCGAATTGCGGCGATACCGTCGCGCGCACGTCCCGCACGATGTCGAGCAGCAGGCGTGCACGATTCTCGATGCTGCCGCCCCACTGATCCTGGCGGCGGTTCGTCAACGGCGACAGGAACTGGCTCAGCAGATAGCCGTGCGCCGCGTGAATCTCCACGCCGGTGAAGCCGCTCTGCTCCGCGAGTTGCGCGGCGCGCACGAAGCGCCGCTGCACGTCGGCGATATCGGCCTGCGTCATTTCCTTCGGCACCGGGAACTGCTTCGACAGCGCACCGAGCGCGAGCGGCACGGCCGACGGCGCGAGCGTCGTCTGGCCGAGCGCAGCCTGCATCTGGCGCCCAGGGTGATTGATCTGCATCCATACGTGCGCGCCGCCCGAGCGCGCCACCTGCGCCCAGCGGCGAAAGCGCTCGAGATGCGCATCGCTCTCGAGCACGACGCCGTTCGGCCCCGTCATCGCGCGGCCGTCCACCATCACGTTGCCGGTCAGGATGAGGCCGACCTGGCCGTCGGCCCACGCCTGGTACAGGCGCAGCAACGCGTCGGACGGCGCGTGGTTCGCATCGGCCATGTTCTCTTCCATCGCGGCCTTGGCCAGACGGTTCGGAATCACCGCCCCGTTGGGCAGTGTCAGCGGTGTAAACAGGTTCATGGAGGGCACCCTCGATTGACGATGCCCAACGATAACTTTAAAGTCAACTTTAAGGTCAAGCCCCTTCTGGAGCACAGCATGAAAATCGGCGAACTGGCGAAGGCGAGCGGCCTCGCGGCGTCCCGCATCCGCTTCTACGAAGCGAGCGGGCTGCTCGAACCGGCCCGCCGGCAGGCGAACGGCTATCGGGAATACGGGTCGGAAGCGTTGACACGGCTCGCGATCATCGACCGCGCGCAGCGTGCGGGCTTCGCGCTCGACGAGATCCGCGCGGTGCTGCCGCCCGATCTCGGCGCGTGGCCGCATGACGAGCTGCTGGTGGCGCTGCGGAACAAGGTCGACGAAATCGTGCTGCTCGAACAGCGTCTCGCGCAGAACCGGCAACAGCTGCAGGTGCTGATCGACGAGATCGAGAACAAGCCGGCGGGCGAGGATTGCGCGGAAACCGCGCAACGGATGCTCGACCGGCTGTGCGCGCAGGCCGACGAAGCGCCGGCGTCAGCACCGGCGCCCGTGCCGGTCCCGCGGGCGACACGCAAGCGCGCATGACTGATTACACTGCGGCATCTGACAAACCTGCGAACCTGCGAACCCGCGAACAACATTCAGCGCTGCGGCGAGACGACGTGTGCACGCCGGCTTCCGCAGCGCGACCTCATGACCCGATCCGCATGACGATCCCCCGAATCACAGGATTCCTCGTCGCTGCGTTGCTGACGTTCGGCATCGGCAGCGCTTGCGCCAGGACGTGCGCCGATACGCCTGCTTCGTACGCGTGCCCCGACGCCCCCAACCTTCCGGGCGACATCGTCGCGCAGTTGCCCGCCGGCTACGAAGCGATGGATGCCGCGTCAGGGCGACTGACCGACAGCCCCCATATCGGCTATGTCGTCGTCGCGCATCAGCCCGACGATTCGATGCGCAAGGCGTCGCTGCGTCCGCTGATGATCTTCCTGCAGGGCAAGGACGGTCACTACCGGCTCGCGGCGCGCAACGACACCGTGATCATGAAGGCCGACGAAGGCGGGATGGGCGACCCGTATCTCGACGGCGTCGCGGAGAACGCGCTCACGATCGAACCGCGCACCTTCACGGTCGAACAGGGCGTATTCGCAGGCCACGACCACTGGCGCGACCGTGTCACGTTTCGCTACGACAATGCGCACCGCACGTGGGTATTCCATCGCGAGGTGTTCCGGAACTGGCGCTTCAACGACGACCCGAACGGCGATGTGTTGAAAGCCGACCCGGTGCGCGTCACGCGCGCCAATGCGGCTAAAGCGGTCACGTTCGAAGCGTGGCGGCCGGATTACTGGTGTGATTCGGCCGAGCGGCGAGGCACCGACCCGGCTTGCAGCAAGACGCATTGATGGCGACGCGAGTGCACGGCTGCACTGGCTAATGGTTCGTGCGGGCAAGCGATACACAGGGTGCTGCCGTGCTGCACGATCGGTACGTCTGCCGGCACGCGCAGGCGTTGGCGCCCTTCCGCAGCCGCCCAGATTTGCTTACGTCGCAGGTAATCGACGCGCATCGCCCGCGCCACGATCATGGCTCCATCGACTCACGAACCGCATCACGCCAAGGAGCCTGCCATGACCGCCTACGCCATCGCCCACCTGCACGATGTCGAGATGTGCGACGACATCGTCGAATACCTCGAACGCATCGACGGCACGCTCGCGCCGTACGACGGTCATTTCGTGATTCACGGCGCGCGGCCGGAGGTGCGTGAAGGCGTGTGGCGCGGCGACCTGATCGCGATCGCGTTTCCGGATCTCGACACGGCGCGCGCGTGGTACGAATCGGATGCGTACCGGCAGATCCAGCCGCTGCGCGCGCGGCACGCGAACGGCCCGCTGATCCTGATCGACGGCGTCGACGCGCGGCACAAGGCGACCGATATCCTGCGCTGAGCCGCGACGCTGGCGACGCTTACGACGCCTTGCGCTCCATCGGCTCGCCGACGACGAACCCGCCGCCCTGGAACCGCTGCGCGGGATCGTCGTGGTCGGCGGTCGGCGCCGTGACCGGGAACAGCCCGGCGAACTGCTCGGAGCTGTCGCGCGGGCGGAAGCCGAGGAAGCCGGCCTTCGTGTTGTCCCACCACTTCACCGGGTTGTCCGATGCGCCGTAGACGATCGCGTGCCCGACGCGGTTCGTCAGCAGCGAGCAGCGCACCAGCTCGATGAAGTCGCGATAGCTGAGGAACGTCACGAGCATGCGCGGATTCTTTGGCACTTCGAACGATGAGCCGATCCTCAGGCACACGGTCTCGATCCCGAAGCGGTCGAAGTAGTAGCGCGACAGCGATTCGCCGAAGCACTTCGTCACGCCGTACAGGCTGTCGGGGCGCAGCGGCGCATCGGCGTCGAGCACTTCCGTGACCGGATGGAAGCCGATCGCATGGTTCGAACTCGCGAACACGACGCGCTTCACGCCGTGCTTGCGCGCGGCTTCGTACAGGTTGTACGTGCCGGTGATGTTCGCGCCGACGAGATCGTCGAACGGCGCATCGACCGAAATGCCGCCGAGGTGGACGATCGCGTCCACGCCGTCGACGAGCTGCATCACCGCGGCCCGGTCGGCCAGGTCGACGACGCGGGTTTCTTCATGCGCGGCCGCGTCGCCGAGCGTCGCGATGTCGCTGACGCGCACGACGTCGGCCCAGTCGGCGAGCGCGCCGCGCAACTGGCGGCCGAGGTTGCCGGCCGCGCCCGTCAGCAGCAGGCGCCCGAACGGTTTGCGCGCGCCGGTGGATGAGGCGTTCATCGAATCTCCTTAATCTGACCTGAAATCTGACTGAATCGGAAAACGTTTTCCAACTATACGTTGGCGCACCGCCGAACGTCAATGGTCGAACCTGTTCGCAGCCATCCGCACTTTCCCGATATCGGCGCATGGCCGCGCGTGCCCTTTTTCTGCCACAATCCGGCGTTATCGAACGAAAACGTTACCCTTCCGATGAAAAAAGTTTCCCCGACGATCCGCGACGTGGCGGCGGAAGCCGGCGTGTCGGTCGCGACGGTATCGAAGTACGTGAACGGCACGCAGCGCTTCTCGCCGACCGTCGAGGCACGGCTCAAGGAGGCGATCGACCGGCTCGGCTACCGTTCGAACCCGCTCGCGCGCTCGATGATCACCGGCCGCACGCGCACGATCGGCCTCGTGATCCTCGACATCAGCAACCCGCACTTCACGAACGTGGTGAAAGGCGCGAACCGCGTCGCGCTGCAGCACGACTACACGCTGCTGCTCGTCGATACCGAAGAGAACCAGGCGCGCGAACGCTCGCTGATCGAGGCGCTCGCGCAGCGCGTCGACGGGCTGATCGTCAGCACGCGGATGCCGGACGAAGAAGCCGGCTGGATGCTCGATCTCAACAAGCCGCTCGTGCTGCTGCGGCGCAGCCCCGGCCTGCCGATTCCGAGCGTCGGCATCGACAACCGGCTGTCGACCTACATGCTCGCGCGCCACCTGCTCAATCTCGGCCACACGCGCATCGCGTATCTCGGCTTCGGCACCGCACGCGTGAACGACGAGCGGATCCAGGGCGCGCGCGACTGTCTCGCGGAAGCCGGGCTCACGCTCGACGTGCATGATGCGCATGCGCCGACCGCCGAGGCCGGCGAGCGAGCGTGTTCGCGCGTGATGCTCGGGCCGCAGCGCCCGCAGGCCGTGATCTGCTACAACGACCTGATCGCGCTCGGCTTCATGAAGGAAGCCGCATCGCTCGGTTTCCTGCTGCCGCAGGATGTGTCGGTCGCGGGCATCGACAACGTGCCGTACGGCGAATACGCGGCGCCCGCGCTGACCACCGTCGACATCCAGAGCGAGAACATGGGCGAACTCGCGATGCAGAAGCTGATCGACGCGCTCGCGGGCCGCACCGATGCGAGCTATTCGACGTTCGAGCCGCGGCTGATCATGCGCGCGTCGACGGCCGCGGTCGGCTGAGTTCCCTGTTTCGCGCAGTCAAACAAAAACGCGCCGCCCAAGGGCGGCGCGTTCGTTTGCAGGCGTGCGATTACACGGTTGCGCGATTACGCGTCGAGCTGCGCAGGCTTCATCTTCGGCGTGAGCATGTGCATCACGCCCAACGCGATCAGGTAGGCCGACGCGCCGATCGCGAACAGCACCCAGTAGTGGCCCGTGCGCTGCAGCACCTGGCCGATCACTTCCGAGAACAGCACGCCGCCGATCGAACCGGCCATCCCGCCGATGCCGACCACCGATGCGACTGCGCGGCGCGGGAACAGGTCGGATGCGGTCGTGAACAGGTTCGCCGACCAGCCCTGGTGCGCGGCGGCGGCGAGGCCGACGATCAGCACCGCGGCCCACAGGCTCTGCACCTGCGACACGAACGCGATCGGCAGCACGCAGCATGCGCAGATCAGCATCGCCGTCTTGCGCGCACGGTTCACGCTCCAGCCCGCGCGCAGCAGCATCGACGACAGCCAGCCGCCGCCGATGCTGCCGACCGTCGTCAGCGCATAGATGCAGACGAGCGGCAGGCCGATGTGCTGCATGTCCATCCCGCGCGATTCGTTGAGCCACTTCGGCAGCCAGAACAGGTAGAACCACCACACCGGGTCGGTCAGGAACTTGCCGATCAGGAACGCCCACGTCTCGCGCTTGCGGATCAGTTCGCCCCAGCGCGGCGCGCCGGCGTTCGCGTTCGCCGCGTCGAGCGCTTCGGCTTCGTCGCGCGGCTCGTCGTACTCCGCGGCGAGTGCGCGCGTATCGGCCTGGCGATAGAGCACGAGCCACACCGCGAGCCACACGATGCCGATCGCGCCGACGATCACGAACGCCGCGCGCCAGCCGTAGGCCACCGCGATCGCCGGGATGATCGCCGGCGCGAACACCGCACCGATGTTCGCGCCCGAGTTGAAGATGCCGGTGGCGAGCGCGCGTTCGCGGCGCGGGAACCATTCGGCCGTCGTCTTGATCGCGGCCGGGAAGTTGCCGCCCTCGCCGATCCCGAGCAGCGCGCGCACGAACGCGAACCCCATCACCGAACCCACTGCCGCGTGCAGCATCGCGGCGATGCTCCACACCAGCATCGCCAGCGCATACGAGATGCGCGTGCCGAGCCGGTCGACGATGCGCCCGAAGCCGAGCAGGCCCAGCGCATAGAACGCGGAAAACGCCATCACGATGCGGCCGTACTGCACCTGGCTCCAGCCGATGTCGTGCTGGAGCATCGGCGCGAGCAGGCCGAGGATCTGCCGATCCATGTAGTTGATGACAGTCGCGAAAAACAGCAGCGCACAGACGGTCCAGCGGTAGCGGCTGGCGGCTGCGCGCACGGCACCGACGACGGCAGATTGCATGAATGTCTCCGATGCACGGCCGCGCCCGTCGCGCCGCACGATGTTCGTTGACCGGCGACCGGCGCCGGGGCGGACGGCGGCGCGCCTGTCGCGCACGGCCGATTCCGCCGATCAATCTGGAAAACGTTTTTCAAAGGATAGGGCGTGCGCCGGCGCCCTGTCAGTCGGGGATTTCGATGAGTCATCTCAAAATGGTCACGGCAAAAGAGACGACTGTTTCACTACATGGCATTAACCGTTTTTCCCGGATTTTCCTGAGCGGCGCGTACGGGGACGCCGCCGAGACACATGTCCGATTCCAGCCAGAATCGGCGGGCGGGATGGTTTACAGTCGTCTCATGCGCCTCGATCCCGACACCTGCTACGACGCCCTGCTTTCGCGGAACCGCCGCTTCGACGGCTGGTTCTTCGTCGGCGTCGCGACGACGGGCGTGTATTGCCGCCCCGTCTGCCCGGTGAAGCCGCCGAAAGCGCAGAACTGCAGCTACTACCCGAGCGCCGCGGCCGCCGAGAAAGCCGGCTTTCGACCCTGCATGCGCTGCCGCCCGGAGCTTGCCCCCGGCCACGGGCTGCTCGACCTGTCGGGCACGCTCGCCGACGCAGCCGCCACGCTGATCGAGGACGGTTTCCTGAACACCCATTCCGTCGATGCGCTCGCGCAGCGCGTCGGCGTGACCGAACGCCATCTGCGCCGGATCTTCGGCGCGCAGTTCGGCGTGTCGCCGGTCGAGTTCGCGCAGACGCACCGGCTGCTGATGGCCAAGCGTCTGCTGACCGATACCGCGCTGCCGGTGGCCGTCGTCGCGTCCACGGCCGGATTCGGCAGCGTGCGGCGCTTCAACGACCTGTTCCTGCAGCGTTACGGGCTCAATCCGTTACGACTGCGCAAAGGAGCCCGCGCGTCGGCCGACGGCGACATGACGTTTCCGCTGCCGTATCGCCCGCCGTTCGCTTGGGACGACCTGATGCGCTTTCTTTCGCAGCGGCAGATCGACGGTGTCGAGCGGCTCGATGCGCAGGGCTATGCGCGCGTCGTTGAATTGCCGAACCGGGACGGGCGCACCCAGGCCGACAACGGGCGCGTGGCCGGCTGGCTGTCCGTCGCGCACGTGCCGCAGCGCTTCGCGCTGGCCGTCACCGTGTCGCCGTCGTTGACGCCGGTCGTACCGGCCGTGCTCGCGCGCGTGCGCCGATTGTTCGATCTCGACAGCCGGCCCGACGTGATCGACGCGCATCTCGGCGAACTCGCGAGCGGCTCGCCGGGCCTGCGTGTCCCCGGCGCGTTCGACGGTGTCGAGATTGCAATCCGCGCGATTGCAGGCGAACGGCTTGCGGCCACGCATGCGGGCACGCCCGTGCTCGTACGCATCGCCGAGCGCTTCGGCACAGCGATCGAAGGCGCACCGCCGGGCCTCACGCACGCGCTGCCCTCCGCCGCGACGCTGGCCGCCCTGCCGCCTTCCGCGCTTGAAACGATCGGCATCGCGCGCGCTACCGCACGGGCGATCGTGTCGCTCGCCCGCGCAGTCGACGACGGCACGCTCTCACTCGAACCGATGGCGCCGCTCGACACGACGCTTGACGCATTGCGCGCGCTGCCCGGCTTCGACGAGCATGCGGTGCAGTACGTCGCGATGCGCGCGATGGCCTGGCCGAATGCGTTCCCGGCCGACGATGCGTGGCTGCCCGCGCGCACCGAACGCGCCCGTGTGCCATCATCCGCGCCGCATGCGGCGCGCTGGGCGCCGTGGCGCGCGTATGCCGCACTGCACGTGTGGCGCCTTCATGGAGATGTGTTGCGATGACTCCCGCTCACCTGATTCCGAGCCCGCTGGGCGACATCGCCGTGCGCATCGAGGACGATGCACTCACAGGCCTCTACTTCGTCGGCCAGAAATACTTCCCGCCGGTTGCGATCGTGACCGATGCGGATGCGCTTGCGATGTCGCCACTCGCGTGCAAGGTCGCGGAAGAAGTCGCCGAGTACTTCACCGGCACGCGCGAGACGTTCTCAGTGCCGATCCACTTGCGCGGCACCGCGTTTCAACGACGGGTATGGAAGGAACTGCTCGCGATTCCGTTCGGCGAACTCGTGACGTACGGCGACATCACCGAGCGCGTCGGCTTGCCGATGAGCGGCGCGCGCGCCGTGGGCGGTGCGGTCGGCCGCAACCCGGTGTCGATCATGGTGCCGTGCCATCGCGTCGTTGGCGCGTCGGGCAGCCTGACCGGCTATGCGGGCGGCATCGATCGCAAGCGCGCGCTGTTGTCGCTCGAAGGCGCGGGGTTCGAGCGCGGCGCCCACCATCCGGTGCAGCAGGCGCTCGCGTTCTGAATGTCGGCGTGCGGCCGCGCTACGCGTTCAGCACGGGCCGGCGCGCTTCACGCTTCGCATACGCGCCGGGCGTCACCTGGAATTTCGCCTGGAACAGCGCGATGAACGACGACGTCGAGTCGTAGCCCAGTTGCGTGGCCACCGCGCCGATCGGCTCGCCCGCATCGAGCAGCGGCAGCGATGCCAGCAGCCGCACCGCCTGCCGCCATTCGGTGAACGACAGCCCCGTGTCCTGCCGGAACAGCCGCGACAGCGTGCGTCGCGTCGCGCCGACCTGATGGCCCCATTCGTCGAGATTGCGCGTATCGCCCGGATACGCATGCAACGCACGCGCGATTTTCAGCAGACGCGGATCGCGCGGCAGCGGCACCGTCAGCGGCGCCTGCCGCATCCGTGCGATCCGGTCGGCGATCAGGCAGACGAGCGCACCGTCCGGCCCCGTCTCGTCGTAGTTCACCGGCAATTCCGCCGTTGCGAGCACCAGCTCGCGCAGCAGCGGCGTCATGCAAAGGATCGCGCAATCGTCGTGCACGTCGTCGCGCGCGATCGCCGCATCGAGATACAGGCTGTGGAACGCGACGCAATCACGCGTCGACACCGCATGCGGCACGTGCGGCGGAATCCACATCGCATAGTGCGGCGGCAACAGGTGCCGGCCCGACGGCGTGGACACCTCGAGCACCCCGCTCGTCGCATACATCAGCTGCGCCCACGGATGACTGTGCGCGTCGATGCTCACGTTGCCGGGAATCCCGAACGCACGCACGTACAGCGGCCTCGGCAGGCGCGCCATCGGCGGCACCGCGTAAGGGTCACCCGATTGTCCCGCCAGCAACATAAGACGTCCTCCGAAGGTCATTGCACGAACGAGCGCGATGCTACCGTGGCAGCTCTTCTTTCACACGGCTTCCGTTCATGAGCGCTCATACCCGCACCACCCGCAAGACCGTCACCGCGATCCGTTCGACCAAGGGCATCGGCAGCCTCGTGTCGCTGACCGCTTACTCCGCTCCGATGGCGACGCTCGTCGACGAAGTGGCCGACGTGATCATCGTCGGCGACTCCGTCGGCATGGTGCTGTACGGGATGCCCGATACGCTGCGCGTCACGCTCGACATGATGATTGCACACGGCGCGGCCGTCGTGCGCGGCGCCGCGCAGGCGTGCGTCGTCGTCGACCTGCCGTTTTCGACGTATCAGGAATCGCCCGCGCAAGCGTATCGCTCCGCCGCGCGCCTGCTCGCCGAAACCGGCGCGCAGGGCGTGAAGCTCGAAGGCGGCAGCGAGATGGGCGACACGATCCGCTTCCTCACCGCGCGCGGTATCCCGGTGATGGCGCACATCGGGCTCATGCCGCAGCAAGCCAACGCGACAGGCGGCTTCCGCGCGCAGGGAATGGACCCGCGTTCGGCCGCGCAGGTGTTCGACGCCGCGTGTTCGGCTGAACAGGCCGGCGCGTTCAGCGTCGTCGTCGAAGGCACTGCCGAAGCGCTCGCGCGCCATATCACCGAAACGCTGCCGATCCCGACGATCGGCATCGGCGCATCGCCCGCGTGCGACGGGCAGGTGCTCGTGACCGAGGACATGATCGGTGCCTTCGATGCGTACACGCCGCGCTTCGTGAAGCGTTATGCCGATGCGAATACGGTGATGCGCGATGCGATTCGTCAGTACGCACATGACGTGCGGCAGCGGGTGTTTCCGGAGCCCGCGCATTGCTTCGGGTATGGCAAGCCGTTGCAACTCGTGGGCGCGGCTGACGCTGCTGCGTGATGAGGTGATGACGCGATCACGTCGCGCAGGCATGCGCGAACGCATGGCGAATGATGGTGCGATCACCTCACGCGCGCTTGCGCATCGCATGCGTGACCCGCGCGTTCGCTTCGAATTTCGCGCGATGCGTCGAGAAGAACGTCCGCACGTTGCGGACATTCGATGCGCCGGTGAACAGCCGCCGCGCGAATTCGTCGTATTCGGCGACGTCCGCCAGATCGGCCACCACGACGAAATCCGGCCCCGGCGACACCCGATAGCACTGCGTGACGGCCGGCTCCGCACACACGTACGCTTCGAATGCGTCATAGTCTTCCGCTGTCTGCCGGTCGAGGCTGATCTCGATCAGCGCGGTGACGGCCGTGCCGATCGCCACCGGATCGAGCACCGCGACCTGCCTGCGGATCACGCCAGCCTCCGTCAGCCGGCGCACGCGGCGCATGCAGGTGGGCGGCGACGACAGCGCGCGCTCGGCCAGCTGCAGGTTCGATACCGACGCATCGTCCTGCAGGATCGCCAGGATGCGCAGGTCGAGATCGTCGAGGGTGATGCCGGCCATCGGCGGCTCCTTCCGGTCAGGGTGTGAAATTTAATTTCAACATGATAGACGATCTTCCATACGTTTCATTTGTTCTCGTATTTTGAAATTTAATTCCATTTGACTCCCCCTACCATCGCTCTCACTGATCCAGACAGGACATTTACGGAGCGCGATATGTGTGGAATTGTCGGGGCGGTTGCCCAGCGGGACATCCTGCCGAACCTGGTCGACGGCCTGAAGCGGCTCGAATACCGCGGCTACGATTCGTGCGGCGTCGTGGTCTACCGCGACCGGGCGCTGGCGCGCGCCCGCAGCGTCGACCGCGTGGCCAACCTGCAGCGCGAGATCGCCGAACAGGCGCTGTCGGGCTACACCGGCATCGCGCACACGCGCTGGGCCACGCACGGCGCGCCCGTCACGCTCAACGCGCATCCGCACTTCTCGCCGAGCGACGCCAATGCGCGCATCGCGCTGTCGCACAACGGGATCATCGAGAACTGCGATCAACTGCGCGCGGAATTGCAGGCGCATGGTTACGTGTTCGCGAGCCAGACCGACAGCGAGGCGATCGCGCACCTGATCGATCATCTTTACGACGGCGACCTGTTCGACGCGGTCCGGCGCGCGGTCGCGCGACTGCGCGGCAGCTATGCGATCGCGGTGATGTGCCGCGACGAGCCGCACCGGATCGTCGGTGCACGCGATGGCATGCCGCTCGTGGTTGGCGTCGGTGAAGGCGAGAATTTTCTGGCGTCGGATGCGATTGCGCTGTCGGGCATTACCGATCGCATCGCTCACCTCGAGAACGGTGATGTTGCCGATATCCAGCTGCATCGTTACTGGATCGTCGATGCGGCCGGCCAGCGTGTCGAGCGCGCCGTGCAACGGGTCGCCGCGCATAGCGGGGCGGCCGATCTCGGATCGTATCGCTACTACATGCAGAAGGAGATCTTCGAGCAGCCGCAGGCGGTGGCCGATACGTTGCTCGATGTGTCTTCGATCATGCCGGAGTTGTTTGGTGACGGTGCGTGGCGGGTTTTCAACGACGTCGATTCGGTGTTGTTGCTCGCCTGTGGCGGCAGCTATCACGCGGCGCTCACCGCGAAGTACTGGATCGAGAGCATCGCGAAGCTGCCGGCCAGCGTGGAAATTGCCAGCGAGTTTCGGTATCGCGATAGTGTGCCGAATCCGCGGACGTTGGTTGTCGCGGTGTCGCAGAGC
Source organism: Burkholderia contaminans (assembly GCF_029633825.1). Taxonomy (NCBI): domain Bacteria; kingdom Pseudomonadati; phylum Pseudomonadota; class Betaproteobacteria; order Burkholderiales; family Burkholderiaceae; genus Burkholderia; species Burkholderia contaminans. The sequence continues at coordinate 2,195,510 of NZ_CP090641.1, read as the reverse complement.
GGTGAGACGGCGGATGTGCTGGGTGCGGTGCATGTCGCGAAGCAAAGCGGGATGATGCATACGCTCGCGATCTGCAATGTCGCGACGAGCGCGTTGATGCGGGAATGTGCGCTGCAGTTCGTCACGCGCGCGGGGATCGAGATCGGGGTGGCTTCGACGAAAGCTTTTACGACGCAGCTCGTGGCGTTGTTTCTGCTGACGTTGTCGCTGGCGCAGGTGCGCGGGCGGCTGAGCGACGACGAAGAGAAGGAGCATCTGCGTGCGCTACGGCATCTGCCGGACGCGATGTCGAAAGTGCTCGCGCTCGAACCGCAGATCATGGCGTGGTCGGAACTGCTCGCACGACGCGACAACATGCTGTTTCTCGGGCGCGGGATGCATTATCCGATCGCGCTGGAAGGCGCGCTGAAGATGAAGGAGATTTCGTATATTCACGCAGAGGCTTATCCGGCGGGAGAGCTGAAGCATGGGCCGCTGGCGCTGGTGAGTAACGAAATGCCGGTGATTGCGGTTGCGCCCAATGACATGCTGCTCGAAAAACTCCGGTCGAACATGCATGAGGTCAGTGCGCGGAATGGCAGGCTTTTTGTGTTCGCGGATGTGGACTGTGGGTTGGTGCCGAGTGAGGGGATCGAGGTCATTCGACTCAACGAGTACTACGGGCCGCTTTCGCCGATTCTGCATACGGTGCCGATGCAACTGCTCGCGTATCACGCTGCGCTGGCAAGAGGGACGGATATCGATAAGCCAAGGAATCTGGCGAAGTCGGTGACGGTGGAGTGAGGGGGATTTTCTTCCCTTTGTTGTTCTCGAGAAATGAAAGCGTCCCGTAGCCTCTCCTTTCATGAAAAAGGCGATGAGACTACATCCTGTCACTACACTCCAAAATGGCATCAACGTGACGCGCCAACAGCATTTCGTTGATTCGACGGACGCCACTTGCCGACCGAACAAGCTTATAAATCTGCTCGCCCTGCAATACCCTCTCCCCGGTCAACGAGCATATTCCGCACGTCCTCGCAGTGGTACGCTGCCACGTCTGACACCCGAAGTGTCCACGGCAGGGATGGCCCCAGGCCAATGAGACAGTGTGGTCGGACAGTCGCTCAAGAATGCGAATTTGCACGTCCTCCGGCCAACGTATATCAAGACCTCGGCGTGCATTGCCCCTGTCACCGGCCGCAGAAATCTGCTCGTGGGGACTACCCTTCCCTGACAAGAGAGTGACGATATGCATCCACGAAGAATTTATATCGAGCTCACCCACCCTCGCCTCCGCTCTCGAAGACAGCACACTCAAATCAATACTGACCAGGCGTTGCCAGCGAAATTGTCAGAGACATAGAGCCGGCCGGCCGAACATTCTCCTCGAACGCCCGAGGCGCCGGTTACCGACGTCGCGGGGTTCGCAGGAGGGTCTCCGCACATTTCCGCTGAAGCAACGTCGACACACCAGGCGAAATGCAAAGGCCGGCAGTAACAATACGAGGCTCGGTGGAGAAAAGGCCAATACCTCGGCCTTCTTTCCGCGGAGGCGAACTAGCCCTGAACGAACGCCAGCAACTCGGCGTTGAGGACGTCCGCATTCACCGTCAACATGCCGTGGGAGAAGCCCGGATATGTCTTCAGCGTTCCGTTTTTTAACAGCTTGATGGTCTTCAGCGCGGAGTCGCCGATTGGAACAATTTGGTCATCTTCGCCGTGAAGTACGAGCGTCGGCACCGAAATGTTTTTCAAGTCCGTTGTTTGATCCGTCTCGGAAAACGCCTTGATGCCCTCGTAGTGTGCCTTCGCGCTACCCATCATTCCTTGACGCCACCAATTCTGGATAACGCCTTGATGCACCGTCGCGCCTTGTCGATTGAACCCATAAAACGGACCGGCGGGCAGGTCGACAAAGAACTGTGCTCGGTTCGCCGCCAATGCAGCGCGCAGGCCGTCGAACACATCAATCGGGAGTCCCTCTGCATTTGACTCGGTCTTCAGCATCAAAGGCGGAACAGCACTGACCAGTACGGCCTTTGCAACCCGTCCAGCTGGCTCGCCGTGCTTGGCGACGTACCGCGCGACTTCGCCGCCGCCAGTCGAGTGGCCGATATGAATGGCGTTCTGCAGATCGAGTTCTTCCACGACGGCGAACGCGTCGGCGGCGTAATGGTCCATATCGTGACCTTCCGAGACCTGCGACGAGCGTCCATGACCTCTGCGGTCGTGTGCCACTACACGATATCCCCGCTGAACGAAGAACAGCAACTGGGCGTCCCAATCGTCCGCCGACAGAGGCCAGCCGTGATGGAAAACGATGGGCTGCGCGTCCTTCGGCCCCCAATCCTTGTAGAAAATTTCTACTTTATCTTTGGTTGTGACGAACGGCATGGTAACCCTCTCTCGATTTGACAGCTTTGATTTGCGTCCGACCTTGCGGCCAGGCGGCTATCTTCAAACGCTCCGGCGAGCCGGAAGCTTCAAGCAAATCCGCGAGCCAAGCATCATCCGGAGGGGGCTACACTCACAGCACACCCCAATCGGATTCGCATATTCGTAACGTGGGAGAATCCCTACCGCGATGCAGACGCTGCCCGCTCAACCTTTCCACGGTCACGGCATCGACGGTCTCGGCGAAGTCAGGCAGACCACGCCGAGTTGCGTATTACGCTGCAGAAGTTACCTGGACAAAAGCTTGGGTCTTTGTCTGCAATGACATCTGCTTTCACGTTCCCGAACGTAGTGTCCGGTTTGTGTTTGATTCCATCGTAGAAAGCTTGAATGATGTCTTCCTTGAAATTGTCGGTGCGGGGATGTTGCCGCACGACGGACTCACGCTCCTCGTCGCTGTACTCCCGATAGGTCAAGCCGAGCACGTCCATTTCAACACCGGCAGTGACGAGCGCGATGACCGGGCTCATATGCTGTGGGATACCCGGCGTGGTATGCAGGGCAATCGCCGTCCAGACCGTGTCGATATCGGACTGAGCAATACCGTTACGCTTCAGGAAGTCTCTCGCCGCGTTTGCACCATCCACTTCGAAACGTTCGTGGCTGCTGCTATGTTTCTTCGTCAACCCCATGTCGTGGAACATGCAACCACAATAGAGCAGTTCGGGGTCGAAGTTGAGCCCTCGGTGCTTGCCGGCGAGAGCACCGAAGTAGAACACTCGGCTCGAGTGGTGAAACAGCAGCGGAGGCGCAGTTTCCCTCACAATTTCAGTTATTTCCCGAGCCAATTTGCTATCCGGGATAGCAACGTCGTTTACGCTGAAAGTCATTCGAGTATCTCCGGTTGTCCTGCCGACACAGTCACCGCCTTACTTGGTGACTTCAGGCTCCGACCGCACTGCGCTGGAGACGTACGCATCGAGCGCTGCGAGTGCCGCCGAAACACCAGCACCATATGCCGGGTCGGCCTTCGTACAGTGCTCGACGTGCAGGTCGCGGACAGGCCTGGATACGCCGTACATCGCCCGAGCCGTGTTATCAAACAGCATCTGCTGCTGCGCCGCCGTCATCAAACGAAACAGGTCGCCGGGCTGTGAGTAATAGTCATCGTCGACTCGATGGTTCCAGTGGTCGGCTGCCCACTCGATCGACAGCGGCGGCTCGCTGAAATCCGGTTGGTCAAGCCATGCTCCCTTCGTGTTCGGATTGTACGAAGTCGTGCCCCCCTGATTGCCGTCGACACGCAGAACACCGTCACGGTGATAGCTGTTGGTGTGCGTCGACGCACGCGGAGCGTTCACGGGAATCTGGAAATGGTTGACCGTCAGTCGGTATCGCTGCGCGTCGCCATAAGAGAAAAGACGGCCCTGCAGCATCTTGTCCGGAGAAAAGCTGATTCCAGGAACGACATTTGCAGGATTGAAGGCAGCCTGCTCTACGTCTGCGAACCAGTTCTCCGCGTTACGGTTCAGTTCGAAGTACCCTACCTCGATAAGTGGGTAGTCCTTCTTCGACCAGACCTTCGTCAGGTCGAACGGATTCACCTTGTACGCGGAAGCCTCACTCTCCGGCATTACCTGGAAGTACAGGTTCCACCTCGGAAACTGTCTCGCCTCGATGCTCTCGTAGAGGTCGCGGTGGTGACTTTCGCGGTCGGAACCCATGATCCGCGTAGCTTCCTCGTCGGTCAGGTTTTCGATTCCCTGCTCGCTGCGCATATGGAACTTCACCCAGAACCGTTCGTTGCTCGCATTGATGAGGCTGAACGTATGGCTACCAAAGCCATGCATGTGGCGGTACGAGCGCGGAATACCGCGGTCGCTCATCACGATTGTGACCTGGTGCAAAGCCTCCGGTAGTTGCGTCCAGAAGTCCCAGTTGCTTTCGGCATTTCGCAGGCCGGTCCGCGGGTCGCGCTTGATTGCATGGTTGAGGTCAGGGAACTTCAGAGGATCTCTCAAAAAGAAGACCGGTGTGTTGTTTCCGACCAGATCCCAATTCCCCTCTTCCGTATAAAACTTCAGAGCGAAGCCGCGAATATCTCTCTCGGCGTCTGCTGCCCCTCGCTCTCCTGCAACCGTCGAGAACCGAGCAAACATCTCCGTCGTCTTACCAATGCGCGAGAATATTTTTGCCCGGGTGTATCGTGTGACGTCGTGTGTAACGGTAAAGGTACCGAACGCACCCGACCCCTTCGCGTGCATGCGACGCTCAGGGATCACCTCGCGGTCGAAATGAGCCAGCTTTTCGAGAAACCAAACATCTTGCAGGAGTGCGGGACCACGAGGCCCAGCTGTCTGAATGTTTTGATTGTCGGGAACCGGTGCGCCAAAAGCCGTCGTTAGCTTGCTCATCATGAACCTCTCGGATTGTTACCGTTGAGTTGCTCGTCGCCCAATGGCATCAACTACCGCGGCGCCTTTCCCAAGGTTCTACCTGACGGTTTCACCGGGCACGCGCGCTGCCTCATACAAGCAAGATGATTGGGTTCGGTAATGCAGAATCTCTAGTCGCAATCACGATATCGAAAACCATAAAACGAGTCCTGTACGCAACCTGACGCATCCTGAAAAAGGCCGCCGCAATATCGTTCGTTTGAGCCAAAAACAACTCGACTCGGCGGCCGGCACTTCATCGCGAGTTTTAAGCATGCCGGTACCAACGAAGAACGATATGCCCCACGAAGGCGCACACTTTCCCAAACCGAGCGTGCCGGGAATCCCCAACAACCAACTTTCTAAATTTTACACATTGAAATAAATGTTAATTTTCGGCATGAACCACTTAGCTAAAATTAACACCTTATAACTAGATATTCCCGCCTTCAGGACCAACAATCAGTTCTTGCTGCATCGCCACACAGGTGCCCCTTTCAGCGATAACGGCGGCAGACTCGGCATTCCGGCTCCCGATTCACTATAGAAAAAACACTTGTCCGTTGCGCACCTTGTGGAGCATTGAGATGGTCACACTACCTGATAGCCAATACGAGTTTGGTAAGACCATCGTCTCGGCTCATCGGCGTGAGTTGGTGCATGGGGGTAAGCGAGTCGAGATCGGAAACAGAGCATTTGACCTGCTGTTGCTATTACTTGAAGAACGCGGTGTCGCGGTCAGCAAGAATAGAATTATGGAGGCGGTGTGGCGCGGGCGTATCGTTGGGGAGAACGCCCTGGAAGCTCAAATTTCGTCGCTGCGGCGTGCGTTGTCTGAAGACCGGAAAGCGATTCTCACCGTCGCAGGGCGAGGGTATCAATTCGTAGGTCAATTGCGCGAACATTCCACCCCGACTCCCAGACCGATCTTCACTGGTACGTCGCCTTATCGTGGCAGCCGGAAGCCGCACATCCCGAAGTACACTTCTCGCTGGTTCGGACGCGACATCGACAAAAAGGCGATTGCCAGTCGACTGGAAACTTCGCGCTTGGTGACGCTGGTAGGCGCGGGCGGTGTCGGAAAAACCAGACTTGCAGTTGAAGCAGCGAGCCAGCTCGCGCCTGGCTTTCCGGACGGCGTGTGCGTTATCCAAGTCGGGTCGATTACCACCCCCGACGAGCTTCCCTCTCTCGTTGCTTCAGCACTCATTCCGTACGTGCCGGACGGTGCGACGCAGCTGCAGTTTCCGTGCATCGAAGGCAAGCACATACTGATTCTGCTCGACAACTGTGAACATCTTCTCGGCCCGGTGTCCGAATTTTCGGAGAGGCTCCTGGAGGCGACGTCAACGATTCGTCTGTTGGCTACAAGTCGTGAGGCACTGCGGGTTCGGAACGAAGCCATTTTTCCGGTTTCCCCTCTCGAGCTGCCTCCTGCCGAAGACATTGACAACGTGGAATGCTATCCCTCTGTGGCCATGCTTCTTGACCGTGTCGGAGACGCATTTGTCACATCCGATCGCGGAGCCATGATGGCCGCTGCGAGAATCTGCAATGCTCTCGATGGAGTACCACTTGCTATCGAGTTGTCCGCGGAATGCGTGCCGGCGTTGGGATTCGATGGCGTCGCTACGCAACTGAATAACCGATTCGAATTGCTCACCCACGGTTTCCGTACTTCTCCACCTCGACACAAGACTCTTCGCGCGTCAGTCGATTGGAGTTACGAACCGCTTTCCCAATCTTGCAAGAAGGTTCTGAATGCACTGAGCGTATTCGACGAACCATTCACCTTGACTGCCGCGCATCGCACGTTCAGTCGCGACGCGATTCCAGAATTGACGGTCACGTCTTCGATAATAGAGCTGGTCGAAAAATCACTGCTGACTCCCGTTCCCCAGTCCAACCCAGTGGCATACCAACTGTCTAACACCGTGCGGGCCTATGCACACGAGAAACTGCGGGCGGGCTGCGCGAAACAATAAGACGGCATTCAAGCAACCGACAGCACCGTCCTCGCCACGTTCGGACGACGGTGCCGGGGCACGCATCAAGCCTTGATGAACTGAAGCAGGTCCGCATTGATTTGGTCGGGATTCGTCGATGCCATCCCGTGCGGAAACCCGGGATACACTTTGAGCGTCGCGTTCGGCAGCAACTTCGATGAAAGCAATGCGGAATCAGCGATGGGTACGACCTGATCGTCGTCGCCATGCATGACCAGCGTGGGAACTTCAATCCGTCTGAGGTCGGCTGTAAAGTCGGTCTCGGAAAATGCCTTGATACAGTCGTACTGAGCTTTGGCGCCCCCCATCATCCCTTGCCTGAACCAATTGTCGATCAGGCCCTGCGAGACCTTCGCTCCGGCGCGATTGAAGCCGTAGAACGGACCAGAAGGTACATCGCGATACAATTGGGCTCGATTGGCCAGAAGCGCGCTTCGGAAAGAGTCGAAGACCTCGACCGGCGTTCCGTTCGGATTCGACTCGCTCTTTACCATAATGGGCGGAACAGCGCCGATGAGGACGGCCTTCGCCACCCGGCCCTTGCCGTGCTGGGCCACGTAACGGGTGACCTCGCCGCCTCCGGTCGAATGCCCGATATGTATCGCGTTCCTCAAATTCAACGCTGTAGTCAGCGCCGCAACGTCTGCAGCATAAGTGTCCATCTCGTTGCCGCTCAGCGTTTGCGTCGAACGCCCGTGTCCGCGTCGATCGTGGGCAATCACCCGGTATCCGTGGGCGAGGAAAAACAGCATCTGTGCATCCCAGTCGTCAGCGGAAAGGGGCCATCCATGATGGAACACTATCGGCTGACCGCTTCCCCAATCCTTATAGAAGAGTGTGGTGCCGTCCTTCATCCTGATGGTTTTCGAGTCGCTCGCGGGATACGAAGCCGTCAATGCCTGCGCCGCTTTTGCCACCGTTACAGGCAACGCGCTGGCGGCTACGGCCGTTCCGATTGCCTTCAGGAACCCACGTCGAGGCAAGGATGTAGAAGTCCTGGTTCCAACAACAAAGTTTTCCATTTTTTCGTCACCTGTGTCGTTCAGAGAGAATGAGCCGTAGCGCCTGGTAAGCCCACCATTGGTTAGCGGCAAAGGCGCGGCAGCCGCGCGCGCTGTTTGCAGCCATTCGACGATACCCAGTGCCACCGGCTCTGTCCTTCTGCTGGTCTTACCGGACCTGAAAACGCTGCAATCAGTATCGAGATTCGATGCCTGTCGAGTAGCACCTGTAATTCGGCCTTGCCCGGAGGTCGGCAAGTTGGTCGCTATAGGCCCTGCCGACCTTGCCCGCGTCGCCGGCGCGAAGTCGGTTTTCGATGGTCTGGGCACGACCCACCATGCAAATTCGACTATGTCGGGTTGACGCCGAGAATTCAGACGGGCACGGCATTAAATCAGGCAGACAGCCGACGATGTGAGCTACGATGGAAGAGCGATTGATAAGGACAGCAGACAGCAATGGTCGGCCAGCTCATTGGTCTCCGCCAATGCATCGTAGCCAGCTCTGCACGACCCAAAGTTGAGTGACGCTATGACCGTACCGTCGGACCTTCCAGAGGCATTCTCCTTCGGCCAAACCGTGGTGGTGCGCTCGCGCCGCGAACTGACACATGCAGGTACGCGGGTTGAGATTGGCGGACGCGCCTTCGACCTATTGATAGCGCTGGTGGAAGCGCGCGGCATGCCTGTCAGCCGGGACACGCTGCAAGCGAACGTCTGGGTGGGCCGGGTCATCGAGGGAAATACGGTAGAAGCGCGGATATCAGTCATTCGGAGAGCGCTGGGAGACGATCGAGACGCAATTGCGACAATCGAAGGGTTCGGCTATCAGTTCGTCGCGGAGATAACACCGGTAGATGCGAACTTCTTCGGGCTCGCGCAACCCGCTTTGCATCGCGCAGTTTCCGGGAGGCGCTCGGTGCCACCTCCGGCATCGAAATTGATTGGCAGAGCGCGCGAGCTAGCCGCAGCTACTGCGATGGTCGAAAGTCATCGCATCGTCACTTTCGTAGGTCCAGGCGGAGTGGGAAAAACCAAGCTCGCATTCGAGATTGCCCGAAATTTGACCTCAAAGTATGCGGGTGGTGTCTTGTATTCGGACCTCGGCTCGATATCGGAAGCCACAACACAGCTATTCGAGGGCATCGAGCGGGATTTCCGCCCGCACCCACAGCTACTGATACTGGATAGTTGTGAACACCTCATCGATAGTGTCGCCCATGCGATAGAGCGCTTTCTAAACGTTGCGCCCTCCCTCACCATCATTGCAACCAGCCGAGAAACGCTTCGTATAAACGGTGAGTACGTGTTCAGAGTGGCCCCGTGCGAAGTTCCGACACGTCAAAATCTTGCCAACGCGCGCTCTTTGGGTTCGATACAAATACTTGAACACTACATTTCTTCAGCGATAAAGGAAGCGGACCTCCCCGCTGCGATTGAAATATGTCAGCGGCTCGACGGCATTCCCCTCGCGCTCGAGTTGGCATCCGCATGTGTCCCGGCACTCGGACTTGGCGGTGTCGCAGAACAACTTGACGACCGCTTCGCGCTTCTTACGCGTGGAACACGAACAGCGGTAGCGCGCCATCGAACATTGTTGGCCAGCCTCGACTGGAGCTACGAACTGCTTGACGAAAAGCAGAAGGTAGTTCTGGAACGCCTAAGCCTTTTTTCAGGCCAGTTCACTCTGGATGCGGCACAGCACATTGCCGCGGACGATGCCGTTAGCGCTCAGGATGTGCTCACCAGCATTCTGGACCTCGAGAAGAAATCGCTGATCGGCGTACGGATATATGAGACGAGAAGAGTATTTGAATTGCTCGAATCGGTGCGCATGTATGCGCAACTCAAGCTTCGTGACCGTAGTGATTACCCCGTTTTCGCGCGACTTCATGCGCGATACGTGCTTGCGGCCCTGAACGAAACAGTACCTGGCAGCGCAATGCTGCCATCAGCAGGCTCACCAGATGGTGGAACTTCTTTCCTTGACGACTTAAGAGCGGCGGTCAATTGGGGATTCGCACCCGGTGGGGACATTGCCATGGCCGTCGATTTGGTACTTGCGAGCACGGCAGTTTTGATGCGCGCTTCGATGGCGAGTGAATGCTTGGAGCAAATAGAACGGGCGCTAAAAATTCTTGCGACGCGCCCTGATCGTGACGATCTAACCCAAATGCTCAACAGGGCCCGGGAAACTTGCCTCACCCAGCAGACGACGGCTCATAGCCGAATCCATCGCTAGTTTAGTGAATCACCTCACGTCAGGTTGATTGCAACCCGACAACTGACGCAAATCCTTTGCAACTCGAGTGCGGGGCCCTCATGCAAATCGACTCAAGCATAAAGCGCTATTACTGGGAGCCGCTATGCCGTGCGACGGTGCTCGTCCTGGCCTGGCCCCGTCTGTACATCGACCAGATGGGCTTTCGCCGTTTCTATGATTTGATTCGACAACTCCGGATCGTCCACTATGCGCGACATCGTGACCGCTCCAATCATTGTCGTCAGTGTATAAATCGCGGCAGCGCGTGCCGACTCACCATCCATGTGCGAATAGCGCGTCGCAATCAGGTCGACAAGATTGCGGAAGCCCTTGGTCGCTATCCCGCGCGTCTCGGCATCTGCGCGCGCAAGCTCGCTACCCATTGCCACGAATGGGCAGCCAGCCAGTCCCCCCTCGTTACAGTCAGAGGTCAAGAAGCTCTCCAGGTGCGACAGGAAACGCCCCTGCTCTTGACTGGCAACAGACTCAGCCGACCCGACTAAAGATTCGAGTGTGACCGCGCACGCTTCAGCCACGAGCTGTTCCTTCGATTCGAAGTGACGATAGAACGCACCGTGAGTGAGCCCTGCGGCAGCCATGATTTCCGCTACGCCCGTCGCGCGAATTCCGTTCCGTGCAAAGGTCTGCGCCGCCACCTCGACAACCCGCGCCCGCGTCGCCGCTGTATCTGCCTTAGACCGCTTCATTTGCTCCTTCCTCCGTCGAATCGCCTCAACCGCCCCCTCCGGGCGCGGCCCCTCACTACCGCCATGATAGCAACTTAGATGATGAGTTTTATCTAAATTTGACTTTTTAGATGATGAGGATTACCTTTACGGCGTTTAGTATCAACTCATCAGCTAAACGTATCGAGCAGCAGCTCGGCCGTGACAGCTGACAGCGCAGCGCTGTGTCTCTCATCCAGCGGTGCATACGTCCCGCAGCTTGATTGAGGAATACGATGAACGAGAATTCTGAACGGTCCGAACCTAATTCCGCGGCTGTCGGCAAGTCGCACAAGCCTCGTCTACGGGCCAGGGTCGGTGCTGCGGCCGTCGTCCTGGTCTTCCTGGCGGCCGGCGCGACGGCCATGCATGCGAACGAACAGTCGAAGACTACAAAAGTAGTCGCTCCGTCCGGTCCGGCTGTTGCGGTGAGCACTCCCTTACAGCGAGCCATCGATACGCGCCTGAATTTTCTCGGTCAGTTTTCTGCCGTCCAGCGCGTTGAAATCCGCGCACAGGTCGGTGGCGCGCTGACTGGCATCCACTTCGTGGACGGTGCGATTGTTCATAAGGGAGACCTGCTGTTCGAGATTGACCCGGTTCCGTACCAGATCAAGCTGCGCGAAGCGCATGCCCAGCTCGACAGCTCCAAGGCCCGGCTGGAACTGGCAACGCGCGAATTGGCCCGAGCAGAAGTCCTCAAGGGCACAGATGCGGGAACTGCTGAGAATGTCGAACAACGGACCGCTGAAAAGATGGCCGCAGCCGCTGCGGTAGAGAACGCGACCGCACTCGTACGAGACGCGCAGTTTGACCTGGACCACTGTCGTGTCACCGCACCGTTCACCGGTCGAATGGGTAACCACCAAGTGTCGGTCGGCAATCTTATCGCCGGCAGCCGCGCGGCAAGCAGCCCGACGACGTTGCTGGCAACGCTCGTCTCGTTAGACCCGATGTACCTCGATTTCGACATGAGCGAGGGTGACTACATGGCGTTCATGCGGGAACGAGCGAAACAGCGCAACAGTGCCGCGAACAGCGTCGACATCTCTCTCAGCGATGAAGTCAAGTACACGCGGCAAGGCACCCTCGACTTTGTAGACAACGCGCTCGACCGCTCGAGCGGAACAATTCACGCCCGCGCAATTGTCCCCAACAACGACCTGCTGCTCACTCCCGGTGGCTTCGCTCGCGCGCGCCTGGCCATCAGCACTCCGCAGTCCGCTTTGCTTGTGCCGGATGCCGCGGTGCTGCAGGACCAGTCTGAACACGTCGTCCTGACCGTAGGCCCCGACAACGTCGTTACGCCGAAGCCCGTGCAACTCGGAGACCTCCGCGATGGCCTGCGCGTCATTCGCTCGGGGCTCACTCCGACCGACAAGGTAATCATCGACGGACTGGCTACCGCCCGCCCGGGGGCGAAAGTGACGCCCCACGCAGGCGCAATTGCGATAGCCGACCAAGGTTGAGGACGGTTCCAATCATGAAACTCGCTCACTTCTTCATCGACCACCCCCGATTTGCGGCGGTGCTGAGCATATTCATCACGCTCTTCGGGTTGGTCACGCTGAGTTTTCTGCCCGTGGCTCAGTACCCGAACATCGTACCGCCGACAGTCCAGGTGACGACCGCCTACCCCGGCGCATCAGCGGACACGATTGCCCGCACCGTTGCCACGCCACTCGAGCAGGCCATCAACGGTGTGGAAAACATGGATTACATCAGTAGCCAATCAACGAGCAACGGCTCACTGAGCATCACCGTGACGTTCAAGGTGGGTACCGACATGAACGTTGCTCAAATGCTCACGGAGAATCGCGTACAGGACACGCTGTCTCGCCTTCCGGAGGAAGTTCAGCGACAAGGGGTAACCGTCAAGAAGACTATCCCGGCGGTGTTGCTGGGCATTCATCCGTACTCACCCGACGGGTCGCGCGACGCGCAGTACATTTCAAACTACATGATTCTTCACGTGAAGGATGAAATTGCACGGCTCCCGGGAGTATCGGACATCACCACGACAGGAGAACGCCAGTTCGCGATGCGCATCTGGATTGACCCTGACAAAGCAGCAGTCCGTGACATCAGTGCGGCACAAATTCTCGCAGCATTGCGTGCGCAAAACGCCCAGGTCTCCGCAGGCACGGTCAATGACCCTACCGTCCGTGGCAGTGGAGCCTACCAAATCAGTATCGAAGCGCTTGGACGCCTCACCACCCCCGAGCAATTCGAAGACATCATCGTGAAGTCGGACAATGATGGCCATGTGACGCGCATTCGTGATATCGGCCGTGCCGAACTGGGCTCGTCGGACTATGGAACACTGGCGTATGCGGACAAGAGTCCTTCAGCGTCTTCCTGGGTCTATGCGATTCCAGGTTCCAACGTGGTCACGGTCGAGCATGAAGTGCTCGACAAGATGAAGGAACTCCGCAAGAGCTTTCCGCCGGGCCTGGACTACAAGATTGTCTACGACCCGACGACGTTTGTGAGCCAGTCGATTGACGAGGTCATCAAGACGATCTTCATCGCGATTCTCCTCGTCGTCGGCGTCGTGTTCATATTTCTCCAAAGCTGGCGGGCAACAATCATCCCGGTGGTTGCAATTCCTGTCTCGCTGATGGGGACGTTCACCATCCTTGCGGCATGCGGTATATCGATCAACAATCTTTCGCTGTTCGGTCTCGTCCTTGCGGTCGGCATCGTGGTCGATGATGCCATCGTCGTGGTGGAAAACGTCGAGCGAAACATGCGGCTGGGGATGTCACCGCGTGAAGCAGCACATCGGACGATGGACGAAGTGTCGGAAGCTTTGATTGCCATCGCGCTCACCCTGTGCGCCGTATTCGTACCGGCGGCTTTCATCACTGGAATCTCGGGCCTGTTCTTCAAGCAGTTCGCCACGACAATCGCCGCATCGACAATCATCTCGTGCTTCGTGTCGCTTACGTTGAGTCCCGCACTGTGCGCCATCCTTCTCAAGCCGCACGCCGGATCTCACTCGCATACCGGACCGCGAGGACGATTCAATTACCTCGTACAAGGCGGCTTTGGTAGGTTCAATGCCGCATTCGAGTGGCTGTCGTCAAACTACGGAAGGATGACATCACGCTTCGTTCGCGCAACATCAGTAGTGCTCATCGTGTATGCCGTGCTGATTTCCCTGACGGGCTTCCAGTTCTCCAGAATGAGCACGGGCTTTATCCCGGAACAGGATCAAGGCACCCTCGCGGTGCTCGTCCAGTTGCCGCCGGGCTCCAGCCTGGAGCGAACAGACAAGGCCGTGAAGGAGGTCAACGACATCATCCTCTCGACTCCCGGAATCGAGCACACATCGCCGCTCACTGGATTCGACGTGACGACAGGAACGAACGCGCCCAACACCGGAACCGTGTACCTCGGATTGCCGTCCCTCTATGGCCATCACATTCCTGGCGTCAACGCGGCGGAGATGATCAGGCGGCTGCGTGAGCGTCTGAAGGTCGTCAACGACGCGTTTGTTCTCGTCGTCCAGCCACCACCGGTGCAGGGGCTCGGAAGCCCCGGTGGATTCAAGCTGATGCTGGAAGACCGCGGCGGTGTAGGGCCGCAAGCCCTGGCGCAGGCAGCAAATGCGCTTGTCAAAGCGGCCAACAATGACCCCGCCTTCGCGGGTGCATTCACCTTGTTCAACGTGGGCGCTCCTTCGCTCTACGCCGATATTGACCGCGTAAAAGCAGAAAAGGTCGGCCTCACGCCAACAGACGTCTTCTCCACGCTGCAACTCTATATGGGTTCGCAGTACGTCAACGACTTCAACTATCTCGGGCGGACTTTTCAGGTCTTCGCACAAGGCGACTCACGATTCCGACAATCGCCCGAAGATATTCTTCGCCTCAAGGTTCGCAATGCCTCGGGAGAAATGGTGCCGGTTGGCACTGTCGCTACGCTGCGTGAAAAGACGACCCCATATCGTGTGCCCCGCTACAACCTCTACCCAGCAGCGGAAGTGCAAGGCATCGCAGCGCCGGGTGTGGCTTCCGGCGTAGCTCTGAAGCGGATGGAGGAACTCGCACGGCAAGTTCTTCCGCCGGGCGTTGCGTTTGAATGGACCGACCTCGCCCACCAGCAGCAACTGCCGCATACCCCGACGCTGGCGATATTCGCAGCGGCCGCACTTTGTGTATTTCTCGTGCTCGCCGCCCAGTACGAAAGCTGGAAGATGCCGCTTGCCATCGTGCTCATTGTTCCGATGTGCCTGTTGGCATCGTCGACGGGGCTGCATGTACGAGGCATGCCAATCGACATCCTTGCTCAAATCGGCTTCGTCGTCCTCGTAGGACTCGCAGTAAAGAACGCCATTCTGATTGTCGAGTTTGCGCGTCAACGAGAGCACCACGGCGACGACACTGAAGATGCTGCGGTCAGTGCCGCCAAGACTCGCCTGCGTCCAATCTTGATGACATCTTTCGCGTTCATTCTTGGAGTAGCGCCGCTGGCTGTCGCCACCGGCGCCGGCGCGGAGATGCGCCAATCGCTGGGAACGGCGGTTCTGTTTGGCATGATAGGCGTGACTGTCTTCGGACTCCTCTTCACGCCGGCAATCTATACATTCATCCGGAATTTCAACAATCCTGACGCAAAGAAGGCATTGAGTCGTGTGTTTTCCGGCGGGAGCGCAAAATGAAACGCATGACCTTCTTGAAGACGAAAACGTATGTCGCAAGTGCGTTGCTTGGGCTGGCGGTAACTGGTTGTGCAGTGGGCCCTGATTACGTTGCACCGGAGCCTGCACTTACGGCTTTTCACAATACCGCCGCAGCGCCGAACTCTCAAAGCAGGCAACGACCGTCGCTCGACCAGTGGTGGCTCGCCTTCGATGACCCCATGCTCGTTCAGGTTGTGCAACGCGCTCTCGCCCAGAACCTTGATTTGGTGGCATCCGTCGCCAGGGTACAGCAAGCTCGTGCGGCGGCGGCTGGCGCGGGCGCCGACCTGCTGCCTACGGTTGATTTCGGCGGGTCCGCAACAGCAGAGCACCAAAGTACATTGAGTCCGACAGGCAAGCTCGCCTCGAGCCTTCCAGGCTACTCCCGTACGAGCCACGAATACACGTTGGGGCCTTCAGCCAGTTGGGAAATCGACCTGTTTGGCGGGTTGCGGCGCGACGCCACGGCAGCACGCGAAGAAGCACAGGCAGCAGAAGCCGACCAGGCCGGCGTACGCATCAGCGTAGCTGCGGACGCCGCGGACGCGTACCTGCAAATTCGCGGTTATCAAGCCCGCCTCGGGGTAGCGGAGGACCAGATTGAGACCGACAGACGGTTGCTGCAACTCGTCCGTGACCGATACAACGCCGGTTCTGCAACCGGAAGAGAGGTGGCACAAGCAGATGCATTGCTCAAGCGGGCGCTCGCCACCGTTCCTCCGTTGCGCATCGGACTGGAGAAGCAGTTGAATCGCCTCGACGTCCTGATGGGGGTACAGCCGGGAACTTATGCGAGTGAGCTTGGGACACCGCACGACGTTCCCGCCGTGCCGCCGATACCACGCGACAACTCACCTACGGACATGCTTCGTCGTCGACCAGACGTCATCGCGGCAGAGCGTAGGCTCGCTGCTTCAAATGAACACATTGGCGCAGCGATATCAGACTACTATCCGAAAATCTCGCTATCTGGCGCACTCGGTCTTGATAGCGTTGGCACCAACCGCATGTTCAGCGCTTCTGCCTTCCAGGCAGTGGGCGGGGGGGCGTTACGTTGGCGGCTATTCGACTTCGGCAAAGTGGATGCGGAAGTAAAGCAAGCCAAGGGGGCTAACGCAGAGGCCCTGGCTATCTATCGCCAGTCCGTGCTGCATGCTGCCGAGGACGTCGAGAATGCGCTCGTTACCCTTTCTCAGACTCAGATTCGTCTGGCGGAAATCCAGGACCAGATCGAGGCTCTGACGAAAGCTCGCGACTTGTCTCAGCAGGCATATCGCGCAGGGTCAATCACGTTGACGGACGTTCTCGACGCCGACAGCCAGTTGCTCTCCGCGAGAGACGAGCTTGACTCCAATCGCGCGGACGCCGCGCGGGCCGCAGTAGGCGTCTACCGGGCATTGGGCGGTGGATGGGAACCCGCCACCCATAATCTGACGGCTAGCCGCTAGTTGCCGCGGCTATGGCCAGTGTCGCCACGCCAGTTTGCAATCAGAACACCGGGCTCTTACCTTCCGGTCGAACCGCTGAACGCATGCTACCAGGCCGCTCGAACATTTTCAGGTTCCGTGCAGATGTGGAACAGGACATCTGAGTGGAAATCTCTTACGGTTACGGATAAGCCGGCCAGGGCTTGGGCTTGGGCTTGGGCTTGGGCTTGGGCTTGGGCTTGGGCTTGGGCTTGGGCTTGGGCTTGGGCTTGGGCTTGGGCTTGGGCTTGGGCTTGGGCTTGGGCTTGGGCTTGGGCTTGGGCTTGGGCTTGGGCTTGGGCTTGGGCTTGCGGAATTTTGCCAGCAAGCCTCTACACACGTGCACATACGCTCGCGTCGCCGGGCTTCTTCCCGAAACCGAACCACAGCACCATATGGAGGATAAATTGACCACACCTGTCGCCATCGGAGGGATAGTCGCGCCGGACTCAGCATTGACGCGCAGCGCGGCTTCTCTCGTCGAGCGAGTTCATTCAAGGCCGATCCTGAATCACGTCCATCGCACTTGGTGGTTCGCAGAATTTCTCGGTACGAAGCGCGGACTCAAGTACGACCGCGAACTCGTCTATCTCGCAACCTTGTTGCACGACTTGGGGTTGACCGAAGAATTCAGTGCTGACCAGCGCTTCGAGGTCGACGGTGCTGATGCTGCCACTCGATTTCTCATCGCGAACGGCTATGCCGAAACGAAGACTCGATTGGTCTGGGATGGAATCGCCCTGCACTCCAGTGCCGGCATTGCCGACCGGAAGCAGGCAGAAATTGCACTCGTCTTTCTCGGCGCTCATGTCGACGTTCTTGGCTTGAACTTTAACGAGCTCACACCAGCCTTCGTCGATGACGTTCTCTCGATATATCCCCGCGAGGGCATGAAATCCGCATTCATGCAAGCACTCGCCGAAGTTGTCCGCAAGAAGCCTCATACTGCAGTTGGGACCGGGCTTGCAGATATCGGGCGCCGGCACATCCACGGCTTCGATTGTCCGAATGTTTGCGACCTCATCGAGAATGCGCCTTTTGACAGCTGAAGACCGGCAGCACGAAAGCGCCCAGGAGAACGCAATCTGGCGCAATCCTTACAGACTCATGATGCGCGAAGCCCTGAACGCGATTGCTGTCGTCGGGTGATGCGACCGGGAAGCTCCGACCATAAGAGACGATTGAGCGGCGCGGAGCACCGACTACCGAACACTGCTGTAGCCGAAAGACTCTTTACACATATCCATATAAGCCCTCTTTGACGCACGGCATCACCCATCGAGGGCGGGGACAGAGAAGTAGTGGCGCGGACTGGGGCGAGTCACTCTCGACGAGAAACCGCCACCAATGCCATTTCCCGGAACAGAGCAGCTTCGGCTTTCCCGACCCGTTCCTCGAAGGCCTTTTGGGCGGCTTTCCAATACGGCTTCGCCTGGGCAAGCTTTCTCAAGCCCGCTTTCGATACCACCAGCGTCACCGCACGGCCAAGCTTCTCCTCTCCCTCGCAAACATAGCCCGCCTCGCGCATGGGCTTCAGCGCACGAACGAGTGTCGTGCGCTCCATCTCCATCTTTCGAGCCAGCTCCGCGACAGTGATGGCCGGCGTGAACTCGAGCAGCGACAAAATCGAGAACTCCGACGAAGTAATCCCAGCGGGTTCAAGGCAACTTTCATAAATGCGAGTCACAAAGCGAGCACTCCGCCGGGCGGCCAATGCATAACAGACGTCAGGACTATCGAGGTCCACTGATGGTGACGTTCCACCCGGCTTCTTCATCACGTGCTCGTACATTCAGGCACGTCATGGTAGCAGAACGCCAGCGGAGCTTAAGCAACCGTCGGGTCGATGTAAGCCGAATGCTTCGAGGACAGTGTCCGCTTCAAAGCACGCGTTTGCTCGTCGGCCAGAATCTCACTCTCGCCTGCTTCCAGTGCATCGAACGTTTGACGGGCCACATCGGCTGGCGCGCTCTTCGGCACATCGAAGCCTCTCGTGAGATCGGTATCCATCACGCCAACGTGAAGCCCCAACACCTGAATACGCTCTTCCGCCACCACCGCACGGATATTGTTCGTATAGCTCCAAGCCGCAGCCTTCGACGCCGCATAGGGTGCGAGAAACGGGACGACTCGCCACGTGGCATCTGACAGCACGTTGATAATCGCTCCCGTGCCATCTTTCGGTAGCGACGGCTGGAACGCGGCAGTCACGCGCATCACACCGTAGTAGTTTGTCTCAAAGAAGCGACGAGCCTGCTCTGCAACATCTTCGGAAAATGGAGCGCTGGTGACTTCAGCAATTCCAGCGTTGTTGACCAGCACCGTGGTGTCTGCCGCAATCTTGGCTGCCTCGGCAACCGAACGAGAATCCGTTACATCAAGCTTGACCGGGGTAACACCGGGCTCACTGAAGCTATCCGGATTGCGCACGCCTGCGTATACTTTCGCGGCGCCCCGAGCCACTGCCTCTCGCACGAATGCAAGTCCAAGACCACGGCTTGCGCCGGTCACAAACACAACTGCACCTTTGATACTCATCGCTGACTCTCCTGTTGATAAAAAACCAAGTTCATGTCCGGCAACCAAGCCGTTATGCTCGAAGTCACTCGCTCAGGACAGAAAAAAACCATCACCAATCTCTTCTCTCAGGACCGGATCCAGTCGTCGAGAAAGGTGCATGGCGGCATCGAGCGGCTCGAACGTCACACTGACGCGCGGCACCTCGCCACCTTCATCGCGCTGGATGACAGCGACACCGCGAATAGCAATTCCATCGACCAGAACCGCGTCGTACTGCAGCAAGGTACGGTTATCGACGACACCCAGGAACGTCGGCGTCTGGGTCTGATACAGCGCGCCAACGGCTGCAATGACACTTTTGATACGCTCACGGCCAGATACTGGCTGGCGCAGCAATGTGCTCGAAAGGACGGCGTCTTCGGTGAGGTCATCAAGAAACGGGTGACGACCGCTGTTGTTGCCTGACATGGTGTACTCCTATCAATATCGGGATGACTGGAACTTCACACGACTACATATTCCATGCGGCACAAATATAATGTGCAATTACACATGAATCGATGTTGCCGGAACAAACTCACATGTCCGAAAGCGGCAACAATCGGCCGAGCTGCACGACACTCACCCATACAACGGGCATATCCATGGAGCCATGGGCCGATGAATTCCGTCGCATGCGCGGCTGCTTGTGCTGCATGGTCTCGCCTCATGCCCAACGCACCTTCAAGAATTCAACCCGAGGAAAGCAGTCGCCCTTGAGTTCGTTGCCCATCCGAGCACATGCTTCATGACGTGGGTTATCGTCTGCATGTCGAAGTGATTCCCATACCCGACATGCATCCATGGGTGACTTGAAACCACCCGCGACAATCAAGGCGCAGCATTGCTGCCCTGTATGTTAGGCCCGCCCGACCCAGTCTCGGCCCCCTCTTTCCACGATTTCAGTTCTGCTCAGTCGTTTTCAGGGTTTGGTTCGATATCTGCAGTAACCAGCGTGCATGTGTAGTCGAGATTCGCTGGAGCAGCGAAATCGAAAGCTGAACGTCGGCCTCAGAGCCGGGCTAACTCCTGCCATTGACATCCACTTAGATGCATATCATCATCTATATTCATGATACTGCGAATCGAGGTAGACGATGCGGAAGTCAAGAGCCGAGACGGCCGAAACTCGCCAGCGGATAGTCGAAATTGCGGCTCAACAGTTCCGGAGCAAAGGGATACAAGGCACCGGACTTAACGATGTCATGTCCGAGGCGGGGCTGACACATGGCGGGTTCTACCGTCACTTCGAATCGAAAAACCAGTTGTTGGCGGAAGCGTTTGAGCTGGCGCTCTCGTCGGTTGTCGACTCGCTCAGTGAGTCGGCACGCAAAACCGGTGGCAAGGCGGGGTTTGCGTCCATGGTGAACAGCTATGTGTCCAGGACCCACCGCGACAATGCCGCTGACGGATGCCCGTTTGCTGGCATGGGCAGTGAACTCGCTCGTGCCGACGAGCTGACACGCGAGGCCGCAACATTGGGGTTAAGCAAGATGGTCGAAGCTCTGGCGGAGCACATCGGAAGCGGCGAAGCCGGGGATGATATGTCCCATCCCAATGCGATGTTCGCCCTGTCCGCAATGGTCGGAGCGATAACGCTATCGCGAATTGTCTCCGACCCGAAGACATCCGACGCTCTCCTGAAAACAGTAAAGCGCCATTTGATCGAACTGTGACGACAATGGCACCTCCAGCTTGGTCCTGTTTCAATCCCATGGAGCAGACTGCTGGAGGACAGCGGCCCGATTGTCTACAAGTATTCAGCATTCCTCCATAACCGGTACCTCGCCAACGGGAGCATGCGCTCATGGAGAAAGGAAAGTACCCGGTGACTGCCGGCCGGAAAGACCGGCGTGTTCACCGTCAACAACCTGCTGCGAGCCGACCATGCAGTTCGTGCGGTCGTTCGACGCGATGACGACCGAGCCGAAACCCTGCGGAAGGATGGAGCTGAAGTTAGGTTGGTGACTTGCTCGACCATGACGATGCAATCCGCGCGACTCCGGGGATGACACCTACCTCAAAGCTGCGATGTGAAAAATTCTTTGACTATCTTTTAGATGGTCAATATCATCTAATTGTAGTGATGAACCCACAACTCAAACAGCTGACGAGCCCACTACGACGCCGGACGTACCAAAGGATGTCAACGGCATCCCAAATGTGTGCATATACACAATTAATGGGGTTCGATTGTAGCTTCACGGCTCGAAATGCAATCGTCTTATGAACTCTCTCGCTATTGGAGAACTACGATGGAAGAACAGAAGCGATACCTCGTCACTGCCGCGACTGGCAAAACGGGCGTTTATACCGTGCAGCAACTTCTCGACGCCGGTCATGCAGTGCGAGCGCTCGTACATACTGAAGACGCGCGTGCCGATGCGCTCCGGCAACTGGGAGCTGAGGTGCTCGTCGGTGACCTGCTCAATCATGACGATTCTATTCGCGCAACTGACGGCATGACGGGCGCTTACCTGTGTTACCCGGTGCGTCCAGGGTTTATTCAGGCCACGGCTTATTTTGCGGATGCTGCGCGGCGCGCCAAGCTCGATGTAGTGGTAAACATGTCGCAGATTTCCGCGCGCGAGGACTCAAAAAGCCATGCTGCGCGAGACCACTGGATTGCGGAACGTGTCCTTGATTGGTCGGGGGTGCCTACCGTACACATCCGCCCTACCTTCTTCTCCGAATGGTTCGTGTTCCCATGGGTGCGCGATACCATCGTCGCTCAAGGCAAGATTACCCTCCCGTACGGAAACGGTCGCCATGCCCCAATCGGAGCGGAGGACCAGGCGAGGTTCATCTCTGCAATGCTCTCGAATCCAGCGAGCCATGTTGGGAATACGTTTCCGTTATACGGCCCCGTCGAGCTTGGTCATGCGCAGATTGCCGAGGTGATGAGCGATGTTCTTGACCGCAAGATTGTCTACGCGCCCTCGACTCTCCGGGAGTACCGGCAACATCTCGAGACATACGATCTTCCGGAGTTTCTGATTCAGCACTTCGAGGAAGTGGCAATCGACTATCAGAACGGAGTTTTCGCGGGTGCAGACAATGTTATTGCGGAAATCACTGGCCGAGCACCCCTGACTATTCGGGCGTTTCTGGAAGCAAACCGTAAGGTGTTCCAAGGTTAACGCCGGCTCCGTCGTCATGGCGTCCGTTGATGTCACCCATGCGAAGGCCGGGCCCTGTAGCCGCCTTCGCTTTTTTTCGGACCCCACCTGAAGCCGCGCATTTCCGCCGTCGTTGTAATTTTCTCGTCCGGTAGCGGAAACTAGACTGTCAAGTCGCGTCCCTCCGGCTCAGACCGGGAAACGCCGAGCCACGCTTCCGTTCGCGACCCGCGTTCGACGTACACCCTTGAGGAGTCTGACATGACCGCAATTTCGAGCGCTTCATTGGTACTGTACGGAGCGGCAACAGGGAACTCGGTTAGAGCTGCAATCGCTCTGGAGGAAGCCGGTATCCCGTACACCGCAAGGTGTGTCGATCTGCGGCGCGGTGAACAGCGAAGCAAGGCTTTTCTTTCATTAAACCCCGCAGGCAAGGTGCCCGTGCTTGTTGGTCATGGCGATGATGATGCTGCTTTAGTCATCTCGCAGTCGTCGTCCATCATGTTGTATGCCGCACGTCTTGGGCGGCCGGAATTATTTCCTGAGACCGTATCCGGCGCGTCCGCCATTGCCATGGAGCGGTTTTTTTATATCGTTACCGATGTTGTGGCACCAGGGCATGCGAGCTGGTTTGCCGGGCAGCAAGAATTCGAGCAGATGGCCGAGCTGCACCGGCAACGCAGTGTCAACGCATTCGCACTCTGTGAAAGTTTCCTCACTGCTACGCCATTTCTCGCCGGCGACACTCTTACATTGGCAGATCTCGCGGCGGTCGCCTTTGCCAAATTCAACGAAGACCAAATCGATTGGGAACAACTTCCCGCCTTGCGCGCCTGGTTCAGGCAAGTCGTGAACAGACCTGCCGTGCAGCGCGGTCTGAACGTATTTGACCAATAGGTTCCCCAAAGCACTATCGCCGCTGCTTCGGCAAGTCCCGGAGTTCGGCAGCAATGTGAGTGACAACTTCGCCACTCACGGCAATAGCTGGCCACGTGCGCCGAAATAGCGCTCGAACTTGTCCACCGTGGATGCACAGTATTCGAACATTGCGGAGAGGCCGAATGGCGAAACGTTTGAAGTTGGTTGTCTCGAGCATGGTTTCGAGGTCGAAACTTACATTACCCAGACAATCTCCGAAGTCGCCCGTCGCCACCACGTGCCGAGTGGCATCGCGAACTCTGTAGAAGAGCCTAATGAACAGCCGATAGTATTAACATCCTGCCTGATAGGGAATTACACACTTTGGTGCCACGCGACAGTGTCAGCCGAGCTTCCTGATTGTCGAGGCGCCTCCGGAACCACGCCAGTCAGAACGACGCGTATGCCGGCTTGACCCGTGCCAGGTTGGGCGAATCGACTCAATTCCTATGAGCTTCATATGACACCGGCATCCCGTACATGCATCTCGTTTGGCAGTTTTCGCCTCTACCCGGACGAACGTCGCCTGGAACGCGGGAACGATGTCGCGGAAATTGGCAACCGCGCATTCGATATTCTTTCGCTGCTCGTGCAACGTCCCGGCGAAGTCGTGTCTCAAAAGGAATTTCAAGAGAAGGTGTGGCCTGGCTCGGTGGTAGGGGACGTGAATTTACGTGTCCAGATAACTGCTCTACGAAAACTTCTGGCGGAAGATTCGGCAAGCTCGCATGGCATTCGCAGCATCACGGGGCGCGGTTACTGCTTTGTCGGACCCGTGACCTACACCGCCTTGCGCAACACTGCAGCGGCAGAAACCCTCGACGATGCAAGCAATGACATCAGCAATCTCATTGGCCGGCGCACTGCGATCGAGGACATCTGCCGTTTATTATCGACAAGAGGCTTGGTTTCCATTGTCGGCCCGGGTGGTATCGGGAAGTCGGCTGCTGCGCTAGTGGCCGTGCGAGCATTCAGCGAAGCGAACAACATTGCGACCAGCATAGTCGAACTGTCATCGGTCAGTCATGGCGACCATGTCGCGAGCACAGTCGCATCGGCACTTGAACTATTGGCCGACAACCGTTCGCCTATCGATTCGATAACAGATCATCTTGCGCAATCAGAACGACTATTGCTGCTTGACTGCTGTGAACATGTCATCGATGCAGTTGCTCAATTGGCACTCGCGATTTCACAATCATGCGAGCACGTCACAATTCTCGCAACAAGCCGCGAACCCCTGCGAGTTCCAAACGAATATGTCTACCGAATCAAACCTCTCGACGTTCCCGAGCACGCGAAGGGAATCTCCACGGAGGACGCACTATCCTACTCGGGAGTGAGATTGTTCTGCGAGCGGTCCACCTCGTTCCAGTCGAACGAATTCATGGTCATCACGGACAATATCGAGACCATCTGCAATATCTGCGCCTCGCTCGACGGTCTACCCCTTGCTATCGAGCTGGCAGCCGCGCAGGTTCACGTATTTGGCGCCGAAGGCTTATTCAGCGTGCTGGACAAGCGGCTTGACGTGCTCACGCGTGGCCATAGAACTGCGCTGCCTCGCCATCGAACGCTACGGTCAACTATCGATTGGAGTTACGATACGCTGACCGAACAAGAGCGCCGGATATTGCGACACGCGGCAATCTTCAAGGGAAGCTTCTCGTTCGCACAGATTGGTGCCCTCTTGAACGACAGCTTACCGCTCTCGTCTGCAATCGTGTCATCGATAGCGAATCTCGTCGACAAGTCACTATTCACGTCAATTCCGGGCAGCCATCCTCCAACTTTCCGACTACTCGACAGCACGAAAGCATACGGCATCGAGAAGCTCAAAGAATGCGGTGAGTACGAAGCCGCGGCGAGGCAGCACGCCAAGTACTTTCTTTCGCTCTTCACCGAACCTGCCGTCTGGTCCTCGGCAACGCCGGCAGTAGATGAACTGGCCGGCGCCCCTCGCATCCTGAACGATGTACGCGCCGCACTCGACTGGTCACTCGCTAGCACAACAGACAGAACACTCGGCGTGGCCCTAACCTGGTCGAGTGGTTCACTCTTCTATCAGCTGTACCTTTGTGACGAATACCGTCAACGTGTATTGAATGCACTGCAGTTCATTCAGAGGGGCAGCGCAGCCGATGCCGAGTCCGAATTTCGACTCCTGCTCGCGCTCGCGCAGGCGGATTTCCTGACGCAGTCCCTCAAGCAGGGAGTCTCAACCCACGCATTCCGCGAGGCGTTGGCGCTGGCTGTACATCATCGTCATGAAGTCCGCCAGGTTCAGGTGCTCTATGGGACTATCGTGATGACGACAATGGCCGGTGAATACGAGGAAGCGAACCGATTTTGCGGGCATCTTTGCGAGCTGTCTCGCACACGGACTAGTGACATACCGATGTACCACCGAATGCAAGCCCTGGTGGATACGCAGTTGGGCAAGGTTGAAGGTGCGCTGCATCATGCGGACGTCGCACTTTCAATCTATGGACCGAGAACAGCCAAGCGGAAAGTGCAAGACCCGACTCGTTATGATGCACGCACAGCGCTTACTTCTCTTCGGTCGCGAATACTCTGGCTTGTTGGGCTTGTCGACGACGCCGTCACCATTGCGGCAGAAAGCGTGGAGGAAGCACTAAGTCTGGACCATGACCTATCGGTTTGTTGCGCTCTCGCATCAGGAGCATGTCCGGTTGCCTGCTGGCGCGGTGACTACGCAGAGTTGGAAAAATATCTGTCGCTGCTTGAGGGGCTCTCTAGCGAGTATCTGCTCGTCAATTGGCGAGACCAAGCACAATGCTATGGATTCGGACGACAACAATCAACGCGGCCGCAAGGCAAAGCATGGTGGCGCGCATTTGACCATTGGGCTCCGACTGCACATGAAACACTCGCCACCGTGAACCGACAACTTCTTACTCCACTGGCTATTGAGCGGGCGACGTCCGGCAGAGCCGGGTGGGCTACGCCAGAGATTTGGCGTGTGCTAGGTGAGCAGTATCTTGAACATAGTAGCAAGCCCTTGGAAAAGGCTGAGACATTGTTTCGAGACGCGATTTCGCTTTCGACGCAGCACGGCACTTTTTCATTCGAGTTACGCGCCGCCACCAGCTTGTCCCGATTTCTGTTCCAGAAGGGCGAGCGGCAGGAGGCCGAGGATATTCTTTCGGCGACCCTCTCACGAGTAAGCCAGGGCGCGGAAACGAGAGATGTGCGGACAGCACGAACCGTTTTAATTGAAGGCCTTGAACTCCGTTCGCGATAGGTGGGTGCGCCTGCCACGCCGGGTACTGTCCGCGACGCGCCGAGAGCGGCCCCGACACCGATCCAAACTGGCGACCGCGAGATGCACGGCGTCGGCAATTGCGCCGGCACCCTCTGTGTCAGTGCGCAGAATTTCCTCCGCGACCAGGCCAGCAATGCGACGAGTATCTTCCTGTTCGCTGGTAGGTCCGGTGCGCAAAAACCGGCGCCGAGGCAATCGCACGTATCACCTGCGGAAGAGTGCCGAGCAGCTGATACGCGTACCCTGCTTGGCGTCGCTAACGTCGCGCAGCGCGAGAAGTGTTCCGAAATGACTTGCCCGCATCGCAGCCGAGCAACGGCAGGGCTGACGTCGCCCTGATTCCGCAGCAGCACGATCCGGCCTGACGTGGCGGCGCCGCCGTGTGCCGCGGCATCACCCGCGACGATGCTCCGCCCGAGTCCTCCGCGTCAGCGTACGAATATCACACGTCAAGCGAGCCCGATCGAGATCCCCGACCGGGCACGAGCCAATTCCGCGAGATCGACCGGCTCGCCGCCGGCGAGCCACCCAATGGCCGGCGCCCCTTTCCCGCCCAAAGACTCGCGCAAGCAACCCACTACTTCGAGAAACTCAGCTTCTTCAACAACACCGCACCACTCGCCCGGCTCACGAGCGAAATGGACTCGACATCCAGGTGCAGCCTCGAAGTTCTCGTCGTGATATCAGTCGGCTCGTCGTTGTTCGGCTCGGCGTGCTCGACGTGTTCGGTCAGGTACGGCCGGACCAGGCGCCCGGAAAGTGCGAACGCGAACCCGCCCTGCGCTTGCGCGTACGCAGCGGGTGACAGCCTCACACTGCCGCGCACGGTGGACTTCCCGCCTTTTCCGGGATCGAGCTCGATGATGTCGATCTGCTGGATATAGCCTTTTGCCTTCGCCTCGGGTGCGATCACGAGCCCTCGCCCTCGCGGCCCGGTAATGACCTTTCTGAGCAGGATGCCTGTCCGGCCTTCGCCGTCGGCGTCGACCAGGTCGACGTTCACCTTCAACAGATGCTTCTGCGACTGATATCGCAGCCCGTACGACACCGGCACCAGGAAAGTGACCTCACGATCCATGTTGACCGCGGCCAGGTCGGTGTCCTTGCCATGCTTGTCGGCCACGCCGGGGATCAGGCCGCGGACGCGCTCGCTCAGGGACGGGGACGCGCCTTTGACGTGCAGCTTCTCCAGTGCTTCCCGAATCGCAACCGGATCGTCGCCGACGATCGGCCGCGTGGGTGACGCGTTGGCCGAAACGGCAGGCGCGACGCTCGCCGTTTCGTTGATATTGTCGGCCGCTGCACGCGTCGCGACCGGGGCCAGCATGATCGCCGCCGCGACGGCGCACGCAACATTCCGACAGCCCAGCATGGATCTCCGGTGAAACACGACACACTCCTGATTTTCTGGCGGATCGGTTGACGATGAGATCGGCAGGATCAAACGATCGGTAACGGTCCGACCGTTCGGGTTCACCGATCACCTGCGCGACACATCGTAGGTTCATTGTCAGTTCGGCGGCAGGCCGATGCACCACACTATCGTATTGCCCAGACTACAACAATCCGTGGCAAGCGAGCAGCGGCGAGAGAGTCCGGTGCCGAGCGGACCGGGGGTGTCAGAGTTTCCGTGTCCAAGGCGGGTGAGATTCACACGGATGGTCGAACGAATCGATCCTCGTAGAGGATCGCGAACGGGTTCATCGCCGTCTTCCAGTCATGAGCCGCCCGCCCCCGACGGCAACAGGCGGTTTCATGACCCTTCCGCGAATGACGGCTGGTGTCACGAATCCTGTTGCCGTCGCAATGCATCCGCAGGCTCAGCCTTCTGACGACCCAAGCGACACGTCACCCACGACCACGCCTCTCAGCCCCTCCCGCAACGCCGTCACGTTGTCTGCCCCGTTCAGTTGCTCGAACTCCCGTTGCGCCTCCTGCCAGAGCGGGGCCGCCCTGTCGTGCAGGCGCCGCCCTTCCTCGGTGAGCTCGATCAGGCGGCTTCGGCCGTCCGTGGGTGACGGCTTGATCGTGACGAAGCCGTCGCGCTCCAGAAAGCCAACCATTTTCCCCATCGCCGTTCGCTCGATATCGAGCCGTTCGGCAAGGGCGTTGACCGGGGTACTTCCCACCTCGCTCAGGGCGGCCAGCGTGAGGAATTGCGTGATGCGCAGGCCCGCGGGCTCGAGATGGCTATCGTAGAGCCTGGAGATCTGCCTGCTCGCTTTGCGTACGGCGAAGCAGTTGCATTGATCGATTCCAAGCGGCTGGTTGACCGGCAACATCTGTTCTACTCCTGGTTTCGGTTGATCGCGCAAACGCCAAGCGTACGTCACGCGAAGGTGCAGCGGTATCTTTCGATGAAAGCCGGCAGCGGTGGCGTACGGCGATCCGCGCACCGCATGTCTCGCTGCCGCGCCCGCCCCGTGTCATCTGCGGCGTTCAAAGCCCTGCCGGCGGCGTGATGTAGCCGGGTATCTCGGCCGCGAGCGTACTCTTCAGCAACGCGGTGCCCTTGTCGGCCATCACCTCGCTCTTGCCGAGGGCGAGCGCGTCGTAAGTCTGTCGCACGACGTCCTCCGGGCTGGCTTTGGGCACGTCGATGCCGTGGGTCAGGTCGGTATCCACGAACCCGACGTGCAGGCCGAGCACCTGGATGCCGCGCTCGTGCAGAGACAGGCGAAGCTGGTTCGTGTAACTCCACGCGGCGGCCTTCGACGCAGCATACGGCGCCAGATAGGGCCGCGGAAGCCACACGATGTCGGACAGCACGTTGATGATGGCGGCATGCGGCCGGGCCGCCAGGATCGGCTCGAAGGCCTGTGTGACGCGCACCACGCCGTAGTAGTTCGTATCGAACATGCGGGCGGATTGCGCTTCCATGTCGGCCGCCAGAGGCCCGTCGATCAGCGCGGCAATCCCCGCGTTGTTGACCAGCAGCGTCGTATCGGCCGCCAGTTTCGCGGCCTCGGCGATCGATGCCGGATCCGTGACGTCGATCCTGACCGGCACCACGCCCGGCTCGTCGAAACCGCTCGTGTTGCGCATGCCCGCATAGACTTTCGCCGCTCCGCGACGACGTGCCTCTCGCGCAAAAGCCAGACCCAGGCCGCGATTGGCACCGGTGATGAAAACGGTGGCGTTCTTGATATCCATCACATGCTCCTGTTTCAAAAGCCGCTTGCCGGTTGCGGGTCGACTCCCGCCGCCGGCCTGCGCGTGCCCGGTTCAAAGAAAGAGGTTTTCCGGCAACTGCTTCGAGAGCGCGCCCCGCAGATGGGTGGCGAGCGTCAGTACGGCGCCAAGCGGGCTCATCCGCACGCTGACGCGCGGCACCGATCCGTCGGCGTTGCGATCGACGACAACGACCGCGCTCAACTTCTCGCCGCTCGTCAGGACAGCCTCGTATTCCAGAAAAAGCCGCGAGCCGACGGTTTGAAGAAACGTGGGCGTCTGGGACGCGTAGAAGGTTCCGACGGTGTCGACGGCGAGCCGGATGTCGTCGCGTCCGGTGACGGGACCGCGCAACACCGAGCTGATCAGTTCCGCGTCAGCCGTCAGATCGTCGAGAAACGGGTGACGCTCGTCTTGAGTGAGTGACATGTTCAAACCTCGCTTCGTTTCAAGGATGGGTTCACGCGAATGCGGACCGATTCCTGGCGACGAACGCCTGGACGGACAGCGGCGGCGTGCCGGTGATTGTCTCGACGACATCGTTGGTGCCCGAGAAAATGCCGTCGCGGTAGTTCTGCGCGACTTCGACCAGATGCTGCGTGAGGAACGGCGGAAACTTGTAAACGGTTTCCATCTTGATTCGGAATTCTTCGATGGAAGTCGGCGCGTATTCGATCCGGGTGCCAAGAACCTCGCTCATCGCGGCTGCGATCTCGACATGGTTCATCTCGACGGGGCCATGGAGCGTGTAGATCTTGCCCTCGTGGCCTGCGGGATTGGCGAGGAGATGCGCGATGACGCGCCCCTGATCGTCGGAGGCGATCGGCGCGTGACGGCCGTTGCCAAACGGAAATTCGATCTTCCCCGTGGCCCGGATTTCCTTTGCAAAATGCGGATAGACGAGCCAATCGGCAAAGAAGGTGGGGCGCAAATGCGTCGTCGCGACACCCGACCAATCAAAGACCCGTTCGGACACCCAGTGATCCTGTGCTGCGTGGCTCGCCGATTCCCGGCGTGCGGAAATCTGCGACATGTTGACGATCGCCGAGACGCCCGCTTCCTTTGCCGCCTGCGCGAAATAGGCCGCTGCCCCGATGATTCCCGGCGCGATCGGATAAAGGAAATAGGCTGACCGGATGCCTTCCATCGCTGCCCGGATGGCGTCGATGTCGGTGAAGTCCCCCACCGCGATATCGACACCGCGCTGCCTCAGCGCGGCCGCCCGGTCGTCATCCGTGCGCACGTAGGCCCGCACGCGTTTGCCCATCTTCAGCAGTTCGTCAATGGCAAAACCTCCGGTCCGTCCGGTGGCACCACTCACAAGAATGTCGGCTTCGTTCATCGCTTCGCTCCGGTTGAAAGTGAGAGCATATGCTCCCTTAAGGCAAAGATAGGAGCATGTGCTCGCATTGTCAAGTTTTTCTGGTTGCGT
The DNA here is from genome assembly GCF_029633825.1 of Burkholderia contaminans. Classification (NCBI taxonomy): domain Bacteria; kingdom Pseudomonadati; phylum Pseudomonadota; class Betaproteobacteria; order Burkholderiales; family Burkholderiaceae; genus Burkholderia; species Burkholderia contaminans. The sequence continues at coordinate 2,164,066 of NZ_CP090641.1, read as the reverse complement.
GCATGCGGAGGAACGCCGGGCGCGATTCAGCCGGCGGCATTGGGGTACGAGCGCACGGCTTGAAATGGCCGAACGGAGTCGGCCGATCTGACGCTGCCGGTTTGATCTGGACCTATCTTTGACAACCGAGGGGATCGTTGCCTGCCCGCTTCGGCCGAGACGGCGACGACGAGCATCCATCGTCTGATGGCCGCTCCCGGGTGAATTTCAGGAGGCGGCCGACCCGGCCCGCACGAAGTGATGCTCCACCCTCGTGCGCAGTACGCCCTCGAGCGCGGCCAGTCGTTCGCGCAGTCGAACCGCTTGCCCTTCCGTCATTGCCCCGAGAACGATCTTTTGCTCGAGAACGTCACCGCAGCGGGTGATGGCCCAACGGTCGACCGTGGCGGTTTCCCCTTCGAGCACGGCAGCCGCGGTCGAGACGATGCCCGGATTCCGTCTCGACACGAGATGAACCGTATGCGTCAGCGTGAAACCGGGAAGGAAGTGTGACCAGTCTTCACGGACTGTCGGACAGGAGGCAGAGGTAGCTTGACGCATGGTTGCTCCGGATGAGTGGTTATCGAACCGGTGCCAGCCATGCTGCTCCCGTTTCGTTGCCGTAAATCGGCCGCATCGCCTTGGAGGCGTCCACCTTGCCCGGGAGGGCAGGTTGGCGTCGGAGAATCCGACTCTGGATGCTTGATTCCTTACGTTCGACATTCCGAACGTGGATTCATTATACCGAAAAAGCGATATCAGGCAAGGCATGCCCGGAGATCGACATTTTGGCCGGACGGCTTCACCGATCCAGCCCGCGCACCGGTGGAGCCCGTAGACGTTCAAATTGTGGGCGCACAGCAGACGCTGCGTGAAGGAAATGGTTAGGTGGCACCCTTAAACATTCTCACCTCACGCCAACGTGCGCGGTGAGACGAGTGAAATCTCCATCGAGTCCTTACGGACAGGCCCGGCTTTGGCTATCGCATCGCCACCGGACATCGTAGCCAATCATGAACAGCGCTTTCTCCGCCAGCAGGAATTCGGACTTGCCGACGATCCGGTCGATGCAGTAAGCGCCCAGGCGGGCAAATCTCGCCCGCTCGACGTTGCTCAGGCCGTGCAAGTTCGGCAACGTGAGATGCGTGCATGACGCATCGCGGCGGCGCTTCGATTCGCGGCTTGACGGGAAACGGAACGCTTCTGGCACTGCGTGCGAAACGCGGCGCGCGACGAGGCCAAGCGCCCCCGTGACACGACCGTCGAAAATGAGCACATCTTGCGTAGGCGCAAACCAGCCGGCAGAAAAATCCATTGCCGCGGCCGCGAAGATTTTCGTCGTCCCGGACGTCATCGGGATGCTCCCCTCCGAAAACACCGGATCGAGGCTGGACGTCGATGCTGCACGTAACGCGCGCGTCGCGGTGCGAATGCTCGATATCAGGTTTCCCCGTTGCGCTTGTTCGTCGAGCCAGTCGACGCGAGCAGCGTGCGGACGGCCGCGAACGCCTCCCCAATCCAGAATCTTCCGGCACACCACATTCGTTGTCGCTTCGTTTCCAGCGCGCATCGCGCATTGAAGCGCGGCGCTCAACTGTTCGAACGTCCCGGCGGGATGGTCCGGCCACGAGTAGCGATGTCCGGCCTCCTGCAAACTCGAACACCACCATGTGACCGCGCCGCTGCTCTGACGACGCCACGGCTCCCAGACGCGCGCGCCCTTCCCCCGGGTAGTGGTTTTGTAGCAGTGGAAATGGCCCGCGCTTCCGCAGTGGCCGGGGCCACTGTTGGCAGGCTCGTCAACATCGGTGCCGAGCCACAATTTTCTGACGGCGTCGATGTATGCGGCGGAGAGTTCCGGTTGCGCTTCCTCTTGAATCAATTCCGGGCCATCGACGGCTGCAGTCCACTTGTCTCGATACGGCGTCCACCCTTCGATGGGCTGCCAGTCGATGATCGCTTCGCTCCGCGCGATGTCATCGAAGCCCTTCTTCGCTTCAGGCCCCTTCCATTGAGATTCGAGTCGATTCAATTCTTCCAGATTCACGTATCCCCCCGTAAAAATAGCATATGTGTCATTCCAATACCCCTGCACGTGAACACCGGAGCCATATTGAAACCATCGTCGTAGAGAAGTGGCGAGCCGATGCAAAGTGCCGTCGAGCAATGCGGCAGCGCAGAAAAGACAAAGAGCGCACAAGCGCCCTTCACTCTCGACCGCAAGCCCGACTTCGCGTTATCGAAGCGACTGCATCCCGTTAATCATGAAACGCACTGGATGGGCGGGAACTGCGCAAGCTTTCGATCTGGTTCTCGAGTTCTTCACGCCTGCAATCGTCTTCGGGAAGTTCCTTGAGCTTCAATTCCAGATCGGAAATTTTCCAGTCGATATCGCGAATCTTTTCGTGGCGCTCACGTACCTGCCGGCCATTCTCGGAAAGCTCCTCAGCGCGCGCGATCTGCTCAGACGACATGTTTTCCCGATTCTTTTCGAGATGCTCTTCCGCCCGCTTCCCTGCCTGGGAAACCATTCCCGGCATAACCTCGGTCACCGCGAATTTCCCGACGTTGAACAGCCCTTTCCCGAGCAGCTTCAAACCGGCAGTAGCACGATCCCCGCCGCTCCGGTAGCTGCCTGTCAGTTCCTTCCAGTCGTCGCCCAGGCCAAAGTACTTACCCATGTCGCCTCTCCCGTTACCGGATTTCGATCAAATTGAATTCATAACCGCTGGAGAACTTGCTCGAGTGCTGGCTGCGCGCCTTGCCTTCGGCTTGCTTCATGGCCATGAAATCCGATTCAGCCTTGACCGTGACGGTATATCGGCTGGCGCTCGAACCTTTGCGCAATTCGTAGGATACGGTGTAGTTCTTCATTTGACTCTCCTTGAATCGAGTGATCAGACACGATGCTTCAACACATAAATAACTATCGACAATCAGCACCGCAACTTTAGTGAGCGGCTCGCAAATTCCCGAAATTTTTGCGTCACACTGGAGCCGCAAACGCTTGCGGTCCTTTCAACCTTCCCCGCAATGCATCGCCCGATCGCAATCCCGACACCAAACTGCCGAACAGTATCGATGTGCATCGGAACAATTTGTGTCCCGATCGCACGTAGAATCCGGTTCTTCTTTAGCATCGACGTCATCGCGCGCAATCGCATCGACAGTGCGCGGAGAAATCGACCAATAGCGTGATCGAGGGATCAGTGACAACATCATTAGACGAAGCAATTCTGCGCATCCTGCCGACCCACCGCGATGCGACGGACTGGATTTCCACGTCTGAAGTCCGGCAACAGCTCGAAGAGCGAGGACATCGCACGAAATACCCGAAGAAGGTCTTGCGGGAGCTGATGAAGCTGGAGAAGGACAAGGTCGTCATCTCGACTTCTCGCGGACGCGAATTGCTCTGGCAACGCAAGCCGTGGCTGCAAGGCACGCGCGACAGCCCGAGTCTCATGGGCGCAGCCGAGGCCGTTGCGTTCCACATCCTCAAGCGCTTCGCGGGAACCAAGCTTCCGGCCGCAGTGACCAAGGACCTCGAACCGCTCTTCGCCGCGGCCGACGTACGGCTGTCGCAGGAGAAGGCCGACAGCCGGATCTACCAGGCGTGGCCCGACAAGGTCGATTCGGTCGACGGCAACTTCACCCTCATCCGCCCCAACCTGACTGAAGAGATCTTCCAGGTCATTGCGACCGCAACGTTCTTCGAGCGCGAAGTGCTCGTCAAGTATCGCCCGGCCGGCAAGCCCGACACGGATGACCTGCAGCCGAAGATCCTGTGGCCGCTCGCCCTGGTGGAGTCGGCCGGCGTGATGTACATGGTGGCGCAGGATCCGTCATTCGAGCCACGCAAGGACAAGCCGAGAATCCAGTGGCTTCGCAGTCTGTTCCGGCTGGACCGGATCGTGTCGGCGAGCGAATCCGGCAAGACGTTCGACTATCCTGGCGATTTTCATCTGCGCACCTATATCGATGGAGAGCAGGCTTTCAATTTCCTGACCGAGCCGGCCATTCACCTGAGCATCGCGTTCGACGGCAGCGCGGGCAACCATCTCAAGGAAACGCCGATGGCCAGGGACCAGAAGCTGGAAACCCTGCCCGATGGAAGACTGAAAGTGAGCGGCACCGTCATTCCGAGCCTGAAGCTGCGCTGGTGGCTCCGCTCCTTCGGGGCGAATGCGGAAATCCTCGCGCCGGCGTCCCTGCGCGACGAATTCGCACGCGAGTACGAACGGCTTGCCGCACGATACGGCGCAGCCCGAACCACGCAAGCGTGTCCAACGATGGCGTCGTGACACCGACAGAAGGATCGACCGTCAACCGAGGGCCGGCAAAAGCCGCCCTCTCCTCCGTCGAACACGCGTCGGCACGACCGGCCGAATTCGCCGTCAGTATGTTTTGATGCGCTTGATCTTGGGAAGCAAGGGGATCGCGTACGTACCGATATCCGGCACCGGCGGCATCGACGGCATCTTTTCCGACGAAGCCGCCGGGCCCACAACGTCGAGCGCGCCGCCATTCTGCACCTTGTGGTACGCCTTCTCCCGGATGTAGGCTACTTGGATGACACATGGGACGGAGACGCGATAGGCGGGCCCGGCCAGCGCCACCGCACCGAACACCAGCCCGAGCGGGGCGACGACACTCGCGGCAGCGGCCACGGCGCCGGATGCAAGCATGGTCGACGCCGCGCCGGCCTTGCCCGCGATGGCAAGCCCCCGGCCGAGAACGCTCGCAGCCGTCGACTCGGCGACGAACGCCGCCACCTTCACTCGGATGTCGCTATGAGCGGGCGCTTCGCGCAACGCGGCGGCAATCTCCGCGCGCCCGAAATCGACCAGCGCGCCGAGGCCGACATCCGACAGGATGGTTCGGCGCATGTCGCCGGTCATCGCTTCCAGCGCATTCAGAAACAGCTTGCGAAGCATCTGCGTCTCGACGGAAAGCGCCGACTCCCAGCTTTCCACATCGATCTTCAGATGCTTCGCCACGTCGATGACGAGTTCCTGGTAGGACACGCCTTCGCCGCCGCGCATGGCATTGGCGATGCTGTTACCGCCGAACAGCCGGATTTCGCTTGCGATGTCGTTGCGGTCAACGTGCCCGAACACGCCCGATTCGCAGCAGGCCGTCAATTGTGCGAGCCGCGTGCCCGACAGCGCACTGCGGCCCTTCCCCTTGTCGGTCAGGTGCTCGGCCAGGATGGCGAGATCGCCGTCGTCTGCAACTTGCAGCAGCGCGCTCAGGCTCCACCATTTCTCATCAAATTCGTAGGTCATGTTCTTTTCGTTTTCTTGTGTCGCCGGCGACGACAGATCCATTCGTCGACCGAACACGGGCCGCAGCCCGAGTCCGGATCGTTCAATCGCTGCTCCAATGCGCGTCATGTGCGCACGGGGCATTACGCGGCCGCGGGCTCGTCCTTGTACATCTCGATCACCATCGCAATCAGCGTGGCGATCAGAAAGCAGATGAAGGTAGCCGCCAGCGCCGTGCCGAGGAGGGTCCCCAGAATCTCGAGGCATCCATTGAGCGCCGTCGTCAGCGCCATCCAGAAAATCGTCATGTCGAGCGTTCCTCAGTGGTTGTCGACGCGGCTTACCGCCCCGTCATGAAAGCGTCCAGGTCGGCGTCACCCTTGATCAGCAGCGATTCGCTCACGCCGTGTGCACGGGCAAGCGTCAGGCTCGACTCGAGCAGATGCACGTTGGCCTTGAGGTCGAACGCCGCCGTGGTGAGTTCGCCCAGCCGGTCGAATTCCGCTCCGAGGAACGCAAGGACCTTACGGACTTCGGCATCGAGCGCGGCCACGATGCGTTTCGTACGCTCGGCGAGCCTGTCGGTCACTTCACGCGCCTTCTTCCCGATGAAGGTCGACAGGAACTTGCCCGCGATGGAACCCAGGACGGCACCCAGCACCGGCACCGGAATCAATGCCTGACCAGCCGCCGTGCACAGCCCCACGATCGCCGCGTCGCTGCAAACGAACATCCCATTGTCGATGAGCGCATCGACCGAAATCTTCCCCGACCGATAGTCGGCTACGAGCACCGCCATCCCTTTGGCTGCGCTGACGAAAGCTCCCGCGAAAGGCGCGGACATCTCGGCGCAGTTCGTCAGCGCGTAGATGGCCCCGCCGGCGATGGCGCCACCGGCCGCCCCCTTTGCGGTGGACAGGCCGACCTCCGCCCAGTCATCGGCGTTGAAGTCGCCGGCGAAGACGTTCTTCCCGTCCCGATACTTCTGCCACAGCTTCGTAGTCAGGCTGACCGCCGCGCCTACCGCCGCCGCGCCGCCTGCTGCCTTCAACCCTTCGACGACGGAAGGCTCGTGTTCAAAGCGGATCTGGTCCTTGAGCGTCTCGTTCTGCTGCTTGAGATCCTGTTCATGGCCGTTGACCGTTTCGTCGACCTTGCCGAGCTGCACTTCACTGTAGGTCGATACCGACGGCTGCACGACCGCCGAAAACGGCTTGCCGCTCGCCAGTTCGATTTGCGCGACTTTCTCCTGAATCGCACGGATCGTCTTGTCGCTCAGTTCGCCGGTATTGCCCTTCAGCACCTCGAGAATCTGCGCGTGCTGGTCCTTCGGAATGTGATAGACGCCGTCGGTCGCGAAATCCTTGTACTTGCCCATATGCTCGAGCACGTGTGTCAGCCCCTTGCTCGAACCGTTGATGAACTTCGACTGAAAGTCGATGCCGTCGATTCGATAGTCCATCGGCGCCGTTCGCCCGACACCCTCGAAGGTCGCGCCGGGTGCGACCTGCGCGAGGAAATCGCGAGCGCGGCGTACCGCGACTTCGACCTGCTCTGCGATCTCGCCATGCTTCGTGTCCATCCGGCCGAGAATCTTCCCGGGTTCACCGATGAATTCGCGCAACGTGTTCATTGCGTCCATCGCGCTGTCGAACGCCCGATCCTGCGCCGACTGCAATGCCGCTTCGGCCGCTACGCGCGCACTGGTGATCGCGTCAACCACGACACCCGCGGCCTGGTCGGCCAGGCTCGACGTGCGAGGGTAAGAAGCGGCCCCGGGCACAGCATCGCTGCCGCCGAGGTCCGTTGACGATTGAGTTGTCATATTCGGACTCAGGCTGCCTTGGCCAGGATGGTCTTGTTCAACAGCGCGGACAGCGTGCGCACGTGATTGATGAGGGCGCCGAGCGCATCCTTGCTTTCCGCCGAGAACTGGCAGTAGTCGGTCGGCGCGGTTTGCTTCAACGCGGCAAGCAAGGATTTCATACCGGCCGAATGGGTCAGCGTCAGCGTCTTGAGCCCATCGATTTCGCCTGCGGCCATCCGGAGCGACGCGATCCCTTTCTCGATCGGGATACGTCGCTGGTGCGCTTCCTCCGCGACCTTCGCATTGGCGCGCCACATGAACACGCCGCCGCCCACGACCGCCGCGCCGGCCAGCGTCCAGCCCACCGGGCCGGCCAGTGCGAGCAGCGCGCCGCCGGCAGACATTCCGCCGCCGCCCGCCGCCAGCGCACCGCCACCCAGCCACGCCAGCGCGGCGTTGGTCGCCGCGGCGCCGGAGAGCGATGCGATTGCCGTGCCCGTCGACGCCGTGCCGAATGTGGTCGCAATGGCCATCGCCGCCGTCGGCGCCAGCAACGCGGTCGATGCGCCGGCGGCCACGCCCGCGCCCGTTGCCGCGCCGCCCGTCACGTTGATGTCGTGCATTTGCCGGTCGACTTCGGTCACCACGCCTTCGAAGGTCTGGTATTCGACCTTGTATTCAGCAAACGCGCGATCGAACTCCTTCGGCGTCGACGCCAGGCTGTTCACGTAGGCCTCGACTTCGCCGATCAGCAGTTCACTGCTCTCGCGCCGCAGTGTATAAAGCTCCGTCGCGAGCGTCTGCACCGCACCCTGGCGCTTGTCGTATTCCTTGGCTGCTGCCTCGAGCTGGCTGCGTGCGGTCGCTGCCGCCTCTCTGTTAAGCATTTCAATCTCCGGTCTGTATCGTCATTCCAGCGCCACCCATTCACGTCGGGCATGCGTCGGGCCGCAACGGCGGCTGTGGGGGGGCATGCGCATCTCGCGCCTGAAGCCGAGAAATATTCCATCGACTTAACGGCGCCAACAGCGGCCAACTTTAGGTCCGCGGCCGCCTCTTTGATCCATGCGTCAGGCCGGATGGTGATGTTCGTTTGGGACAATTCATGTCCCGAACAAACATGTTGCGAAAGACTGCGCTTCAGACGAGCGTCGGATGATGCCGCGCAGAACACTTTCGATCACGCGGCACGATTCCACGGACCATCTGGACACGATTTGTCCCAGGTGTGCCGCATCCTCGCCTGCAGTCATTGGAGAGCCCATGAATTCACGCATGAAAATCACCATTGCGGTTTCCGCACGAGCACTGTTCGATTTCGACGCGGAGCATCTCGTATATCGGGAAGACGATCCGTCGGCTTACCGAGCGCTGCAGGCGTCGAGGCTCGACGTGCCGGCCGCCCCCGGTGTCGCGTTCCCGCTGGTGCGCAAGCTGCTGGCGCTCAATCGCGACGACGAGGCAACCGTTGACGTCGCGATCCTGTCGCGCAACGACCCCGCGACCGGCCTCCGGGTGTTTGCGTCGGCCCGACATCACGGGCTCGCGATTCACCGGGCGATCTTCACCGGCGGTGCGCAGCCTCATCGCTACCTTGCACCGCTGGGCGCCAACCTGTTCCTCTCGACGCATGCCGGGGAAGTTGAGAACGCGATGGCCACCGGGTTCCCGGCGGCCTGCCTGTATCCGGCGCCCGCCTCTGTCGGCTGCACGCACGACGACGAATTGCGCATCGCCTTCGACGGGGACGCCGTCCTCTTCAGCGATGAGGCTGAGCGCGTGTTCCAACGGCGTCGGCTGTCCGCATTCAACGACCATGAAATGCGTCATGCGCACGCGCCGCTGCCGCCCGGCCCGCTCAAGCCGTTCCTCGTTGCCCTGTGTGCGCTGCGCGGCCCGCGCGCATCCGGCATCAACGTGCGCACCGCGCTGGTGACCGCACGCAGCGCCCCGGCACACGAGCGCGCCATCCGCACGCTGACCGCGTGGGGAATCATGGTCGACGAAGCGATGTTCCTCGGCGGCCGGAACAAGGCGGGCTTCCTCGCGGCATTCCGCCCCGACATCTTCTTCGACGATCACGTCCGCAACTGCAAATCAGCCGCACACCGTGTCGCGACCGGCCACGTGCCATACGGCATCAACAACGAATCCGGGCTGATTCTTCATTGAACAAGCGAATTTGCAGATGAATCGAGAACTTGAAAACAAGCTGGTCGACACGTACCCCGCCATCTATCAGGCGCTCTCGCCCCGGTTCTCCGGGAGCTGCCTGTTCGAATGCGACGACGGCTGGTACGCGATCATCGACCGGCTGTCGTGCCGGCTCGAAGCGCAAGCACGCAAATCGCTGTTGCTCGTGCTCGAAGTGAAAGAGAAGCTCGGCGGCCTGCGTTTCCGCGTGCGCGGCAACGTGACCGGCGAAGTGGATGCCTGGCTCGCCTCGGCGGCGAACCTGAGTCAATGCAAGTGCGAGCGTTGCGGCGATCCGGCCAAGCTGCGCGGCCATACGGATGGCCGCGTCCGCACGCTCTGTCCGACATGCGCCGCGACGATGCACTATTTGCTGGAATAGCGCTGCGCTTGATTCAGTGCGCCACGCCCCGTCAAAACACCGTATGCAACCCCACCCGCGCCACCGTCTGGCTCGCGGAACTCGATGCCCCGTTCGGATCCAGCACGCCATTGACCTGCGCGTTCGCGCCGTTGTTCGCGCGCTGGTAGTCCGCCGACACGTACACCATCGTCCGCTTCGAGAACAGGTACTGAAGCGCCACGGTGACCTGGTGCGCGTGGTTGTCGTTCACCGCTTCATTGCCCTTCATGTACATGTACTTCGCGCCCAGCACGACATCCGGCCTGATGTGCCACAACCCGCCCGCTTCGGCCATCCACACGCCGGCGTCGTTGAACGAATTGCGCACGGTGGTCATCAGCGCATTCGCCGTGACGACACCGAAGTCGTAGTGCATCCCGACGCCCCAGTTGCGCACGCTGGTGGACGGCACGCCGGGCGCGGGGCCGTATTTCTCGTTCGTGTAGGCCGCACCGATACCGAATGGCCCCGCTTCATAGTTCAGCCCGGCGCTCACCGCATTGTCCGCGCCGACCGACCCGGCCACCCCGCCGAACGCATACATCGCACCGCCGGAAAAGCCCGACACCGTCGGCGAACTGTACTTGACGGAATTCGCGATCGGTTTGCTGCCCGCCGTACGGTCCCAATCGAATGCACCGGTCGGATTGCCTGGAAGCGCGAGACGTTGAAACGGGCCATTGCGAAAGCCGTACAGCCCCGAGATATCCCGTGAAATCGCGTTGTTTCTTGAAAACAGCGAATCGACCATGAAGTCGTACTGATTACCCAGCGTGATGCTGCCGAACCGGTTGCTGTCGAGGCCGACATACGCATTGCGCCCGAAAATCCCCGTCCCGATGATCGCGCCGTTCGCCATCGAGAACTGATTCACCAGCGCGAAAATCGCGCGATATCCGCCACCGAGATCTTCCGTGCCGCGAAAGCCGAACAGATTGGGCGCGAATATGCCGTCGTCGAACTTCACGTTCTTTCCGCCGCCCTCGTTGCTGACATAAGACACACCGGCGTCGATCAGCCCGAACATCGTCACGCTGCTCTGCGCCCATGCGCCCTGCGCCACGGCGAGAATCGCCACTGCTCCAAACCTGAGTTTCATTGCGTCTCCGTCTTTTTTATGAAAATGCGAGACCGCCACCTGCTACGTGGCAGGTGCTCGCTCGGTGCTGCACAAGGAATCGCCATCATTCAGGCATCGATTGCCGGACACCTGAAACATGATTAGCTTTACTGATCAAACGACACGATAGCCGTCGCATTGAACGGCCAGGCCCGCCCTTCATCAAAGCACCGGAATCAAGCGCCTCGATAGACGACCCACGCGGCAGCATCCACCTCGACCGCCACGGCCTCCAGCGCCGATCCCGAGCAAGGCCCGTCGATACACACGCCGTCGTCGAACCGGAACAGCGCGCTGTGATGGGCGCACATCAGCACCTGCGACCGGTAGCAGGAAACGCTGCCCGGCACGAAATCGAGCGGCACCGAAAAGTGCGGGCAACGATTCACATAAGCCCACACGTGCTCGCCCCGCCTCACGACGATCACGGGACGCCCGATACATGCTTCATCGACGACCCGCGCGCCGCCGTCGGGCACATCGGAAAACCGGCAGAGTTGTCGCGCTTCCATGATTCACACCCGCTGCTCGGGGTTGCCGAGGCTCCAGTCCCACGGACGCACTTCCACGTGCGAGAACAACCCCTCCTTCACATACGGATCGTTGCCGATGAACCGCATCACCGCCTGAATGTCGTCCGCCTCCACGACGAGCAGCGTGCCGTTCATCGCGTCGCCGTGCGGGTCCAGCGTCGGGCCGCCGAGCCGCACCACCACGCCGTGCTGGTCGGCCGAGCGCAGGTAAGTCCGGTGAATCGGCCGCACGCGATCGCGCACGTCGCGCATACCCGGCTGATCCGTCGCAAACACCGCAAAAAATCTTGCCATGGCGGTCAGCTCCGATCGACGACGAACGCATGAAGATGCCGCACGACGCGCCGCATCGGCGCATGCAAGCGCCGGCTCGGCATGCCGTCGAAGCGGGCGACGACCGGCTCGGCCAGCGTGGCGTCACCGTCATGGTGGTCAAGGCTCATGGTTGTCTCCGTTGGCGCATCCGGCCATTCATTGCGGCGCGCGCCCTTCCCATGCATGCTGAAGCAGCGCGCGAATGGCGTCGCGTTCGATCGGCCGCGGATTCACATACGGGTTGCGGCATGCGAGGTCGGCCGCTTCATCGAGGCCGGCCTCCGGCATCCCGAGGTCGGCCAGCGCCGGCGCGATGCCGAGCCGTGCGTTCAGCGCGAACAGCAGCGGGCCCGCTTCGGCCGCGTCGCTCCCGCCCAACGCGCGCGCCACGCGGCGCAGCGCATCGGGCGCGGCAGCGTGGTTGTAGTGCGCGGTATGCGGCAGCATCGCGGCATGGGTCTGCGCGTGCGGCAGGTTGAAGGTGCCGCCGAGCGTGTGGCACAGCTTGTGATGCAGCGCCATGCCGACCGCGCCCAGGCAAGTCCCGGCAAGCCACGCGCCGTACAGCGCACGGCTGCGGGCATCGCGGTTCGCCGGATCGCGCACGACCACGGGCAGCGCTTCGCCGAGCGCGCGGATCGATTCTTCCGCCATCAGGCTGATCACCGGGTTCGCGTCTTCCGCATAAAGCGCCTCGACGGCATGCGCCATCGCATTGATGCCGGACGCCGCGGAAATGTCCGGCGGCAGCGACAACGTCAGCGACGGGTCGTAGAGCACCGTGCGCGGCAGCACGCGCGCGTCGCGCCCGGTACGCTTCAGCCGGCCTTCCGTGAGCCCGAAGATCGGCGTCATTTCCGAACCCGCGTAAGTCGTCGGCACGGCCAGGATCGGCAGCACCGACTCGAGCGCAATGGCCTTGCCGAGCCCGATCGTCGAGCCGCCGCCGATCGCGACGCAGCAGTCCGCGCCGAGCTCGCCGGCCATCTCGCGCGCCGCGTGCGCGACCTCGACCGGCACGTGCATCACTGCCTGCGCGCAGATGCCGGCCGCACGCTCGCCCAGGATCGCCGCCACCCGCTCGGCAAGCGGCCGCTGCTCGGGCGTGGACAAGATGAGTGCTCGGCGGGCGCCGAGCGTCGACAGCTCGTCCGGCAGCCTGTCGAGCGCGCCCCATTCGAACACGACGCGGGAAGGGGTGCCCTGATAGACGAAGCGATCCATGGCGAACCTCAGCGCTTGAAATGCGGCGGCACGTTGCCGTCGACGTTGACCCACACCGACCGTGCCTCGGTGTAGTCGTGCATCGCCTCGAAGCCCATCTCGCGGCCGTAGCCCGACTTGCCGACACCGCCGAACGGGCTGCCCGGATTGACGCGCTTGTAGCAGTTGATCCAGCACATCCCCGCGTTGATCTGCGACGCCATCTTGTGTGCGCGGGAAAGATCCTTCGTCCAGAGGCCGCTGCCCAGCCCGTATTCGGTTGCGTTCGCAATGGCCAGCGCTTCGTCGTCGCTGCCGAAGCGCAGCACCGTGACGAACGGGCCGAACACTTCCTCCTGCGCGACGCGGTCGGTTGCGCTCCTGGCTTCGATGACCGTCGGGCGCACGTAGTAGCCGTCGGCAAGCGCCGGATCCTGCGGCGCGGTGCCGCCGGTGAGCACGCGGCCGCCCTGCTCGCGCGCGACGTCGACGAACGACAGCACACGCTCGAGGTGCTGCTTCGACGTGAGCGGCCCCATCTCGGTGTTCGCGTCGAGCGGGTTGCCGAGGCGGATCGACGACGCGAGCGCCACGAAGCGTTCGAGGAACGCATCCGCGATGCGCTCATGCAGCACGAGACGCGAGCCGGCGATGCACGCCTGCCCCTGGTTGTGGAAGATTGCCCACGCGGCGCCGTTGATGGCCGCGTCGAGATCGGCATCGTCGAACACGATGTTGGCGCCCTTGCCGCCCAGTTCGAGCTGCACGCGCTTCAGGTTGCCCTGCGACGCTTCGACGATCCGCCGGCCGGTGGCCGTCGATCCCGTGAACGCGATCTTGCCGACGCCCGGATGTTCGGCGAGCCGCTGGCCGGCGGTATGCCCGTAGCCGGGGACGATGTTGACCACACCTGCGGGGAACCCGACCTCGGCCATCAGCTCGACGATGCGCAGCGTCGACAGCGGCGTGATTTCAGACGGCTTGAGCACGACCGTGTTGCCGGCGGCGAGCGCCGGGCCCATCTTCCAGCTCGTGAACATCAGCGGAAAATTCCACGGCACGATCTGGCCGACGACACCGATCGGCGCGCGCTGCACGTAGTTCAGGAAGCCGGTCTCGACAGGAATCACCGAGCCCTGCAGCTTGTCGGCCATGCCGCCGAAGTAGCGGAAGCACGCAGCCGTGCGCGGCACGTCGAGCGCGCGCGAATCGCGGATCGGGTGGCCGGTGTCCAGCGATTCGAGTTGCGCCAGCTCCTCCGCGTTGGCCTCGATCGCGTCGGCCAGACGCAGCAGCAACCGGCCGCGTTCGGCAGCCGGCAGCGCCGACCATTTGGGGAACGCGCGCGTCGCGGCTTCGACCGCCAGGTCGACGTCCGCCGCGGTGGCTGCTGCGATCTTCGTGATGACGGAGCCGTCGTGCGGGTTCAGCACGTCGATCGTGCCGCGGTCGACAGCGTCGACGAAGCGTCCGTCGATGAACAGTTGGGTTTGCATGAATCGTCCTCGGTGGATGGCTTGAAGCGGAAGCGGAAACCGGCGCACCGCTCAGAACGCGATCGGATACGGCGGGAGCTCGCCGCTCTCGTAGCGCTGCGGCAGGTTCGGTGTCGCGTTTTCCCAGACCAGCAGCATCGACCGCTTCGTGGAGTAGCCCTGATGCCGGATGTCGGCGGGCATCGCGCAGATGTCGCCGGCGCGCATCGTCACGCGTGCGCGCGGCGCACCGGTGTTCTTGTCGCCGATGTCCCACACGATTTCGTCGGACAGTTGCAGGAACCATTCGACGCGGTCGTTGCCATGGAACACCGGCAGGATGAATTCCTCGGTGGTCGGGCAGAACAGGCTGCGCCCGCACACCGACGTGACCGACGGATTCCACGTCACGTCCGAACGCGACAGGTACTTGAACAGGTTGAACGCGTGCAGCTCGCCTTCGAATCCCGGCTCGACATGCACCTCCGGTTCGTCCTGCGCGACGTCGAGGAACGCGCGGTTGACCGGCAGGTCGTCGCGCAGCGGCGAATCGCCTTCGAGGCCCGGCATGCGGCGCGTCGCGATCCGCGTACGCTCGATCGCCGAGCCGTTCTCGCCGTGCTTGCGCCCGAACGCCGTGCCGGTTTCCTCGGGCGCCGCGAACGGATCGAAGCCTTCGTTCGTCCAGTCGTGCAGCATCGCCTTGAAGGTCGCCATGATCGTGGGCGTTTCGAAGGTCTCGGTGTAGTCCACGCCGGCATCCTTCAGGATGCCGTTGAAGGTGCCCGCATACATGTCCACCTTGCCGTAGTGATTGCGCGTGCCGAACACGTGGTCGAAGTTCACCCAGCCGTAGAAGAATCCCCACGCCACGTCGCGCATCATCGCGCGCAGGAACGCGTCCGCCGGCATCGCGTGCGTGCGGGTCTGGCCTTTCGCGGGCCAGCTGATCTTCACGAAATATTCGTCGCGCTGGAATTCGAATGCGCCGAGCCGGAAGCGGCGGTAGCCGGTAACGGCGTCGGCTTCGGTGGCTTGCACCAGATCGGCGGCGAAGCCTGCGGAAGTGTCGAGGGTGTCGAGCGTGGCCATGACGTGTCTCCTGGAAGTGTCGAATGAGGTCGGACGAATCAGTGCAGGCAGATGTCGGCCCACTTCTCCACGGACAGCTCGCCCAGGACGGTCTGCACGAGTGCGACGCCCGGCCGGCTGGCGGTGAAGCGGTATGCACAGCCGGCCGGCAACAGCGCCTGATGGCCTTGGCGCAATACGACGTAGCCCATCTTGCGGCCGGCCGGTTGCGTGCCGGCGCTGACGGTGCCCCGACTCGATGCAGGCGGCGTATCGAGCTTGATGAATTCGATCCGGACTTCGCCATCCATCTGGATCACGAATTCATCGTGCGAGCAGGCGAACCACGGCGACTGACCGTCGGTCCGCAGCACTTCGATCACGTATTCGAGGTTCTTGCCGGCGACGACCTTTTCGTAAGGGGCCGACTTCGATGCGACCTCGAAGACATTCGAGAACGCGTAGTGTTGAGCGCTGCCGCTCGTGATTTCGATCTCGCCTTTCCGGTAATGGTCGAGCGAGCCAAAGACGGTATGGAATGCCGTGTCGGTCATTTCTGTCTCCTGAGTTGAACCGCTTGTTGGATTCCACTCTAGGGGCAAGGACCCACCGCAACAAGGCACGGGACGGCGACTACGGCATTTGCGTTTCGCGAATAATCCGCGCGGTTCAACGCACCCAGCCGCGCTCCAGGAGCGGGCGATCCCACGGCGATTCGTCGCCGATGGTTTCCGCGAGAAATTCGACCAGCGCCTTCACTTTCAGCGCCTGTCGCTGCGTTGCGGGATAAACCGCGGCAAAGCTCAGCGGCGCGAGCTGGAAGTCGGTCAGGATGGGCACCAGCCGGCCGGCGACGAGCGCCTCGCTCGCCACCAGCGTCGGCAGGCACACGACGCCGCCGCCCGACAGCGCGTACTCGCGCAGCAGGTGCACGGAGTTCGAGCGGATCATGCCCGGCAGCTCCATTTCGACGACTTCGTCGCCGCGCGTCATCGTCCAGCGGTTGCGCGACGGATAGCCTGAATACAGCGCGGTGGTGTGCTGCAGCAAGTCGCGTGGATGTTGTGGCGCACCATGCGCGTCGAGGTACGCGGGCGACGCGCAGAAGAGGCGCCTGACGGTGAACAGCCGCCGTTCGATCAGCGACTCGGAGATCGGCGGAAAGATCTGGAACGCGATGTCGAACCCTTCTTCGACAGGGTCCACGACACGATCATTGACGATGACGTCGAGCTGGATGCCCGGGTAGCGCCGGTTGAATTCCATCAGCGGCGCACCGAAGTGATCGAGCGCGAAACCGGGCAGCATCTGGATGCGCAGCCGGCCGGTCGGCGTCGCACGCAGTTCGCGCATCTGGTCCGTCAGCTCGTTGACGCGCCCCACCACCTCCGCGCACTCGCGATAGAACGCCTCGCCCACTTCGGACAGGCGCACGTGGCGCGTGCTGCGATGGAACAGCGGCGCGTTGACGAACTTCTCGAGCTGCTGGATGCGGTTCGTCACGACCGAGCTGGTCACGCCGAGCTGCCGCGCCGCCTCGGCGAAGCTGCTCGCCTCCGCCACCCTGACGAATGCCTCGATGCTCAGGAACCGGTCCATACCGCGCCCTTTTTCGACAGCGAAACCGGCAGTCTACCCGTGCGGATGACGGGCTGTGTCATGCGGGAGGCGTCTCTCTGTCACCCAATCGATGTCAATCGCCGATGACGCCGGCCCCCGCATGCGCGGCCCTTACCGCGATTGCTCGCCCGCCGCGAGTTCCGGTTGCACGGCCACGCGGCGCTGCAGCACGGCCGGCGCGGTTTCCTTCAGCAGCAGGCTGACCACGATGCCCAGCATGACCGCGCACATCGGCAGCCACAGGATGTTCTGGATGCCAAAGTGGGCGGCGACGTAGCCGCCCAGCGCCGGCGCGATGCCGCCGCCGAAGATCTCGCCGACACCGACCACCACGCCGATCGACGTCGACACGAGCCCGATGGGCGCAGCCTCCGTCGCCACCGGGCCGGACAGCAGCGACACCAGCCCGAGCGTGAAGAACGACGCAACGAACAGCACCCCGAACAATGCGAGCGGCTGCGGGCCGAGGCCGCGGAAGAGGTAGAGCATCACGGCCGTTCCCGCGAAACCGACGATGCTCGCGAGGCGACGGCCGACCAGGTCCGACAGGCCCGGCAACCCGAACTGCCCCAGAAAACCGCCGAAGCCGATCGCGGACACGACGAGGCCCATCTTCTGCGTGCCGAGCGCCAGGTAGTCGGTCAGGTACAGCGGCAACAGCGCGCCGAGCACGAATACGCCCGTCATCGCGCAGCACAACGCGGCCATCGCGACGAGGATGTTGCGGCTCTTGAGCACGTGGCCGAGCGATGCCGGCGCATGCTCCGACGCGACGGCCTTCGTGACCTTCGGCTCGCGGATCACGAAGAACATGATCGCGCCGAGGATCAGGCCGGGCACGGCGACGAGCGCAAAGACCCACCGCCACGACACGAAGCCGAGCAGCTGCGTCGCGATGATCGGCGACAGCGCGAGCCCGAACAGCGCGAAGCCGCTTTGCTGCAGGCCGAGGTTCAGCCCGCGCCGCCGCGGATGCGATGCGTCGGCCGTCGCGGCGAAGCTCGTCGGGCAGAACGAGCCCTCCGCGACGCCCATCAGGCCGCGAATCGCCATCAGGCCGAGCAGGCCGCCCGCGAGCCCCGAGAAGCCCGACAGCAGCGAGAACGCGACGATGGCCGGAATCAGCACCTTCCGGCGGCCGATCTTGTCGGAGATGCCGCCCATCAGCGCCGCGAAGATGCCCCACGACAGGCCGAGCACGCCGATGCAGTTGCCGACGTCCTGCGCGTTCAGGTTGAGGTCCTTCATGATCGAAGGGAACAGCGGCGCGATCAGCCAGCGATCGAGGCCGACCAGCCCGAAGCCGAGCGCCAGCAGCGTGACCGCCTTCCACTCGTATGAGGTATCCCACTCGTTTGCTTTCATGTCCGTCTCCGTGGACACAGGTTCGCCTGCGCGCGCCGCAGCGCCTGCGTATGAGCCAGGTCCGATGGTTTTTGTGTGCGACGCGAATCGCGAGGAAGTGCCGGCTGGCGTTCGGGTTCGACGCGTTGCGTTCAATCAGCCGACGTCACCACGATAGGTGCACGGCTGCCAATCGGGTATGGAACAACCGGCGAACGCGCCATTCGCGAAACGCAAATAATCGCGGGCGGTGGGCGGGAAGGGGCGACGGGAAAGCGCGAAGCGAACGGGCGCGGCGTCGACGCGACGCCCGCTCATGCGTCACGGGGAATTCCCTCATGGACATCGGGGCATCCACGCACGGCGTCATGCACGTCACGCATGCATACGATCGGGCAAACCCTTCGCGAACCATGAAAGAAGAAGCCGCCCGCCGGGTAGCGGGAGGCGAAAAAAACGGGGGCAAACCAAGATGCACCGGACGAGCACCAGCGCAATCCTGGTCACTGCCCTTTCCTGCATCACACTGCGCCGCAGTTCGTTCAGACATGAGATAAGTCTCATTCTTCCTTTTTAAATTCAATTTATATCTAAAAAACAAAAACTATCCCCCCTCGATACACCACCATATTCTTATCCATAGCATTTATACCCATTACCAAACACAAATTCCACACTCCTCACGTAGAAAGTTAAATACAGTATCCGCCCAACAAAAAATTCATCTCAAAATATCAAATCATTTAACACGCCAAACAAGTTTGATATTCTTCACCGCGAATTTTCCAGAACCTTCTTTTTTCACTTAAACCCCCAATTCTGACCATTCAGAATTGAGGTGAAAATATCCAGATTGCGGTGATGTCGATAGAAAGTACATTTCGGAATTTCGTGTACGGTCGGATTAGCGGCAACAAGCGGCCTGTCGATCTCCATTTCGGTCTCGCCCAACGCACGGTCGGCCATCTGCTGGCGCTCCATCACGCCGATATTCGCGAAGGGTTGATATCGGGGATCGACGGGCAACTGACCTGCGTGTCCACCCACGCGCATCTATCGCCAGCGCTGTTTCTCGGTCTGCCCGTGTCGGTCCGGCTGACGACCGATCGGGGCGGCATACGAGCGATCAATGCGATCGTGCACGACGCGCGAGCCGGTCAATCCGACGGTGAACTGACCGTGTACCAGTTGCACGTGTGCGACGCCCTGTCGCTGATGGACCGCCGCACGAACGCCCGCATGTTCCGATCGTGCAGCGTGGTCGACATTCTGGCGACGCTGATGAACGAGTGGAAACATCGCAGCCCCGCACTCGCGCAGGCATTCGATTTCGACCTGTCGGCATTGCGGGCCGAACGCTATCCGGTGCGCGAACTGACACGGCAGGTGAACGAGTCCGACGCGCGCTTCATCCGGCGTCTGTTGCGTCGGGATGGCATCACGGTATTTGCGAAAGCCGGACCGATCGGCGGGGCGAGCGGCATGCCCGACGAACGCCCGGTCCACACGCTCCTGTTTTGCGATGATCCCTATCGCCTGGCGGAAGCGCCGGCCGGCACCCTCCGCATCCATCCACGCGATGCCGGCGTCGAACAACGCGACACGGTGACGCTCTTTGCATGCTGCCAAAGCCTGTCGTCCGGCAAAGTCAGCCGTCCGTCGTGGGACTACAAGAAAGCCCGTGTAGACGAATCCACGACCGTCACCGGCATCGATCAGGGCGAGTCGGGGAACGACCTTGCGCACCTGCTGACCGACGTCGCGATCGACATTCCGCACGTCGGCGATTCGTGGAGCGATCACGATCGCATCACGCGCGACCGGATGCTCGCGCATCAGTTCGAAGCCGTACGCCATGAAGGCATCAGCAGCGTGCGCGACATGCCGGTCGGTCACTGGTTCACGTTGACCGGCGACCCCGAGCTGGATATGAAGCCCGCCGATCATCGCCAGTTTGTCGTCACGTCGGTTCGGCACGATATCTGGAACAACCTGCCGAAGATCCTGGCAGGTCGCGTGAACGGGCTGTTCGCGGCAAGCCGTCACCTGGCGCAAGTCGTTCCGCCGGCACCGGCCGATGCATCGGAACGAACGGACACGCGCTATGAGAACAGTTTCACGTGCGTGCGACGCGGCGTGCCGCTCAAGCCTTCCTACGATCCGCGAATCGATGTGCCGCCGGTTCACCTGCTCACCGGTACGATCGTCGGCACACAAGGCGAGGAAGTGTTTTGCGATGAGGCCGGCCGCGTGCGCGTGCAGATTCACGGCTACGACCCGGTCGATCACGCCCACGCGCAAGGCGCCGGAACGACCGGCCTGGCCGGCGACAGTGCGCCGATTCGCGTCGGCGCAAGCCTGGCGGGGAAACACTTCGGCGCGCTTTTCCTGCCTCGGGTCGGGATGGAGGTTTTGCTGGGCAGCCTGTCGGGCGATCCGGACCGTCTGGTGATCATCGGGATTTTGAGCAACGGTGCGAACCCGCCCGCGACCTTCAGCGATACCGGTTCGCTACCCGGCAACCGTTACCTGTCCGGGATCAAGACCAAGGAAATCAAGGGCCATCGGTACAACCAGCTTCGCCTGGACGATACGCCGTCGCAAATTTCGGCGCAGTTGGCGAGCGAACATGCGCACTCCCAATTGAATCTCGGCTATCTGACGCAGCCCCGTAACGATGGACACGGGAGCGACCGGGGTGAAGGCGCGGAACTGCGCACCGACGCCGCTGCGGCGTTGCGCGCCGCCCAGGGCATGCTGTTGACGACCTATGCGCGGTCGCACGCGACCGGTGGTCAGCTCGATCGCGACGAGCTGATCCGCTTGCTCGACCAATGCACGGCGTTGTTCGAGTCGCTCGGAGATTACGCCGGCCAGCATGGCGGGCAATCCGCCGACACGGGCGGCCAGGACAACCTCGTCAGCGCATTCCGTCACTGGAAACCCGGCGGTTCGGAATCCCGTGCCACGGGTGACGCATCCGCGTTCATGGCGTTCGGCGCGCAAGCGGGGTCGCTGAACGTCACGCCGAAAACGCACGTCATGTATGCGGGCGAGAACATCGATCAGATTGCGCAACAACACATGCAGATCACGAGCGGCGAGCGGATCAATCTGCATGCCGGGCATGGCGTCGCGATGTTCGCGCACAGCAACGGCGTATCGGCGATCGCGAATCAGGGGAAAGTGGCCATTCAATCGCAGAACGACGACACGCAGATCGAGTCCGGAAAAAACATTCGGTTGACTGCCGCCGACGGGAAGCTTGCTGGCACGGCAAGCGACGAAGTCGTATTCGTCACGTCCGGCGGCGCGTATCTCAAGCTGCATGGCGGCGATATCGAACTGGGATGCCCCGGCAAGTTCACCGTGAAGTCGAACGGTCATGCATGGGACGGCCCCGCAAGCATGGGCGTCGACTTGCCGACATTCGATCAACGTGCGCTCGGCCGCGTCCCGAAGCTGGTCCG
The DNA here is from genome assembly GCF_029633825.1 of Burkholderia contaminans. Taxonomy (NCBI): domain Bacteria; kingdom Pseudomonadati; phylum Pseudomonadota; class Betaproteobacteria; order Burkholderiales; family Burkholderiaceae; genus Burkholderia; species Burkholderia contaminans. Next base: position 2,142,269 of record NZ_CP090641.1, on the reverse strand, counting down.
CCCAACGGACGGTAACGCGGCACCGGGGTTCGAAGGACAGGTTCGAACGGCATCGGGAACACTGTCGGATTTGACGACCGACATGGCCGGGGAACTGCCTGAGGTCGATACCGACCGGTTCGAGAGGCTGGCGGTGCAGTTCACCAAGAAGAATGTTTAACACAAGCGCAGGAGTCCGGATGATTGATTCATCTCTCGATTCTCGGCCGGAAGAGGACGCGCGCACCGACGAGCGTGCCGCGAAGGCCGATATGCCCGACGCGGCTGCGCCGCGCCCGGATCCACCTCAGATCATCGTCGGCCGGAGCGACGGCGTCTCGATGTGGACGAAAGGCACTCGGCTGATCTGCATCAAGCAACTTCCGTTGCCCGGTATCGTCATCTTCGTGCATGGGGTGAACTCCGAAGGCGAGTGGTTCGAGGCCGCCGAGCAAGGATTGTGCGATGGCCTGAACCGCCGGCTCGGGCGGCTGGACGACCAACTGGAGTATCGCGGCATCGATGCCGGGCAACTGGTGCCCGCGAAGTACACGGAAAGCGTGACGCCGGACGGGTTTCTGAATCCCAAGCTCTGGGCCGGCGACTACATCAAGCCCGATCCGTCGTTTTCACCGGTCATTCATTTCCGGTGGGGCTATCGGGCGACAGCCGAGGAACTCAAGGAATACGGCGACAAGATTTTCCTGAACGAGAAGGACTATTGGGGCGGCGGTCCGTTCACGAACGGCTGTGCGAGCCTGCCCGATCTCTGGCAAGGCGGCCTCGACGACCGGGCGGCCGGGTGGATAACCGTGCAGGGCATCAATCCGACCAATCGGCCGCTGTATCGCGCGCCGCCCCGCGCGTATGGCGTGCTCGCGGCGTTGCGCCTTGCGAAGTTGATCGAGTCGATCCGCCGCATGCAGGCCGACGTACCGATTACTGTCGTGTGCCATAGCCAGGGCAACATCGTGGGCCTGACTGCGGCGTTCTTCGGCGATGCGCTACCCGATGTCGAAGATCCGTGGGGGCGTAGCGGGCATTGCGTGGCAGACGCCTACGTGCTGGCGAATGCGCCGTATAGCCTTGCGCGTGCAGATGGTCCGAATCCATCCGATACGTTCATGGATACGTGGTCGCAACGCGCGACCAAGGACGGCGATGGCCGTCGCGGACGGCAGACCTACGCCGCGCGCACGAAAACGTTCGGCAAGTTTCTGTCGATCATTGGCACTCGGAAGGCCTATGAACTTTCCGCAGACAAGATCGATGAAGACATGGCGAACGAACGGGTATCGCCGACCAGCAACAAGTCTTATGCCGCACAAGACGATCGGGTACGCCACGGCCTGAACGGATCGACGTATGGTCGCGTCACCGCGTATTGCTGTCCGCACGATCAGGTGATTTCTGCGATCACGGTTCAAGGCATCGGCTGGCGCGGCATCGACAAGCACGAGCTGAACGATATCGGTGTCCCCGGCGTGCTGACGCAGCGCGTCTTTGCCTCCGGCTTCCACGTCGGCGTGCAGGAGCAATATCGGTATCGGGAAGATGACTGGCGGTATGTACAGAAGGGAGCGACGTCGGGATTCTGGTATCCGCCTTCACCGCCTGCCAAATTCAATCTCATCGGTGCACTCAAGGGAAACGAGTCCGTGTTCGGGGTGGCGGCCACGCTTGCATCCGCGCCGATCATGTTTTTCGTGACCCAGATCAGCTCGGCATTGAATATGTTCCGCGTGAACGCCAATCCGCCGGAGGGTTGGACGGTGGTGGCGGACGCGCCGGCACTCGACGAACCGTTTACGCCGAAGGCGTCGCGGTTCGGCAAGCCCATCAAAACAACGGACGGCGACGCGACAAGCGACTTCAACGAAGGCAACGATCCGCCGGCCGCATGGCGCGACGCAAACAAGAGCGAGGCAGACAAGCGCGCGGACGATCCCTACGACCAGTACAACGCGAAGAACGACGATAGCGTCGCGCAAGGTACGGCGGAGAGCGAAGCCGGACAGCGTTACGAGGACCGCGCGTTGATGCGGATGGAGGCGCGGCGAACGCTGAATACGGAATGGCTCGATGGTGATGGCCACGTGATCGGCGAAGACGGCAAGAGCGAAATGCCGGAGGGCTACAAGGAATGGCGCGATCAACAGATTGTCGATTGGCTCGATCGTGGGGCGATCAACAGCCCGACGAACCATTCCACGACGATGACTAATCCGGAGCATGCGAAAAAGGCGCTTGCGTACGATGTGGCGATCGGGGTTTGCTATTTGACGCCCGAGCAACTCTATGACTTGCGGATTGAGGCGGATTGGCGGATGGGGGACGGGATTCCTCTAGATATTCCGAACAAGACGTATGCCGACTACTTTGCATCGGGCACTCTCTATAGAACGCCTCTTCAAGAATGGATACATGCAGATAAAAGCGAAGGCAAGATGCCGAGCGCGATCGTGGATGAGCGTGAAGGTCAGCTTTATTTGAAGGTCGGGGGTGCTGTATGAAGATGCTGATCGCTACATGGCCGCGACGTGTCGCCGTCGCCGTTTCGACATGGTTGATCGCAACCGTGCTCATGGCCTCGCTGATGACGCACGTAGAACAACCTGACCCGGCCCATTTGGAAATAGGAGATTGGATGAAGCGATTCGTTGTCGTGCCCGGCTTGGCTGCACTCATGGTGTTTCTGTTCACCACCGTCCTAATGCGTCCAGCACGGGCCACGCCTGTCCGGGAGCATGCCACGCTAACCGCCGATGAGCCGGCAAAGCCGTTCGTCGCGCAGGTTGTTGGCCTGATGTGGTTGAATCCCTTGCAACGTATGGACTACCCCACCCAATGGCAATTATTGTGGACACAGGGACTGGCCGCGCCAAACAAGACCGACGATATGGTTCGCACCGATGCGAAATCCTTTACTACCTTGCAGTCTGTAGCGGGGATCGCATACGGCAACGACGGCAAGGAGACGATCAAGGGCTTCTACGCCAAGTACGTGGACAAGTTCATCTTGCTGGTGCGTACCAGATATTTTAGTAACGCGAAGTACTTCTACAATGTGGGATCCCAAAGCCAGCAGAACTGGCGTGAACTCGCTGGTATACACGTCGAAGTTGCCATTCCACCCCGACTTGATCTGGCCTTTGCCAAGTCACGCGTGGTCGATCGGATGATGAATTTCTTCGAAATCGGCCCGCCGTCACCCAAGACGCTTTGGAGCCGCGACACGCCCCCCGACGTGCAAATCACCCAAGGCGGCGCAAACGCAGGCTTTACATCGCTGAACAAGGCACTGGACTACTTGCAGGCGAACCCCGACAAGAGCGTCTGGGTAGTGAACTGGGACGCACCCAACTTCCCGCCCACGGATGCACAGATCAACGAGAACCTTGTCGTGCTGTTCCTCGCCGGCCCAACCTTCAACACCGAGCGTGAACCCCTTGCCTGGATCGGCAAGGCGGCAACCGGCAACACACTCGATTTTTCGCAGAAGGTCGGCACGACCCGCGCCGTGCAGGCGTGGAAGGCAACCATTGATCAGGCCGCTCGCAATGCTGGCGTCGCGGTCACGAACCTGAGTTACATCGTCCACGACGCAGGTGCAGGCAGCGATGCAGCGTCGTCACGCATTGCCGCGCTCGCTCAGACGTTGACAGAGACACTTCCCGAATACGACCACCAAAAGCAGACATTCAACACAGCCGCCCTACTCGGCGACATGGGAACCGGCAGCGCATTGACCGACGTCGCGCTCGCGATCGGCCGGATCAATCACTTCGGCGGCAACGCACTCGTCGCCGGCACGACCGATCCGGATCACCCGGTCGCGGTCGTCGTCCGGCCACCGTCGAAGCTCACGCCGATCGACCCCGACAAGGACTGGTTCCGCGCACGCGGCGGCAACAATGCTTACCTGCCGTGGTGGGGACGCCGACACGACACAAATTACGGCATGCAGGGCTATTCATGGTGATGCGCACCGGCGCGGCCGCGCGTTACATGTGAACGTATCTGCCACGTCGAGCAGCAGGATATTCGATGAAACGATTTGTAGTTTTACCAAGTTTGGCAGCACTCGTGATGTTTCTGTTCACGACGACTATGATCCGGTCGGCACATTCCGCACCTGCCCCCGAGCCGGTAGCGAATGCGGCGCCGGCTGTCGCAGAGCCGGCAAAGCCATTTGTCGCGCAGGTCGTCGGCTTGATCTGGTTGAATCCGTTGCAACGCATGGACTATCCGACCGAATGGCAATTATTGTGGACCCAAGGACTCGCCGCACCGAACAAGCACGATGACATGGTACGAGCCGACCCGAAGTCGTTCACAACGCTGCAATCAGTAGCAGGTGTTGCATATGGCAACGAAGGGAAAGAGACGTTTAAAGGTTTCTATCACAAGTACATCAATGAAGCGCTTGGATTGATGCATACGCGTTACGCGACAAATTCCAAGTACTTCTACACAGTTAATCCTGACAATTCAAAAGACTGGCGCGAACTCGCCGGAGTTCACGTCGAACTCGCCATACCCGTCAGGCTCGAACCAGGCTATGCCAAAGCCATCCTGACCAAGGAGATTGTCGAATACTTCGAGATCGGCCCGCCGTCACCGAAGACTTTGTGGAGCAGCGACACGCCTCCCGACGTACAAGTCACACAGGGCGGCCCCAACACCGGATTCACATCCCTGAACAACGCACTGGACTACTTGCAGGCGAACCCCGACAAGAGCGTCTGGGTAGTGAACTGGGACGCACCCAACTTCCCGCCCACGGACGCACAGATCAACGAGAACCTTGTCGTGCTGTTCCTCGCCGGCCCAACCTTCAACACCGAGCGTGAACCGCTCGCGTGGATCGGCAAAGCCGCAACCGGCAACACGCTCGATTTTCCGCAGAAAGTCGGCACGACGCGCTCTGTGCAGGCGTGGAAGGCGACCATCGACCAAGCGGCGCGCAATGCCGGCATCGCGGCGCCCGACATCAACTACATCGTCCACGACGCGGGTAAAGGCAATGACGCATCGTCGGCACGTCTTGCCGCCCTCGCGCAGACCTTGACCGAAATCCTTCCCGAATACGATTACCGCAAACAGACCTTCAACACGGCCGCCCTGCTCGGCGACATGGGAACCGGCAGCGCATTGACCGACGTCGCGCTCGCCATCGGCCGGATCAATCACTTCGGCGGCAACGCACTCGTCGCCGGCACGACCGATCCGGAGCACCCGGTCGCGGTCGTCGTCCGGCCACCGTCGAAACTCACGCCGATCGCCCCCGACAAGGACTGGTTCCGCGCGCGCGGCGGCAACAACGCCTACCTGCCGTGGTGGGGACGCCGACACGACACAAATTACGGCATGCAAGGCTATTCGTGGTGATGCACACCGGGGCGGCAAATTGCTTCATCCGAGCGTGATCGCCGCGTCAGACCTCAAACCACTTGGAGGACGGAATCCCATGCGGGGAATTATCCGGGTAGAAGATACGCATACCCACGGCGGCCGGGTCGAAGCCGGCGCCCGAAAAAGCACGGTGATGGGGCGCGCGGTCGCTCGTAGCGGCGACCCATGCTCGTGTCCGATTCATGGCGCTTGCGAGATTGCCGAAGGCGACGCGGCCTTCAAGGTCGAAGGTCGAGACGCTGCCTTCGATGGTCACAAGACTTCATGCGGCGCGACCTTGATTTCTTCACTTCACACTTCCGGGCGAGTTTGAATGCAAAAGACCCGACGCATGACTGCCGAACAGTTCCGTCTGTTGCGCATGCAAAATACACGAATCAAGCCCTTGAACCAGTGGGCCCTGCACGAGATTTTCGTCAAGGGCCGATCGCAGCGGGCTGTGGCGGCGGAAGTCGGCATGACGGGTTCCGCGATGTCGCAGCTTGTACGTAAGGCGTGGCAGCGGTATCTGGATCTACCGGCAAACTGCACGCGCCTCACCACCCTCACGATCACGATCCCGGCCAGATATGAGCCCGCACTCCAGGCATGGGTGCGGGATGCATATCGATTGGCGAATCAGAATGAACAAGATACGGCAACCTGATCGATTCCCACCCGGGACTTCTCGAACCCAATTCATAACGGTTTTTACGTCACATGAAGTTTTCGATCATTCCGGATGCGGCCCGGTACGCGACGATCGCGTTGCGTGCCGGCGTGCCGACGCCGTAATTCGGCCCTCAGGCCGGCCGGCATTCCATCCCTGAGACTGGCGGAGAATATCCGGCACCAGCCTTCGCCTCGTGCTGCCCTCGACAGCACGAGGCGGGGCGGCCTCATCGGCAATTCATTGAAAGTTCAGCACAGCGGCGACCACGCCTCCGGCAGGCAAATCGTCGACGTGGCCCGCTCGATCTGTTGCGGTCCGCCCTTGGGTGGCCAAAGCCCTTCCGCATAGTGGCGCGCGCGCAATGCCATGCGCTCCTCCAGGCTCGAGAATCCCCAGATATGGGCGATGCGAGGCGGCCCATCGATCGCGTACAGGTTCGCGACGAGATGCGACGTATAGGCTTCGGCCGGGCCGACGGCCTGCTCCCACGCGGCGATCGTCGGCGCGATCCCGGCCGGTTTGAGCCAGTAGCGGCGAAGTTCGTAGAACCTGCCGAGTTTCGACGGCTCGATCTCGGGCAGGAACGGAAAGAGTTCGTAGGTTTCCATGCTGAGACCCACATGGTCACCGTCGATATTGAACGGCCCGCCGCTCATCAACGCACGACGGCGCTCATGCCGCAGTTCGTCGGCATCGTCGAAGCCTCGCAACACGACGATCTGCCCCAACTCGCCGATTTCCGAACGCCACGCGCCGAGGAGGCGCCCCGCGGCCCCCGGATCCGATACCCACCGATGCGCACCGGCGGAAACGGCATCCTGCTCCAGCAGCAAACACGACAGCGTTGTCAGTTCATACTGCATGTCGATCATCCCTCGCAAAATGGGCTGCGGACACGTGCATCGCACCCGCTCGCCACAGGAAAAATAAATTCCCCCAATCCACATTCCTATAAAACGTTATTCCATATCAAGCTGAATCACCAGCCAACTTTGGATCCTTTTTCCCTTCTGTCCCCCGTATCATTTCTTCCATTCCGAAAGAAACGAGCATGAGAAGGACATGAGCGACACCACCCCGCTGCACTACCTCGACTACGCCGCCACGACGCCCGCCGATCCGCGCGTGATCGAAGCGATGACGGCCTGCCTCGGCTTCGACGGCATCTTCGGCAACCCGGCATCGAGCTCGCACGCCGCCGGCCGGCTCGCGAAAGACAAGGTCGAGCAGGCCCGCGCGCAAGTCGCCGCGCTGATCGGCGCGGACGCCGACGAGATCGTCTGGACGTCGGGCGCCACCGAATCGAACAACCTCGCGCTGAAGGGCTATGCGGAAAACGCGACCGGCAAGCGCCACCTGATCACGAGCCGCATCGAGCACAAGGCCATTCTCGACACGATGGCGAACCTGGCGAAGCACGGCGCGTCGGTCACGTTCCTGGCGCCCACCCGAGACGGCGAAATCACCGCCGACTCGGTCGCGGCCGCGATCGGCCCCGATACGGGCCTCGTGTCGCTGATGCTCGTGAACAACGAGCTCGGCACGCTGACCGATATTGGCGCAATCTCGCGCATCGTGCACGACGCGGGCGCGCTGCTCCATGTCGACGCCGCACAGGCGCTCGGCAAGACGCCGATCGACGTGCGCGCGCTCGGCATCGACATGCTGTCGATGTCCGCGCACAAGGTGTACGGCCCGAAGGGCATCGGCGCGCTGTTCGTCCGCCGCGACATCGCGCACCGGATCGCCGCTCAGATTCATGGCGGCGGGCATGAGCGCGGCTTGCGTTCGGGCACGCTCGCGACGCACCAGATCGTCGGCATGGGCGTTGCATGCGAACTGGCCGCCGACAAGCTCGACGGCGAAGCCGCACGGATCGCGGCGCTCGGCGCCCGCCTGACGGACGCGCTGGTCGCACTTGGCGACGTCACGCAGAACGCGGCCACGGCACGCCGGATCCCGCACACGCTGAGCCTGACGGTGAACACGCCGGGCTTCTTCCCGTTCATGCTCGGCGAAGCGCTCGCCGTGTCGTCGACGTCCGCATGCAACTCGACCAGCGGCGCACCGTCCCACGTGCTGACCGCGATCGGCCTCGACGCCGAAACGGCGGGCCGCACCGTGCGCGTGAGCTTCGGCCGCTTCACGACGGAGCAGGACGTCGACTTCGCGATCGCCTGTTTCCGCCACGCGATCGAACAATGTCGCGCGACGGCGGCGAACGGCTTCTCCGCGTCGCGGCAGATCACGCCGGCCGACCTGAAGGCGATCCGCAATGCCGGCTTCCGCTCGGTCATCTGCAACCGTCCCGACGGCGAAGGCGACGCACATCCGGCATTCGACGAAATCGCCGCGGCGGCCCGCGAACTGGGCCTCGAAGCGCGCTACCTGCCGGTCGAGCGCGACGGCATCGGCGATGCGGAGATCGACGCATTCGGTGAGCTGATCGACACGCTGCAGAAGCCGGTGCTCGCGTATTGCCGCAGCGGCAGCCGCTCCGGCTTGCTGTGGAGCCGGCTGTCCGCTCGGCGGACAGCCGAAGCCCCGGCCTCTGTCTGATCGATCAGGAACATCGTCCCATTACGCCCCGCCACCGGCATTCACGCACAAGGCCGACACTTCGAAGCGTGGCCGGATGGCGGCGGCAATTGAAGCTACTTCATTCCCCATCATCCCCGCTGACCGGCGTATAGATCGCCAGCTTCAGCGCGGGATCGTCGTTCGCCTGGAACGTCGCGTATTCGTAGCGCTGCACGCCCTGTCGCGCATGCGCGAACACCTTCTGCCCCGACACGCCGCTGCGCACGTCATGCGCATCCCACCATTGCGCGAACTCGCTGCTGCTCGTGCGCAAGCGCGCCACCAGCGCGATGAACGCCGGATCGCTCGCATGGAGATCGTGGCTCGCGCGAAACAACGCGATCATCCGGCGCGCCTCGTCGGACCAGCTCGCGGCGAAGAGCTCACGGGCGTGCGGCTCGACGAACATGTAGACGAGGATGTTGCGGTCGGCTTGCGCGAGCCGGTCGAAGCCGAGCAGGTCGGCCGCCGCGGCATTCCACACGAGGATGTCCCAGCGCCGCCCGGTCACGTAGGCGGGCTGGTTCAGGTTCACCACGAGCCGCGCGATGGACGGCGGCACCCGCTCCGGCACGAATGCCCGTGATGCGTCGCGCCGCGCGAGGGCGCGCAGGTGGGCGGCCTCGGCCTTGTCCAGCCGCAACGCGCGCGCCAGCGCATCGAGCGTCGCCTCCGACGGGCTGACGTCGCGCCCCTGTTCGAGCCGTACGTACCAGTCGACGCCGATGCCGGCCAGTTCTGCGACTTCCTCGCGCCGCAGGCCGGGCGTGCGCCGGCGCGGGCCGTCGTGCAGGCCGACGGCGTCCGGGCGCAGCTTCTTGCGCCGCGAGCGGAGGAAATCGCCGAACGGGGTTCGCGGGGTGACGGTCATCGGGTGTGCTCCGTGCAGGGTGGTATCGGGCAATCCTGGGTTCGTGCCGGGCCTTGTTGCGAATTCTAAGCCTGCCAGAATCGGCCCGCCCCCCACCCGTCAGGAAGCCTCATGAAAGCTGCGATTCTGAAGTCGCTCGGCATGCCGCTCGCGATCGAAACAATGCCGGACCCGGTGCTCGGCACCGGCGAGGTCATCGTGGATGTGGTCGCCACGCCGGTGCTGCCCTATGCGCATGAAGTCTTCAGCGGCGAGCGCCGCTATCCGATCGCGCTGCCGATCGTGCCCGGCTGCGGCGCAATCGGCCGGGTCCGGCAAAGCGGCCCCGATGCGACACAGTTGCGGCCGGGCGACTGGGTGTTCTGCGATCCGACCGTGCGCTCGCGCGACGATGCACGGATGCCCGACATCGTGCTGCAGGGCTGGAGCGCACGCGGCGAAGGCGGCCAGCAGTTGCAGCGCCATTTCCACGATGGGCCGTTTGCCGAACGGGTGCGCGTGCCGACCGAGAACGCGGTGCGCATCGGCGATATCGCACCGGCCGACGCCGCGCGCTGGTGCGCGCTCAATACGCTGCTCGTGCCATACGGCGGGCTGCTCGCGTCCGATCTGCGCGCGGGCGAGATCGTGCTCGTGAGCGGTGCGACCGGCCACTTCGGCAGCGCATGCGTCGCAGTGGCGCTGGCGATGGGCGCGCAGTGCGTGGTCGCGCCCGGCCGCAATGCAGGTGTGCTCGCCGATCTCGCGCGCCGCTTCGGCGAACGTGTACGCCCCGTCGAGCTGACCGGCGACGAAGCGACGGATCGCGCCATCATGCAAAAGGCGGCGCCGGGGCCGATCGACTGCGTGATCGACCTGATGCCGCCGTCGGTGCCGGCGACGACGGTGCGCGCCGCCGTGATGGCGGTGCGGCCCTACGGGCGCGTGGTGCTGATGGGCGGCGTCGGCATGCTCGGCGGCGCGGGGCTCGAGTTGCCGTACCCGTGGATCATGCGCAACGACATCACGCTGCGCGGCAAGTGGATGTACCCGACCGAAGCCGTGACGCTGATGGCGGGGCTCGTCCGCGGCGGGCTGCTCGACCTCGGGGTTTTCGACGTGACGCGGTTCACGCTCGATGAGGCGAACGATGCCGTTACGCATGCAGCGGCGCATGGCGGGCCGTTCAGGATGACGGTGATCACGCCGTAGCGTTGGCGCACGGCAGCCCTCCCCGCATTTGACGAAACCGGGATATCTCGACGAGTATGCAAGCGGCGGCACCGCCCTTCCGCTGCAACCTCCGGACGTGGCGCCCAGCACATTCAAAAAACATCACGCGAGAGAACCCATGTCTTCCAGCGCTGCATTCATCGAAAGCGATATCGGCCGCGAGTTGGTCACCGGCATGGTCATGCAGATGCGGGCCATCCGGCAGGTGGGGTGGCGAAAGCACCTTGACCTGCCATCGAACGATCTCATGCATGAGCCCAAGAATCTGAACCGCAACTTCGCGATGCTTCGGCTGTGGTGCGTCGGCGCCACTTGGGCGATGGGCGACCAGTGGGTCGGCGTGAGCGGCACTGGCGACTATTTCCCGCCGAAGGGTGTCGACGCATACGTCCTGAAAAGCCGGGAGGGCGATCACGCAGTGAACATGAAAGCGGTGTATGGCACGCCGGACGACTGCTTCGAACCGGCCCGGTATCACCCGACATGCGGCAGCCCCGAATGCTCGGAAGTACCACTTCTGAATGCGCTTTCGCATGCGATCCAGCGGTGCAATATTGCAAGCGGCACCCCGGCGCATCTCATCCTGTTGACCGAGCGGCTGCCTTGCCTGTCGTGCGGACGCCTCTTCAGGCAATTCGGTCAGGATCACCCTGGTCTGTCGCTTCATCTGTTCTACATGTTCGATCACACCGATCGCGCGGAAGAACGCCTGTCGACCGACCTCGACTACCTGTCGGAATGCACCTTCGTCGTCGAGTACATCGACCCCGACGACAGCGGCCATACCGGTCCGGGCGGCCCGGGCTTCGCGCCGCCGGGCTATGCGTCGCGCGCCAAAGGCGGGATCTTCGTCACGCAGATCGCGCCTTTCTCTGGCGATTATGTCGTCACTACCCCGAACAACGCGACGAAAGTCCCCTCACGCGCACCGGGTTCCTCGTCGGCGCATTTCGCTGCACGCATTCCGAATCAAGCGTGGGTGCCAATCGACATCCGCAAGGCGTGCCCGCCCGTTCCGAAGGACAGCCCGCAGCGCCCGCTGGAAGACGAAGACCCGGTATAGACGTCATCGCCCCTGTCGAGCGGCGCCGAACGCCTGGGACGGTATGGGTCGGGCTCGACCAGCACGCCGCGCACGACGGCTACTGCTTCGGATACTCCAGTTGCAGCGCGACCCAGCCCGAGGTCGTATCGCCATAGCGTGCCGCGATGTCGTCGAGCACACCGGGCAGCACCGCTTCGCCGCGCCGGTCAGCCGACATCGTCATGCGCGCGTGCCGGACGTTCGCCGGCTGCGCCAGCAACCGCAGCCCGTACTTCGACTCGATCACGCGCGCGTCAGCCGTCGCGACGACGTCACTGCGCCAGGTCCGCGCCCACGCGTCGGCGGTCAACGCAACCGCAAGCTCGTCGAACCCGGTTTCTACCGGAAGATCAAACGTCTCGTGCCGCCAGAGCGCGACGCGGTTCGTCAGCGCGACCGCCACCGCACGCGCAGTCAACGCAAACCGGCTACCGTCGTGAACGTCGCTCCACGCGTGCACGCCGACGCGCCGCGCAGTCTCGCGCGCCGCTGCCGGCCCGGCCAGCGCATTCACCAACGCCAGCGAAGCGGGAATCGATGCCGACACGCCAGTCGTCGTCATGACGTTGCCGTCCATCACATAGCGGCGATCGTCGACCCACGTCGTATCGGCAAAGCGCCGGCGCAGGCCGTCGCGCGCATACCAGTGGGACGTCGCCGTGCGCTGCCGCAACAGGCCCGCATTCGCGAGCACTTCCGCGCCCTCGCAGATCGCCACCATCGTCGCGCCGGCGGCGGCCTGCTTGCGCAACCATGCCAGTACGGCCGGGCTGTCCGCGCGGTGCAGCGCGGGCACGATGACCACGTCGGCCCCCGCAGCGGTCGCGGCATCGAACCGGTCGAACGTCGTATCGGCCAGCATGCGCAGCGCGGGCATCAGTTCGACCTCACCTTCGTCGGCCGATACGGCGACGACATCGACCGCCCCGGACGCCTTCAGCATCGCGTACGGCACGATGAAATCGGTCGTCTCCGTTCCGGCGTTGTCCGCGACGATCGCCACGAGCGGCCGCGTGCGGCCCGCTTTCGGCGCGCCGATCATGAGCGCTTGTGCGACCGGCGGCGCATCCTCCGCCACCGCAGGCACATGCCACCCCGCCGCACACGCGCCCAGCATCGCGCACACGAGCAGCACTGCCCCGCCTGTCTTCCATCCCCGCATCGTTCACCCGCATCCGTCGATTGCATGTCCGGAAAATTACAAGGATCATGCTCGCGGTCACAAGGACAACTCCACCGCACTTTCCGCCATGTCCCAGTCAACCTGCCCGGCGCGCGACATCGTCGTCGTCGGCTTCGAAGGCGTCCAGTCGCTCGACATCACGGGCCCGATGGAAGTGTTCGCGGTCGCGAACCGTCACCTTCCCGGCCACGCCATGCCGTACCGGCTCACGCTCGCGTCGCAACACGGGGACGACATCGTCACGCACGCGGGCCTGCGCCTCGCCGGCACGGCCGCGCTCGCGGCACTGCCGGAGCGGATCGACACGATCATCGTCGCCGGCGGCGATGAAGCGGCGCTGCGCCACGCCGCGTCGGAAGCCGGCGTGCTGCCGTGGCTGCGCACGCGGATCGCGGACACGCGGCGCATCGCGAGCATCTGCACGGGCGCGTTCGTGCTGGCCGCCGGCGGATGGCTGGACGGCAGGCGCGCGACCACGCACTGGAACCAGTGCGCGATGCTGCAGGCGCTGTGTCCCGACGCGCGGATCGAACCGGACGCGATCTACGTCAGCGATCCGCCGTTCCACACGTCGGCCGGCGTGACGGCCGGCATCGATCTGTGTCTTGCACTCGTCGAGGCGGATTGCGGTGCGCCGACCGCGCTCGCGGTCGCACGCGAACTCGTGCTGTTCATGCACCGTCCCGGCGGACAGGCGCAGTTCAGCGTCGGGCTCGGCACGCTGGCCAACGCGACGCCGCGCATGCGCACCCTGCTCGCCGAGATCGCCGACGATCCGGCCGGCGATCTCGGCGTCGCCGCACTGGCCGCGCGGATGCACATGAGCGAACGCACGTTTGCGCGCAATTTCCTCAAGGAGACCGGACGATCGCCCGCGCAGTTCGTCCTGGCAGCACGCGTCGAGCGCGCGAAAGCGCTGCTGGAGCGGGCCGACTGGCCGCTCGAACGCATCGCCGAGCGGTCGGGATTCGGCAGCGTCGACGCGCTGCAGCGCGCGTTCGCGAAACAGGTGGGTGTATCGCCGCGCGACTATCGCGCCCGCTTCGGATCGCGACGCGACATGTCGCAAACGGAGTAGGCCGTCCCCGGTTCCCGCGTGCGTCCGGGGCGGCTTGCCTGGCGGCGATTCGGCGATTCGGCGATCCGGCGACCACCCGTCGCCACCGCCGCGCATTCGTCACGCGCCCTGTCCTCCCGGCGACGAAACGGTGCGACGAGCCCTGTTCCGGTGCATCCGTCCGGTTTTTTACTGGATTGCCGAAATCTGATAGAGCCGGGAGATTTGATTTCATACCGTTCTCGCATCGGACTGGAAAGCGATGGCCGCTCGACACGGCATCGCGAGCCGCCGACGAATCCCAGGAGCGGGCCGGCTTGCCTGGCCCGGGCGGCGATGACGGTCCTGCCACGCAGGACATTCGTGACGGAGCGACCATGGATGCAAAACTCCAGCCTGATTCAGGCACCGACAGTGACGTAAGCCTGCTGCACAAGATGGGCTATGCGCAGGAACTGTCGAGACGTATGAGCGGTTTCTCGAACTTCGCGGTGTCGTTTTCCGTGATCTGCATCCTGTCGGGCGGCATCACCGCGTTCCAGCTCGCGTTTTCCGCCACCGGCGGCGCCTCGATCGGCCTCGGCTGGCCGTTGGGCTCGCTGTTCGCGCTGATCGTCGCGGTGTCGATGTCGCAAATCGCGTCCGCGTTTCCGACGGCCGGCGGCCTCTATCACTGGGGCGCGATCCTCGGCGGGAAGAAATGGGGGTGGATGACGGCATGGCTCAACCTGCTCGGCCTGATCTTCGTGATCGCCGCGATCAATTTCGGCACCTACGATCCGTTCTTCAAGACGCTGATCGCGCCGATGTTCGGCGTCAGCCCGGACAGCCTGACCTGGTGGCACCAGACGGCGTTCATCGCGTTCATCACGATCTCGCAGGCAATCCTGAATGCGCGCGGCATCCGGATCGCGAGCAGGATCACCGACCTGTCGGGCTATCTCATCTTCGTGGTGACGATCGCGCTCGTGGTGTCGCTGCTCGTCTACTCGCCGGTCGCGTTCGATGCGCATCGGCTGGTGACGTTCACCAATTTCACCGGCGTCGACGGCGGCGCGTGGCCGAAGCAGGCCACGCCGCTCGCGTTCCTGTCCGGCCTGCTGCTCGTGACCTACACGATCACCGGCTTCGATGCTTCCGCGCACACGTCGGAAGAGACGCACGACGCGGCCAAAAACGTGCCGCGCGGCATCATCGGGTCGGTGTTCTGGTCCGCGGTGTTCGGCTACGTGATGGTGTGCGCGTTCGTGCTGGTGATGCCCGACCTGACCGCCAGCATGAAGCAGGGCACCGGATTTTTCGAAGCGATTCTCGCGCCGATTCCGAAGACGCTGCGCGTCACGCTCGAACTCGCGATGTTCTTCATCAACTACGTATGCGGGCTCGCCGCGATCATGTCGACGTCGCGGATGGTGTACGCCTTTGCACGCGACGGCGGGCTGCCGGCGTCGAAGCTGCTGCGCAGCGTGAACCCGACGCACCGGACGCCCGGCCCCGCGATCTGGACATGTGCGGTGCTCGCGATCGTCGTCACGCTGTACGGCGATGCGTTCTCGGTTCTGAGCGCCGGCAGCGCGGTGTTCCTGTTCATCTCGTATGCGATGCCGATCGGCTCCGGGATGCTGGCCGAAGGCCGCTCGTGGACCGACAAGGGCCCGTTTCAACTGGGGATCTGGTCGAAGCCGTGTGCGCTGCTCGCGCTGGTCGGCGCCTGCGTGCTCGCGTACGTCGGCATCCAGCCGCCGAACGAGAAGGTGCTGTACGTGCTCGTCGGTTTCGTCGCGGTGCTGATGGTGATCTGGTATGGCTTCGGCGTGCGCAACACGTTCGCGGGGCCGCCGGTGCTGAAGGACACGCGTAATCTCGACCGCATCCGCGAACTCGAGGCGAACGTCGATCCGACTGTCTGACGCGTTTCGAAGCAGGCTGAAAAAAACCGACTCGCCGGCTTCGTGCCGCGAGTCGGTTTTTGTCGCAACGTAAAGCGAGAATCAGACGGCGGAGAAGCAGTTGTCGACGAACAGGTGCGTGCCGTTGACGAAACTCGACTCGTCGGACGCGAGGAACAGCGCGGCGGCCGCGACTTCCGACGGTTCGCACAGGCGGCCTTGCTGCACCGCGATCGCCGCCTCGGTCGCGTCGACACCCATCGCCTGCAGATCCCGAAGTTCGCGCATCCCGTGCGGCGTGCGGATGAACCCCGGCGCGAGCGCGTTGCAACGAATGCCGCGGTCGCGATACTCGACCGCAATCGCCCGCGCGAACATGTGGCACGCGCCCTTGGTCGCGTCGTACAGCACTTCGCCCGGTGTCGCGCACACGGCCGAAATCGACGACGTGCAGACGATGCTGCCGCGCCCCTTCTCCAGCATCTGCGGCAGCACCGCCTTCGTCATCAGGAACATGCTCTTCACGTTCACGCCCATCAGCCAGTCCCATTCCGACTCCTCGATGTCGAGGAATGGTTTGACGATCAGCGTGCCGGCGTGATTGAACAGGATGTCCGCATTGCCGTACTGCTCGCGCGCGGCGCTCACGGCTTGCTGGACTTCCACCTGTTTCGACACGTCGGCGCCGAGGCCGATCGCCTGCAGGCCTGCGTCGCGCAGCCGGGACGCAAGCGTTTCGGCTGCGTCGCCGTCGCGGTCGATGATCGCGACCTTCGCGCCCTGGGCGGCGAACAGTTCCGACGCCGCGCCGCCGCAGCCGCCGGCGCCGCCGCTCACGATCGCGACCTTGCCGGCCAGGCGGCCGTCAATCTTGACATTCATGCTTCGTTCTCCAGTCTGGTTCGTTCGGTCTGCTCAACTGAACAGCGTCCGCAGGTGATCGTTGAGGAAGGTGCCTTCGGGGTCCACGCTGCGACGCAGCGCGCGGAACGCTTCGGCCTTGGGGAACCAGCGATCGACATCCTCGCGGTTCGTGAAATGCAGCTTGCCCCAGTGAGGACGCGAGCCGTAGTCGCGCAGGATCGTGTCGACGTCCTTCAGGAACGGCCAGTAGTCGACACCGTTCGGCCCGCCCGAGCATGAGATGGTGACGCTGTCCTGGTGGTTGAACGGGCTGATCCACGCCGGATCCCCCTTCGTGAAGCGATACTCGACCGGGAAAATGCAGTCGCGGTGTTTCGTGAGGATGAGCTCGCGCACGCGGCGCAGCGCTTCCTTGCCGTGGTGCGCGGGCACCGCGTACTCGAGCTCGTGGAAGTTCGGCACGTAGTGGATCGCGTACACCTCCGAGCTGTAGGCGATCTTCTCGTGCTCGCCTTCGTGGAACGTGCGCGCGTCGGTGATATCCATCACCTTGATCTCGCACACGTCGTAGTCCTTCTTCGAATTCGACACCTTCGTGGTGTCGGGCAGGCAGTAGAGATCGCGGCTGGCGGAGGTCGGGCACCAGAAGAAGCCGAAATGCCGGTGCTTCGCGGCCAGGTCGTCGTATTGCTCCATCAGCGCGTCGAAGTCCTCGCGCCACACGCGGTCGTGCAGCCAGAACGCATCGGTCACCTGCAGCGTGATCTCCGACACCACGCCGAACATCCCGATGTTCACCTGCGTCGCATGCAGCAGGTCGAGATCCTGCCGGTCGCTGACCGTCATGATCGAGCCGTCCGGGCGCACGATGCGCATCCCGACGACCTGCGACGACAGGTTGCTCAGCGTCGCCCCCGTGCCGTGCGTGCCGGTGGCCAGCGCGCCGGCAATCGCCTGCGAATCGATGTCACCCTGGTTGACGAGCGACAGGCCGAGTTCCTTCAGATGGCGCGTCACCGCATTGATCTTCGTGCCGGCCTTCACGGTCACGCGCTTGCGTGCTTCGTCGACATCGACGATGCCCTGGTAATCCTGCAGCGACAGCAGCAGGCCGCTGGTGGCCACCACGGGCGTGAACGAGTGCCCCGACCCCGCGCATCGCACGTGCTTGCCTTGCCGCGCCGCGGCATGCACCAGCGCCGCGATCTCGTCCTCGCTCGCCGGCGACGCCAGGTGCGCGGCCACGCACGACTGATTGCCGACCCAGTTTCTCCAGAATCCGCCACGGGGAAGTTCCATCACCGTCTCTCCAGCGTCGTATTGGTGCCAACGATAGGGTGCCGAAAGGTTTTCCACTATCGGATTTCGGCAAGTCAGGGTTTTGGCGAGGCGACGCCCGTCCGGCGCATTTTTGACCGGCGCGGCGAGCGACTAGAATAAATCGATCCGGCCCGCCCGTTCCCGCCCTCCGCCCTCGATGACGCCGTCTGCCCATCCGAGCGATTTCTCCGGCAACGCACTGTTCGCGCGAACGGTCACGTTCTGCGCGTTCACCGACGTGGAGGAGCAGGCGCGCTCGTTCGACGGCTGGAACATGAACTACACGCAGATCTCGGGCGGGCGGTTTCATGGTTCGTCGTCGATCGTGTCGCTGGGCGGCATCAAGCTGCTGGTCGAGGATCTCGACAAGGTCATCCTGCAGCAAGGCGCGGTGCCGACGGAGCGGATCGCCGTGGCCGTGCCGCTGGAACTGGAAGGGCATGCGCGCCTGTGCGGCGAGAAGAGCGGGCGCGACAGCCTGCACGTGTTTTCCAGCCAGCCGCAATTCGAGTTCTATTCGCCCGACCGCCATCTGCTCGTGAACGTCGAAATCGAGCCGGAGAAACTGTCGACGCAGGCACTGCGCTCGGTGGCCGCGTCGCTGCGCGCGCAAACCCACGCGCCGGTGATCCCGATGGCGACCGGTGTGGCCGATCACCTGCGCGACCTGCTGCGCCAGACACTGGCCGCCGCCGTCAAGACCACACGCGTCGACGACGCGACGACGCAGGACAGGATCGAACTGCTCGAACGCACCGTGCTGTACGCGATCTCGGAAGTGATGACGGCCGCCACGCCGGAATCCGGCGCGCAGATCGTGCGCCCGACGAAATACTGGTCGCTGGTCAATGCGGTGCGGGAGCGGCTGCAGGACGCATCGACCTGCCCGCTGTCGATCGCCGAGCTGTGCGTGGAACTCGGCGTCAGCCGGCGCACCGCGCAATACGCGTTCCAGGATACGTTGAACCTGAACCCGATCGCGTACCTGCGGGCCGTGCGGCTGAACCACGTGCGCCGCGAGCTTCGGCTCGGCGGCTCCGTGACGTCCGCGGCCACCAAGTGGGGCTTCTGGCACCTGAGCAGTTTTGCGCAGGACTATCGCGCGATGTTCGGCGAACTGCCGTCGGCCACCGCGAAGCGCTACGCGCGCCAGGCCCTCTAGCGCCTGTCGTTCCCCCTGTCGTTCACCTTCCGGCGGCCGGTGCGCAGGAGTCCGCACCGGCCGCCGCCCTGCCTGCTACGTCACTCGTCCTGCTGTTCCTGCTGCGCCTGCACCTGCCGCTGCTGGATGAACTGCCGCACATCGCTCATCGTCACGCGGCCGGTGTGCTTCGCATCGATCTCGTCGAAGTGCTTCGACACGAAGCCGAGACCGCTGCTCTGCGCCTGCGCCTTCGTCACGGCTGCGCCGTTGCTCAGCACCGTATTGGCGCCGAGCCGCGCATCGACACGCTGCTGCGCCTGCTGCTGCAGCGTCGCGCCGGTCGACGGCAACACCGGCGCCGCTTTCGTGGCCGGAAAGAACGGACCGTCGACACCGCGCCCGCCGTGCGGCAGCTTCACCGGTGCGACCGCCTGCGGCGGCAACGCGTAGGCACTGCTCGTCACGGCACCGAGGACGATCAACGGAGACATACGCCGCATCAATTTGATTAGGGACATGATCACTCGCATTCAATGGATGAATAGAGGGTTCCTTTGACAAGGAGTCCGTCGCTCTGGGTCGCTCACGGGGCCGCAGCCAGCGTCGTTCCGGCGGTCGCGCCCGGGACGCTGCCGGTCGGTACGCTGGGCGGGTTTTCATCCGGCCACGGCGGCGGCAACGTGTGCAGCGTCAGCGCCGTCGGAATCCGCGCCCCCTTGTAGAACGTCTTCAGGTCCCGCTTCATCTGCGGACGGGCGACGTCGTCCAGGTAGATCATGTGGCCGCCCTGGAAGAAGTTCACCTGCAGCTTCGGATTCAGGCCCTTCACCGTCTGCAGCCGCGCGAGTTGCTTCTCGGTGTTGAAGAACGGCGTCGCGAGGTCGTGGAAGCCGTTCTCCGCGAGCACGCGAAGCTTCGGGTTGAGCTGCAGCGCACCGAGCAGATCGGGGATCGTGTCGGGCATCGGCTGGCCGTCGTGCGTGAAGTCCCATACGCCGATGATGTTGTCGTTCAGCGGCAGGTACGTCGCGTTCGGTGCGGTGTAGCCGAGGTAATCCGGCATCTGCGTCGCGAGCGCGTTCGTGAACGGCTGCGAGATCAGGATGTCGGACGGGTCGCCGTCGTTCTGCAGGCGCGGATCGGAATTCGGCAACGACACGCGTCCGTCATACCGGCCGATCGTCGTGCCGGGCAGCAGGCTCGTGCCGAACGGATTCGCGTTGAAGTAGCCGCGCAGCGCCTGCTGCGTGAGGCTCGACGGGATCGACCACAGCCTGAGCGTCGCGTCGCTCGGGAACACCGGCGTGCCGAGCGCATCCGGAATGCCGAGCTGGCTCAACACCCACGACTGCGAGTACTTCTGCAACTGGTTGTAGATCAGCGTCGTGAACAGTTCCGTCTGGAATGCGTACAGATCCTGGTTCACCGGTGCCGGCGAAACCTGGTTGAAGTACGCCGCGACCGCCGCATAGCCCGGCAGGTAGCCGGCCACGGTATCGGTCTCGAGCAGCAGCCCCTCCGTCGACTGCGTGATCGCCACGGCTTCCACCGCATCCGCGAAGTAGTTCAGGATCGCCGACTGCAGCACGATGCCCGTCAGGTGCACGCCGGCCGATTCGAGCGCCAGCGCGAGCATGTCGGTACGCGGCGTGCCGTACGATTCGCCGTACAGGTAGATCGGTGACGTGCCGCGGCTGTTGACGTTCAGGTAGCGCTGGATGAAGTCGCGCATGATGTTCACGTCCGCATCGGAACCCCAGTACTTCTGGTTGGTGTTCGGCAACACGGCTTCCGACAGCCCGGTGCCGGGCGGGTCGATGAAAACGAGGTCGGTGGTGTCGATCAGGCTTTCGGCGTTGTCGACGAGCGGATAGTTCGGCCAGTTGCTGCCGAACAGCGGATCGGGCGTGGCCACGCGGGTCGGCGCAAACGAGCCGAGCCGCAGCCAGATCGACGACGAGCCGGGGCCGCCGTTATAGACGAACGTGACCGGGCGCGGCTTGCCGTTCGTGCTCGGCGCGGTGTACGCGACATACGACATCGACGCTTCCGCATTGCCGTTCGCGTCCTGCGCGGTCAGGTGGCCGGTCGTCGTCGTGTAGTTGACGGTCGTGCCGCCGTTTTTCCACTGGTAATGCATGACGGCGGTTTTCTCGGACACCTGCCCGGGTGCCAGGCCGTCGGTCGCATTCATCGAATACGCGACCGGGTCGACGTACGGCTGGTTGGCCGGCGTCTGCCCGGCCGCCTGTTGCGCGCTGGCCTGCTGGCTGGCGGTGGCCTGCGCGAGGCTCGACGCACCGACGGACGACGAATCGTCGCCGCCGCATGCCGCGAGCGCCAGTGTCATGACGGTCAATGCACCTAGCCCGGCCAACCGGCCGTGACGGCCACGGCGGCTGCCGGTACAGCTCCTGTCTGGTTTCATCTCTGTCCTTTGGTTCGGATACCGCATCACAAAGGCCGCCAACGCCTGCGAAACGCGCAGGCCGACCCGCCACTCGCGTTGCACGGTCGGCAGTCGGCGGTTGGGGATTGGACTTCTAAGAGACTGAACTTGATACAGACACTGCAAACTGCTGGCGAGAATGGTGCTCGGACGCCCCCTGCAGTCTGGACAACTTTTATATGACCCAAATTTACGACAACACAAAAATAGGCGGTGCTGCGCCGCGTTGTCAAAGATCATTCGGATATTAAAAAACCCGCAATGATGCTAATGGCGGACAGTGTCTGGCGATTGAAAGAAAACGGGATTATGCGCGCATTGCGCGCTCCATCGACACTAATCGGCCGAATCCGCCGCTTTTGTCGCACAACCGGCAATCCTTTACCGGTGTTGGTGTTGCACCTCGAAAGCCTTCAGATCGCCGGAATTATTCTTTCATTTTAATTATCCGGAATCGATTAATTCAGCGTGACGGCAGGCGTGGACTGCCACTCAATGATTCAAGTCACTTCAATCATTCTTCAATCGCTGCGCTTATCCGCATCGCGTCATCCATAAAATACCGATTTTTCCAATTCTCAAAAAATCAGCGGAATTATTTACCCTTTCTCCTGCCGGCGCTTCCGGTCGCGATGAAGCGCGACATGCAGCCTCGCCGCACGCCGCGATTCTTCCGCCTTCAATCCGCCGTTACTTCCCTCCGCCCGGCAGCGCGATATCGATCAGCACCGGATCGTGATCCGACGAACGATACGCATCCGGCGCGTAGAACGTCTTCTGCTGCTCCGCCGACTTGTACGCGAGCGTGTACTGCAGCGCGAGCGGCTCGTCCGCGTTGATGTGCCATTCATGCACGGCCTTCACGTGCGACGCGAGCGGCAGCGTCGCGAGCGCGTGATCGAGGTAGCCGGCTTCGCCGTTGTACACGTAGCTGTACGCATTCGCGCCGATCCAGCGCGCGACGAGGTTGCGGTAGCCGCGCGATTCGAGCGTGCGGATCGGGTCTTCGTACGTGTAGCTGTTGAAGTCGCCGATCAGCAGCACGCCCTGGCCTGCGACGCCCGTCGGGTTGCCGGCGAGCCAGTCGGCCACCTTCGCCGCCGCGCGCGTGCGGGTCGGGTTCCAGCAGCCCTGGCCGTCGCCCTGGTCGAGATCGTCGTTCGCGGCGTCCGGGCAGTTCTTCGACTTCAGGTGGTTCACGGCCACCGTCAGCGACTGCTTGTTGCCGTTGACCAGCCGGAACGACTGCGCGAGCGGCTGGCGGTTCTTGTCGTCGATCGCGAGCGTGGCCGCGCGGCCGACCGGTTCGACCTTGCGGCTGTCGTAGATCATCGCGACCGTGATCGCATCGCCACCGAGGCGCGACACGCCCGGATCGACGACACGCCATTGGGTGCCGAGCTTCGCCGCGAGCTGGCGCACGGCGCTCAGTTCGCCGTAGCCGTTGTTCTGGATTTCCATCAGGCCGATCACGTCGGCGTCGATCGCCTTCAGCGCGCTGACGATCTTCGCTTCCTGGCGCTGGAATTCCTGGAAGTTCTTCGCACCGCGATTGTTCGGATCGTCGAAACCGCCGCCGAGACCGTTGCCGTTGAAGTAGTTCAGGACGTTGAACGACGCCACGCGCAGGTTCGATTTCGGATCGCGCGCCGGTGCTTGGGTGCGCGGGTTCGTGCGCGCGTCGAATGCCGGCACCGCCGCGCCCGGCAGCGGCTGCACGCGCCATGCGCCGTAGCGCACTTCGAGCACGCCTTCGACGTCGCGCACCGTGTAGCCCGCGCGCAGCGTGTTCGCGGCCGACAGGCCCGGCGCCGGGTACGGCACGGTCGCGGGGTTCTGCTTGTTCGAGCCGTCGTCGAGGATCAGCCGGTTGCGTGCGTTCGCCTCGATCTGCGTTTGCGCCTGGGCGGGCGGCACGACGCTCGTCGGCGTGCGCAGGCGGCCGTTGCTGAGCATCACGCTGCCGTAGCGGCCGAGTTCGTAGTTGTCGGTGACGTTCAGCGTCTGCGGCAGGCGCACCCGCATCCCTTCATACGCGGCGAACGCGTTCGGGCTGTCGACCGGCAGCGTGAGCGTCACGGGCGTGACGGTCTGGTTGTTCGCGCACACCGCGATCGCCCCCGACTGCGTGAGCTGCGTCTGGCCGTATTTCTCCTCGACCTTGCCCGTCACATGCACGAGGTCGCCCGCTGTCGCACGCACCTTCGGCGCGTAGACGAACAGCCCTTCGGACACGCCCGGCTGGTTGCGGCGCTGCGCGTCGGCCTGCTGGACGAAGAAGCCGCCGAAGCCGTCCGTGCCGCCGAAATCGGCGGTGACGACCGCTTCGATCGACACGTTCTGGCCGGCGAGCGGCGACGGCGCGCCCGGCCCCTGGATATCGGCGATCGGCGTCGTGCTGCCGCCGCAGTTCGGGCTGACGGGCGCGGCAGTGGCGGCGAAAACCGGCGCAGCGAGCGTCGGGAGCAGCAATAGCGGGGTGAAGAGGCGGATTGTCGAGCGCATGACGGGGAATCCCGGTTGTGAGGGTGGCGAAAGCTTAGCGGCGCTCAATGACAGTTTTTGGTAATCGAGAGACAGGTTGATGTAATTTCAGGTATCGCGCTGCGATCGCCGTCGAGCGCACGTTTGCACCTGAAAAAGCGGGGAAATCGTCTGATGAAAATCCGCCGTGAACGAGGCGACTCCCCCGCGGGCCTTCGCTGCCGCTGCGTCGCGCCGCCCCGCTACACCGTGCCCGGCAACGCGCTCGACACGAGCACCGCCGCGACCATCAGCACGCCGCCGAGCACGACCGCCTCGATCCTCAGCACTGTGCCGAACCGTTTCAACGCGCTGGCCGGCATCGAGGCGGTCGGATCGTTCAACGCGGCCAGCAAAGTCGGCATTCCGAAGAAGCGGTTGTGTCCGCCGAGCGCTGCGGCGATCAGCACGAGCGCGAGTTTCAACAGCAGGATCTGCCCGTACGCCGACGCGAGCAGGTTGGCGGGCGTATCGACGCCGCGCCAGCCGTTGTACGCGCCGGTCGCGAACAGCACGATCAATGCGCAGGTCGACGCATCGGACAGCGACTGCACGAACGATGCGCCGGTCGTGCGCTCGCTTGCGGGCATGCCGACGAGCCTCGGCATCACGCCGACTGCCGTCACGAGCACGAGCCCGACCCATGCGCTGATCGCCAGCAGATGCAGCCAGTCGATCCACACCGGCACGCTGAACAACCCGGCATCCACCGGATGCCCACCGTTGCTGCGCGCGAGTGCGACGCACGCGAGCGCGGCCCACATCGCGAACCGCAAGCGCGTGTCGTTCCCGCGCCGGACAAACGACAGCACCACCACGACGAGCATGAACCCCGCGCCGGCCAGCCACGCATGACCGAACCCGGTGCCCGCGAGCATCGAGCAGACGGCCGGCCCCGCGTCGAGCAACGACACCTCGCTCATCAGCGCGCAGTGCGCCCAGAACGCGGTGATGCTCGCGACCAGCGATACGACGGACGCGATGCGCAGCGTCGCGACGAGCCGCCGCCCGATGCCGCGCTGCCACGCGGATGCGCCGTGCGCGAGCCAGTGGCGGCCGAGCAGCGCGCCGACGACGACGGCGAACCCGGCGTTCTGGATCGCCACCGACACGAGCCGCAGGAGACCGACGAGGCCGTCGTTCACCCCTTCACCCGGAACGTATAGGTGCCCTTCGTGCGATGCGCGTCGGCCGTCATCGCCGCCCACTGCACCGTGTACGCGCCGGGCGCGAGCTTCGGCATCGCGAGCGTCATCACGCGCGGGTTCGCCGCATCGACCTTCGCCGTGTCCTGCGTGACGGCGTTGCCGTTCGCATCCGCTACCTTCACCGAACTGAACGCCGGTTCGAGGTCTTCGTTGAAGGTCAGCCGCACCGTGTCGGGCGCGATGTCGACCGTGCTGCCCGTCGCCGGCGCGGCACGTTCCAGCTTGCCGTGCGCGGCTGCCGCGAGCGGTGCCGCAGCGAGCATCGCGCCGGTCGCGACGATCGCGGCCAGCCGCGTGAGGTTCGTCATCTTCATGTGCACGCTCCGCGTCACGGCTTCTTCAGTTCGACGACGGTCAGCGCGCCGCCCACGTCTTCCGCGACGAAGTCGATCTTGTCGCCCGCTTTCACCTGCGACAGCATCGCCGGGTCCTTCACCTTGAACACCATCGTCATCGCGTCCATCCCGAGGTTGTCCAGCGGGCCGTGCTTGATCGTCAGCTTGCCGGCGGCCGTGTCGACCTTGCGGATTTCGCCGTGCGACATGCCCTGTTGCGCCGCGGCTGCCTGCGTCGCGCCGCCGCTCATGTCCATGCCGGCCATGTCGCCGGCCGCGTAGGACGCCGCGGAAAACGCCAATGCACAACCCGTTGCCATCGAAACCAGTCCCTTCTTCATCGTGTCGACTCCCGAATAAATGAAACGAAACCGGCGGCTGCATTCACGCAGCCGCCGTATGCTGCTGCTCAACCGTCCGGCAGTTCGCCGGTGTACTCGTACGCGACGGTCCCCTTCGGATGCCGGAACCAGCCCGGATCGCGATAGTCGTTGCGGCCGAGCCCCTGCCGCACCTTGCAGACCGTGAACATGCCGCCCATCTCCAGCGGCCCGAACGGGCCCGTGCCCGTCATCATCGGCAGCGTGTTGTCGGGCAACGGCATCTCCATGCCGCCCATCGCGCCGCCCGTGCTGCCCATCGCCATGTAGTCGGGCACGAGCTTGCCGATGCGCTGCGCGAGATCCTTCTGCGGCACGCCGATCAGGTTCGGCACCTGGTGGCCCATCGCATTCATCGTGTGATGCGACTTGTGGCAGTGGAACGCCCAGTCGCCCGGGCGATCGGCGGTGAACTCGATCGCGCGCATCTGGCCCACCGCGACATCGGCCGTCACTTCCGGCCAGCGCGCGGCCGGCGGAATCCACCCGCCGTCGGTGCCCGCGACTTCGAAGCTGTAGCCGTGCAGGTGGATCGGATGGTTCGTCATCGTCAGGTTGCCGAATCGAATCCGCACGCGGTCGCCCGCTCGCACCGGCAGCGGATCGATGCCCGGGAACACGCGCGAGTTGAAGGTCCACATGTTGAAGTCCGTCATCTCGTTCACGCGCGGCGTGTAGCTGCCCGGATCGATGTCGTACGCGGCGAGCAGGAACACGAAATCGCGATCGACCGGCATCGTGCCGCGATCCTTCGGGTGCACGATGAACATGCCCATCATCCCCATCGCCATCTGCACCATCTCGTCGGCGTGCGGGTGATACATGAACGTGCCGTGCGCTTCCAGCTGGAACTCGTAGACGAAGGTCTTGCCGGGCGGGATATGCGGCTGCGTGAGGCCGCCGACGCCATCCATCCCGTTCGGCAGCCGCAGCCCGTGCCAGTGGATCGTCGTGTGCTCGGGCAGCCGGTTGGTCACGAAGATGCGCACCTTGTCGCCTTCGACGGCCTCGATCGTCGGGCCCGGCGACTGGCCGTTGTAGCCCCACAGGTTCGCGTTCATGCCGGGCGCCATCTCGCGCACGACGGGCTCGGCCGTCAGGTGGAACTCCTTCCAGCCGTTCTTCATCCGCCACGGCAGCGTCCAGCCGTTCAGCGTCGCGACGGGCGTGTAGGGGCGGCCGTTCGGCGGCACGAGCGGCGGCTGCGTCGCCGCTTTCGCCATCGTGGGCGCTTCGGGCAGCGACGCGGCGCCGGCCTTGCTGACCATCGCGGCGCCCAGCAGCGCGGCGCCCGAGCCGCTGAGAAATTGTCGACGGGACACCATGTCAATGACCTTCCGGATGCGGTTGTGTCGCGGGCGCCGGTTGCGCCGCGGGGGTGGATGCCGGCTGCGGCGCAGCGTCGGCGTTTGAAGCGGGTTCGGGTTGGGCGGGTTGCGTCGCGCGCGGCGTGGCACCGTCGGACGGCAGCCGGCCTCCGACGGCCATCTGCAGATCGGTTTCGGCGAGCCAGTAGTCCTTCAGCGCATCGATGTAGCCGTTGACCGCGCCGACCTGTTCGCGCGCATCGGCGAGCAGTTCGAACACGCTCGCGAGCATCCCGTTGTAGCGCAGCAGCAGTTCGTCGGAGATCGTCTTGCGCAGCGGCACGACTTCGTCGCGATAGTGGGTCGCGACGTCGTAGCTCGTTACGTATGCCGCATACGATTCGCGCACTTCGGAGCGTGCGTCGATCGCCGTCTTCGCGAGCCGGTTCGCCGACTGCATGTAGACGGCCTCGGCGCGTGCAACCTTCGCGCCGCCCCAGTCGAACAGCGGGATCTCGACGCTGATCTCGTAGCCGTGCTCGTGACCCTTGCCGGTCTCGTAGTTGTTCACGTAACCGAGGTCGACCGCATTGACGAAGCGCGTCGCCTTGCTCAGCCCGAGCGACGACGCGACGCCCTGCGTCTGCAGCTTCGCGGCCTGGATGTCGAAGCGGTTGCTCATCGCGAACCGTTCGAGATCGGGCAGGTTCGGCCGCGCTTTCGGCAGGTCCGGCAGGCGCTCGGGCAGCGCGTACCGCGTGCGTTCGCCCCACAGGCCCATCGCACGCGTGAGCTTCTCGCGCGCGGCGACGGCCTGCTGGCGTGCCTTCGCGTGCTGCGCAACCGCATCGGCATGGAACGCCTGCTCGCGCGCGTAATCGAGGCGGCTGAAATTGCCGGCCTGCCGCATGCGCAGCGCGAGTTCGGCGGCCGCGCTCCCGGCATCGCGCACCTGCTGCGCATAGTTCGCGGCCTGCTCGGCAGCGACGGCCTCGACGTACGCGCGACGTGCGTCGGCTGCGACCTTCAGCATCGCGTCGGCCGTCTCCAGCCTGGTCTGCTCGAAGCGGCGGCGTTCGATGTTCGTCGCGAGCGGCATCGTCAGCAGCGCGAACACGTTCGCCGAGAACGTGCGGCCGAGCGTCAGCTCGCCGTCGCCGGCGCGGGTGCGGCTGAACGCGAAGCGCGGGTTCGGCAGCCGGCCGGCCTGGACGAGATCGGCTTCCGACAGGCCCAGCTCCGCATACGAAGCCTGCAGCCCGCGGTTGTTCAGCAGCGCGACCTGCACCGCGTCGTCCATCGACAGCGGCTTTGAAAGCAGCTCCTTCGTGCGCTTGTCGACGGCTTCGCGGTCGGCGTCGGTTCTGACCACGACCGCGTCTTTCCCGATGCGTTCCGACGCGGCGGACGAAACCGCGTCGAAGCCGCCGTCCTTCGAAAACGTCGTGCAGCCCGCGAGGAAGGCCAGCACGGCCGCGGCCGCGCCGATCCTCGGCGATATCGCAAGCATCGTCATGGCGCGGCGCCTCCGTGCTTCGAATGGGCGGCGCCGCTTCCGGCCGTGCCGCCCGTCGACCGTCCTTTCGCGGGCCGTTCCATCACGTCGCGGTTCAGATGTTTCCAGCCGGGGCCTTCGTCGTCCCGATACGGCCGGTAGCTGTCGAATACGGATGTCACGGTGATATCCGGCACCGCGGCGGCAGCGTCCGCGGGATCGGGCAACGGGGTTTGCGCAAGCGCGAGCGACGGCACGAGGGCCGCCGCGCCGAGCAGCGCCGCAGTAGTCAATGGCATGAACAGGTTTCGTCGTGAGTCGTCCGGCGGGCGTGATGCCGCTGCCGGAGCGGATTGCAGAGCGCGGCCGATCGGGCCGCGGGCACGGGCTAGGCGAGCAGCCGGCGCGGCGGCCGGTCGATGCCGCCGGTCAGGAACGACACGACGACCGGCGTCGGAGCGAAAGAGGCGAGCGCGATACCGATACCCGACGCAACGGGCGTCGCGGGGAAGTCCGCCATGCCGCCACCGATGCAGCAGGACCCGCATGCGGAACACGGCTGTGCGTGTCGCGCATGGACGTCGTCCGTGTGCTCGTCTTCATGCTGGCCACCGTGCGCGCTCGACATCGCATGCGGCGCGACCCTGTCATCGGTGCGTGCGCCGTCTTCCACGTGCGGCATTGCCACGACCACATCCGCGCCCGCACACGCCATCGACACAGCCGCGAACGACTGGATCGGCAGGCTCAGCGCCAGCAGCACGACGACGAGGAATTTGCGCCAGTACGACATGGATGCGGAATCACGCAGGCAACGACCGGATGGGCCGGCGCAGCGCCACGACGGCGCGCTCCGGGGACACGACGGCCGCAGCTTATCGTCGCCGCGGTGACGACGACATGGCCGAAACATGACCGCGGTTTCATGACAATTCCGTCATCCCGCGGTCACGCTTCGGGCACGCGCGGCGCCCTAAGCTCACGCGTTACACTGACCGGCTGGAATCACGGATGAATCACGGACGGCCTGCCTCACCATGCGGATACTGATAGTCGAAGACGAACCCAAGATGGCGTCGTACCTCCGAAAGGGGCTGATGGAGGCGAGCTACACGGTCGACGTCGCGGAAAACGGCAAGGACGGGCTGTTCCTCGCGCTGCACGAGGATTTCGATCTCATCGTGCTCGACGTGATGCTGCCGGAACTGGACGGCTTCGAGGTGGTCAAGCGGCTGCGCGCGCAGAAGCAGACGCCCGTGCTGCTGCTCACGGCGCGCGAGGCGATCGAGGACAAGGTCGCCGGGCTCGAACTGGGCGCCGACGACTACCTGCTCAAGCCGTTCGCGTATGCCGAGTTCCTGGCGCGCATCCGCTCGCTGCTGCGGCGCGCGCCGCGCAACGTGCGCGACATCCTGCATGTCGCCGATCTCGAAGTCGACCTGATCCGCCGCCGCGTGCGCCGCGCCGACACGCGCATCGACCTGACCGCGCAGGAATTCGCGCTGCTGCAGCTGCTCGCCGAGCGTGAGGGTGAAGTGCTGACGCGCACCTTCATCACGTCGCAGATCTGGGACATGAATTTCGACAGTGACACGAACGTCGTCGACGCGGCGATCAAGCGCCTGCGCGCGAAGATCGACAACGCGTATGAGAAGAAGCTGATCCACACGATCCGCGGCATGGGCTACGTGCTCGAGGATCGTTCGTGACGCAGCACCCGGCCTCGTATTCGCTGCTGCGGCGGCTGACGCTCGCGTTCGCCGTCGTCGCCGCGCTCGTGTTCGCGCTGACCGGCGCGTACCTGTATCGCTCGCTGTCCGCCGAGCTGACGCGGCGCGACGACATCGAGATCTCCGGCAAGCTCAACCAGTTCCTGCAGCTCGCACGCGCGAGCGGCTCGATCGCCGCGCTGCGGGCCGATCCGGCCGTGTTTCATGAGGTGCTGCTGTCGCACCCGGGCGTGTATCTCGGCATCTACGATGCGCGGAACCGTGCGCTCGTCGAGCATTCCGACGAAGCCGGCAATACGCTGGCGTCGGTGATCGCCGCGCCGCATCCGGCCGGCGCGACCGGCATCCCGTTCACGTGCGCGCCGCCCGGCATCGGCACGTCGCGCTGCGTGTATGCACGCGCCACGCTGCCGTCCGGCGACGCGATCCAGGTCGCGCTCGCCCGCACGGCGACCGATCGCCAGTCGCTGCTCGAAAGCTATCGCGTCGACATCTGGCTCGCGGCGGCCGCGGGCGCGCTGCTGGTCGGCGCGCTCGGCTACGCGGTCGCGTCGCGCGGCCTGCGCCCGGTCGAGAGCCTCGGCCGGCAGACGTCGCGCATCGAGGCGCACAACCTGAACGCACGGCTCGACGCGCGCGGCGGCCCGGTCGAGCTGCGTGAACTCGCGACGTCGGTCAACCGGATGCTCGACCGCCTCGAACGCGCGTTCGTGCGGCTGTCGCAGTTCTCGTCCGATCTCGCGCACGACATGCGCACGCCGCTCGCCAACGTGATCAGCTCGTCGCAGGTCACGCTGTCGCGCGCGCGCACGACCGAGGAATACGAAGCGCTGATCGATTCGAACATCGAGGAATGCGAACGGTTGCAGCGGATGATCGAGAACATGCTGTTCCTCGCGCGCGCCGATAACGCACGGCAGCACCTGAAGACCACCGAGCTCGACGCCGGCAGCGAACTGCGCCGGCTCGCATCGTATTTCCAGGCGCTGGCCGACGAAGCCGGCGTGCGCATCGACGTGCACGGCGAAGCGCCGGTCGTCGCCGATGCGACGCTGTTCCGGCGTGCCGTCAGCAACCTCGCGTCGAACGCACTCGAACATGCGGAAGCCGCGTCGACGATCGAACTGGCCGTTTCCATGCAAGGCAGCTACGCGGTGGTCGAAGTCTCGAATCGCGGCGCCGCGATTCCGCCCGAACAGGTCGACAGGATCTTCGAACGCTTCTACCGCATCGATTCGTCGCGGCACGGCGCGGCGCGCAACGCGGGGCTCGGGCTCGCGATCGTGAAGTCGATCACGGAGCTGCATCGCGGCAAGGTCGAGGTCGCGAGCCGCGACGGGCGCACGACGTTCGCGCTGTACTTTCCGCGCGGCACCACGCGCCAGATTGCGTGCTAGTGCGCCTGGCCGGCGCCGAATGAAGTGCGCAAGCAGACGAGCAACACGATGGTCGCCGCGCTGAACGCGGCCCCTGCATAGAACGTCGCCGCGGCGCCCACCCGATCCCACAGGAATCCTGCGACGACGCTCGATACGAGCGTCGCGACGCCGCTGACCAGGTTGAACACGCCGAACGCCGTCCCTCTCAGATCGGCCGGCGCGGCCTGCGCGACCATCGTCGCGAGCAGCCCTTGCGTCATCCCCATATGGAGCCCCCACAGCGCGACGCCGACGAGTACGATTCCCCAGTGCGTGCCGTGTGCCAGCACGATATCGGCCGCAATCAGCAGGACGAGGCCGGCCACCATCAGTTTCGCGTGGCTCGTCGTGTCGGCGAGCTTGCCGAACGGGTAGGCCGACCATGCGTACACGACGTTCATCGCCACCATCACGAGCGGCACGAGCGCGACGGACACCCCGCTGCCCATCGCGCGCAGCACCAGAAACGCCTCGCTGAAGCGCGCCAGCGCGAACACGGCACCCACGGCGACGACCCACCAGTAGCGGGCGCCGAGTTGCGCGACGACATCGCGGCGGATCGGATTGACGCGCACGTCGCCCGGCGCGCGCGCCGGCTCTTCGATGCCGAACGCGAGCAGCGCCACAGCCAGCACGCCGGGAATCACGGCCAGCCAGAACGCGAGGCGGAAGTCGTCGTGCCACGCCAACATGATGACGACGGCCAGCAGCGGCCCGAGGAACGCGCCCACGGTGTCGAGCGCCTGCCGCAGCCCGTAGGCTGCACCGCGCAAGTGAACCGGCGTGATGTCGGCCACGAGCGCATCGCGCGGCGCGCCGCGGATTCCTTTGCCGATCCGGTCGACGATCCGTGCGGTCACGACGACGCCGATCGTCGGCGCGAGCGCGAACAACGGCTTGCTGAGCGCGCCGAGCCCGTATCCGGCGACGGCCAGCCATTTGCGATTGCGCAGGTAGTCGCTCAGCGTGCCGGAGAACACCTTGACGACCGGTGCCGTCGCCTCGGCGATTCCCTCGATAACGCCGATCGCGGTCGCGCTCGCGCCGAGTCCCACCATCAGGAACATCGGCAACAGGCTGTGGATGATCTCCGACGACACGTCCATCAGCAGGCTGACGCACCCGAGCACCCAGACGCTGCGTGGAATCTGGCGAAGAATGCGGGGCGACGTTTCGGTCTGCATGGGCTGCTCCCGGTTCAGGCTTGCCGACGCTGGATGCCGGTGCTCGTCATACTACTGCGCCCCGCGACGAAACCGCACGCACCGGTTGTCGCACGCCGGCTTTATGCCACCTTGTGCCGCCCTATTCCGTCGTCTCGCGCCGGATCTTCGCTTGCCGGCGCGTGCGGTCGTTCAGTATCTGGTGCCGGCGATGGTCGGTCATCTTCTTCCAGTCGCGCGCCTCGTCGCGCGTGCGCAGGCAGCCCACGCAGAATCCGGTGCGGCCGTCGAACGCGCACAGCTCGACGCATGGCGATTTCACGGCCACGATCAGGCCGCCTTCGCCGGCGCCATCACTTCGACGGTCACGTGGGAAACGCCGTCGAAGCGCGCGACGAGCGCATGGTAGAACCGCGCGTCACGCGCGGCGTCGCGTGTTTCGACCGACACGATCGCGCTCATGTGCCCGGGCCCGACCCGCCACACGTGAAGATCGTTGACCTTGTCGCCGAGCGCCTCGATCGCGTGACGTACACGCTCCGCCAGCTTGCGATCGACGTTGACGTCGAGCAGGATCCCGCCCGTATCGCGCATCAGCCCGTACGCCCAGTTCGCGATGACGAGTGCGCCGATGATGCCCGCGAGCGGATCCATCCAGACCCAGCCGAAGGCACGCGCGAGCAGCAGCCCGACGATGGCCAGCACCGACACGGCGGCATCGGCGATCACGTGAACGTAGGCGGACCGGATGTTGTGATCGCGGGCCGCGGCGGCGTGCACGCCTTCGTGATGATCGTGTTCGACGAACGTCAGCGCGTGCTCGTTGCCGTTCAGCGTCACGATCGCATCGAACGCATGGGGCTCGGGAATGGTCTCGCGCGATTCCAGGAAGCCGTTCCGCGCAACCATCGTGAAATGCTGTCGCGACTGGTCGGGACGGACGGTCGTGATCGATGCGGAAACCCCGTCGACGCTCGACTCGCCGGCTGCCGGCGCGATCCGGAACACCGGCGGCACACCGTCCTCGAACACCGATACGTCGAACGCGCCGGCTTGCGAGAAGACCCGCATGGCTTCGTCCGCGTGATCGTCGTGCGCGTGGCCGTGGTCATGCCCGTGGTGATGCCCGTGATGGTGCCCGTGATGTCCACCGCTCAGCAGCCACACGCTCGCCAGGTTGACCCCGAGGCCGAGCACCGCGATCGGAATCGCCTCGCCGAAATGGATCGGCACCGGCGACAGGAATCGCGCGACGGCCTCGTAGCCGATCAGGATCGCGATCATCGCGAGCACGATTGCGCTCGTGAACCCGGCCAGGTCGCCCAGCTTGCCGGTGCCGAACACGAAGCGCGGATCGTCGGCATGCCGGCGTGCATAGGTATAGGCCAGCGCGGCGATCAGCATCGCGCCCGCATGCGTCGACATGTGCAGCCCGTCGGCGACGAGCGCGAGCGACCCGAACAGCGTGCCGCCGACGATCTCGACCACCATCATCGCCGAGCACAGGCCGATCACCATCCACGTCCGCCGCTCGTTCTGCTCGTGCGCGGCGCCGAGGAAGATATGGTCGTGCCCCGCGCCGAACGCGTCATCGATGAAATTGCTCATGTTCCGCCCCGATTACTTGAAATAGCTGTGCACCACGTCGATCAGCTGCTCGGTCGCGCTGCCTTCGTGCTCATCCGGCCCATGTGCATCGACCATGTGTTCGCGGATGTGGTCTTCCAGCACGACGGCCAGCAGCCCGTTCATCGCACCGCGACAACTCGTGATCAATTGCAGCACCTCGTTGCAGCCGCGCTCTTCGCCGAGCGCGCGCTCGATCGCCTCGACCTGGCCCTTGATGCGGCGCACGCGGTTCAGCAGCTTCTGTTTTTCACGAACGGTATGGCTCATCGCCGACTGACTCCTGGATAGGGAGGGGGAGTATATATCCGGAGCGCTGCCCCTATAGGGGAGAGGGGTATATTTTTTCGAGATGAAGGCTTGTCGAAAGCCATCCGCTCGTCTAGACTGCCCTTCGTCTTTGGGGAGTAGCCTGCTTTCCGTCCCCGGAAAGCGAACGCGTCAACACACTCGGCCTGCGGCCGTGGCGCGTTCAGCCTGATCGGCCTGGCGAGACCATGGGCGCATCGCGTCGTTCCTGGTCGGACGTCGGCGGATGCGCCATGGTTTGTCAGCGTCCGACCACGGAGTCCCCATGTTTCCCGCCGCCTTCTCCCCGCGTTTCGCCGCCGTCCGCGCCCATGCCTGCGGAGGTGCCGCATGACTTTCATGTTCCTCGAACTGGCGTTCATGCTGGTCGTCATCCTCGTCGCCGCCGAGGTCTTCACCAATGCACTCGAACATCTCGGCGAGCGCCTGAAGATTTCCGAAGGCGTCACCGGTTCGCTGTTCGCCGCCGTCGGCACCGCGTTGCCCGAAACGATGGTGCCGCTGCTCGCGCTCGCCGGCGGCACGGCGAACCAGGCCGTGAACGAGGAGATCGGCGTCGGCGCGATTCTCGGCGCACCGCTGATGCTCGCGACGCTCACCACCTTCCTGATGACGCTCGCCGTGATCCGCTCGCGCGGGCTGCGCGGCACGATCGCGCCCGAGCGCACGGGCTTCGTGCGCGACATGAACTACTTTCTCGCCGCGTTTTCGCTGGCCACCGCCGCGATGTTCGTCCCGCATCAGAACTGGGCCGTGCGCGCGCTGCTCGCGGCGATGCTGGTCGGTATCTACGCGATGTATGTCGTGATGACGTTCCGGGCGTCGAACCAGCTCGTCGATGCCGGGCACGGCACCGAAGCGCCGCACACGATGTTCCTGTCGCGCCTGGGCGTGCCGACCAACCTCGCGACGATCGCGCTGCAACTGCTCCTCGGCGTCGCGCTGCTGGTCGGTGGGGCGAAGGGCTTCATTCACGGCGTGGAAGGCGTGTCGCACGTGCTCGGCGTATCGGCGCTGCTGCTGTCGCTGATCATCGTGCCGATCGCGACGGAACTGCCGGAGAAGGTCAACAGCGTGCTGTGGATCCGCCGCAGGAAGGACACGCTCGCGTTCGGCAACATCACCGGCGCGATGGTGTTCCAGGGCACGCTGCTGCCGGCGATCGGCATCATGCTGACGCCGTGGGAGCCGCGCCCCGAAGTGCTGACCGGCGTGATCATCACGCTCGCGGCGGCGGCGTGGCTGCGCGTCAATGCACGCACGCGCGGGCTCGCGATCTGGGCGTTGCTGGCGAACGGCGCGGGGTATGCGGGGTATCTGGTCCTGACGCTGGCGCGCTGAGCTTGCTCGACGGCCGCGCCGGGCATGATTCCGCTGCCCGGCGCGAACGAAGCATCGTCGCGCCGCCAGACCGCACGCGATTCAGATGCGCGCCTGGTTCACACGCTGCGACAGTTGCTCGGCGCTTTCCTTGCGCTCGCTGTAGCGGTCCGTCAGGTACGCGCCCACGTCGCGCGTCAGCAGCGTGAACTTGACCAGCTCCTCCATGACGTCGACGACGCGATCGAAATACGCGGACGGCTTCATCCGGTCGTCGTCGCCGAATTCCATGAACGCTTTCGCGACGGACGACTGGTTCGGGATGGTCAGCATGCGCATCCAGCGTCCGAGCACGCGCATCTGGTTGACCGCGTTGAACGATTGCGATCCGCCGCTGACCTGCATGACCGCCAGCGTCTTGCCTTGCGTCGGCCGCACCGCGCCGACCGACAACGGAATCCAGTCGATCTGCGCTTTCATCACGCCGGTCATCGCGCCGTGCCGCTCGGGGGAGCACCACACCATGCCCTCCGACCATTGCACGAGCTCGCGCAACTCGGCCACCTTCGGGTGGTCGTCGGGCGCATCGTCGGGCAGCGGCAAGCCGGCCGGATTGAAGATCCTTGTTTCGGCGCCCATCGCCGCCAGCAACCGCGCCGCTTCCTCGACCAGCAACCGGCTGAACGAGCGCGTACGCAATGACCCGTAGAGCAGGACGATTCGAGGCGGATGGGTCGACGGCTGCGCGGGCTGCAGCCGGCTCGCGTCCGGCACATGAAAGAGCGCGGCATCGAGTTGCGGCAGATCGTTCAATCGCTCAGACACGCCGGCCCTCCGCATCGATCACGATTTCGCCGTCTTCCTTCGCAAACTGCCCTTGCTGCGGATCGGGCAGGATATCGAGCACCTGCTCGGACGGGCGGCACAGCCGCGTGCCGAGCGGCGTGACGACGATCGGGCGATTGATCAGGATCGGGTGAGCGACCATGAAGCCGATCAGGTCGTCGTCGCTCCATTTCGGATTGTCGAGATCGAGTGCGTCATAGGGTGTCCCCTTGCGACGCAGCACGTCGCGCACCGGCACGCCCATCGCCGCGATCAGCGCGCGCAGCGCTGCGTGGCTCGGCGGCGTTTCGAGGTAAAGCACGACGCGCGGCTCGACGCCCGAGTTGCGAATCATCGCCAGCGTGTTGCGCGACGTGCCGCAATCGGGGTTGTGATAGATCGTGATGTCGGTCATTTCCGGATTCCTGAATGATTTCACGCGCACTCGTACCAGCCCTTCGAGCGGTTGACGACGCGCACGACGAGCAGCATCACCGGCACTTCGATGAGCACGCCGACGACGGTCGCGAGCGCGGCGCCGGAGTGGAAGCCGAACAGGCTGATCGCGGCGGCCACGGCCAGCTCGAAGAAATTGGACGCGCCGATCAGCGCCGACGGACACGCGATGCTGTGCTTCTCGCCGACGAGGCGATTGAGCCCGTACGCGAGCGCTGCGTTGAAGAACACCTGGATCAGGATCGGCACCGCGAGCAGCGCGATCACCAGCGGCTGCTTCAGGATCGCCTCGCCCTGGAACGCGAACAGCAGCACCAGCGTGGCCAGCAGCGCGGCGATGGACCACGGGCCGATCTTCGCCATCGCGCGGTCGAACGCCGCCGGCCCCTTCGCGAGCAACAGCCTGCGCCACACCTGCGCGAGAATCACCGGGATGACGATGTAGAGCACGACCGACGTGAGCAGCGTCGCCCACGGCACCGTGATGGCGGACATCCCCAGCAACAGGCCGACCAGCGGCGCGAACGCGATCACCATGATGCTGTCGTTCAGCGCGACCTGCGACAACGTGAACAGCGGATCGCCGCCCGTCAGCCGGCTCCACACGAACACCATCGCCGTGCACGGCGCGGCGGCCAGCAGGATCAGGCCGGCGATATAGCTGTCGATCTGGTCGGCGGGCAGCATCGGCGCAAATAGCTGCCGGATGAACAGCCAGCCGAGCAGCGCCATCGAAAACGGCTTGACGAGCCAGTTCACGACGAGCGTCACGCCGATCCCCCGCACGTGCTGCCGAACCTCGTGCAACGCGCCGAAATCGACCTTGACCAGCATCGGCACGATCATCACCCAGATCAACAGCCCGACGGGCAGGTTGACCTGCGCGTATTCCATGCGGCCGATGTGCTGAAAGAGCCCGGGCAGCGCCTGGCCCAGCGCGATGCCGAGCACGATGCACAGCGCGACCCACACGCTCAGGTAGCGCTCGAAGAAACCGATGGCGGGCGGGGCCGCCACGGCCGGCGGCCGCGCAATGTTCGAGCCGGTCATGCGCCGCCTCCGCAACAGTCGGGTGCTGCCGGTACGCCGCAGGCCGCGCCGGCGCAGCAGTTCTCGGTCAGGAACCGTATGAGCCCGCTCATCGATTCGAAATTCGCCGCGTAATAGATGAACCGGCCGTCCTGGCGCGCGGTGACCAGGTCGGCGTGCGCCAGATCCTTCAGATGAAACGACAGGCTCGATGGCGACAGCCCGATCTGCTGGGCGATCGCGCCGGCCGGCAGCCCTTCGGGCCCGGCCACGACCAGCGCACGAAAAATGGCCAGGCGCGCTTCATGCGCAAGCGCGCCCAGGGCGCGCACGACGAGATTGGAGTCCATGGCGCGAAGGATAGCGGCTTCATTTCAACATTTCAAGTATCGTTGAAATATAACCGCCTCCGGCCCCGCACGCCTGGCGCCGGTGCAGCCGCCCGCCTCACGGACAGGCGACGCACCGGCACATCGTCAGGTCAGGACGCCTTCACCAGCTTGACGATCGTCAGCGTGCCGTCGACCTTCTCGATCCGCACCTTGACCTTGTCGCCCGCATGCGCGTGCTCGAGCATCGCTGCGTCCTTCGCCTTGAACGCCATCGTCATCGGCGGCATCCCGACGTTCTCGAGCGCGCCGTGCTTCAGCGTGATCTTGCCGCTCGCGGCATCGACCTTCTTCACTTCGGCGTCGGTCAGCGCGGCACTCGATTCGGTTGCCCCGCCTGACGACATCTTCATGCCGGACATGTCCATGCCGGCCATGTCGCCGGCAGCAAAGGCGGGGGTGACGAACGTGCCGCCAGCAAGAACGGCGGCAGCAACGGTAACGGTAATCAGTTTCTTCATCGGGTTTCTCCGGTTGGGGGGGATGGCACGTGCGTGCCGTGGGGAACTGCTTCGGAATGCCATCCATGACCCGCGCTTCGCGCACGACGGCGCTGCAGCAGGAGCCATGCGGCGGGAATGACGAACATCGACAGCAGCGGCGCGGTGACCATGCCGCCGACCATCGGCGCGGCGATGCGCTGCATCACCTCGGAACCGGCGCCGTGCCCGACCATGATCGGCACGAGGCCGGCGAGCACGACGGCGACCGTCATCGCCTTGGGCCGCACGCGCAGCACCGCGCCTTCGCGGATCGCGTCGAGCAGCAGCGCATCGGTCAGCGGTTCGCCGGCGTCGAGCCGGCGCTGCAGCGCGCCCTTCAGGTACAGCAGCATCACGACGCCGAACTCGGCGGCCACGCCGGCCAGCGCGATGAAGCCCACCGATGTCGCGACGGACACCGCATGGCCGAGCGCCCACACGAGCCAGAAGCCGCCGACCAGCGCGAACGGCACCGTCGACATCAGCAGCAATGCATCGGCCGCCGAGCCGAACGTGAGGAACAGCAGCACGAAGATCACGACGAGCGTCACCGGCACGACGGTGCGCAGCTTGGCCGCCGCACGCTCGAGATACTCGAACTGCCCCGACCACGCGATCGAATAGCCGGGCGGCAACGCAACCTGCCGCGCGACGGCCTGCTGCATCGCGCGCACGGCGCTCTGCAGATCGGTGCCGCGGAGGTCGACGTACACGTAGCCGGACAGTCGCGCGTTCTCGCTGCGGATCATCGGCGGGCCGTCGGCGATCGCGATGCGCGCGACGTCGCCCAGGCGGATCTGCGCGCCGCGCGCGGTGACGACCGGCAGTTGCCGCAGGTTCTCGACCGAATCGCGCACCTCGCGCGGGTAGCGGACGTTGATCGGAAAGCGCTCACGCCCCGCGATCACCTCGCCGACATCGTCGCCGCCGATCGCCGTCGACACGACCGACTGGACGTCGGCCACCGACAGCCCGTAGCGCGCGGCGGCGAGCCGGTCGATGTCGACGTCGATGTAGCGGCCGCCGTTCAGCCGCTCCGCGAGCGCGGACGTCACGCCCGGCACGGGCTTCACCGCGGCCTCGACCTGCTTCGCGATCGCGTCGATCCCGGCCAGGTCCGGCCCGGAAATCTTCACGCCGACGGGCGTCTTGATCCCGGTGGACAGCATGTCGAGCCGGTTGCGGATCGGCGGCACCCGTACGTTCGACAGCCCCGGCACTTTCACCGCGCGATCGAGTTCGTCGACGAGCTTCTCCGGCGTCATGCCGGGCCGCCATGCGCTGCGCGGCTTGAACCGGATCGTCGTCTCGAACATCTCGAGCGGCGCGGGATCGGTCGCGGTATCGGCGCGGCCCGATTTGCCGAACACCGTGTCGACCTCGGGCACGGTCTTGATCAGCCGGTCGGTCTGCTGCAGCAGTTCGCTCGCCTTGTCGGCGGAGATGCCCGGCAGCGCGGTCGGCATGTACAGCAGGTCGCCTTCGTCGAGCGGCGGCATGAATTCGCCGCCGAGCCGCGACACCGGCACGGCCGTCAGCACGAGCGCGACGACCGCGATGCCGATTGCAACCCACGGGCGCCTGAGCGTCGCCTCGAGCAGCGGCCGGTACGCGCGGATCAGCACGCGGTTGATCGGGTTCGCATGCTCGTGCGGAATGCGGCCGCGCACGAGATAACCCATCAGCACCGGCACCAGCGTCACCGACAGTCCGGCGGCGGCGGCGATCGTGTAGGTCTTCGTGAACGCCAGCGGCGCGAACAGCTTGCCTTCCTGCCCCTCCAGCGAAAACACCGGAATGAACGACAGCGTGATGATCAACAGCGAGAAGAACAGCGCGGGCCCGACTTCCGCGGCCGACGTCGCGACGAGTTCCCACCGTCGGGCCGGCGTGAGCGGTTCGCCGGGATGCGCGTGGTCGTACGCTTCGAGATGCTTGTGCGCGTTCTCGATCATCACGATCGCCGCGTCGATCATCGCGCCGATCGCGATCGCGATCCCGCCGAGCGACATCAGGTTCGCGTTCACGCCCTGGTAGCGCATCACGATGAACGCGGCCAGCACGCCGAGCGGCAGCGACAGGATCGCGACGAACGCGCTGCGCAGGTGGAACAGGAACACCGCGCAGACGAGCCCGACGATCACGAACTCCTCGATCAGCTTGTCCTTCAGGTTGCCCACCGCGCGCTCGATCAGCTGCGAGCGATCGTAGGTCGTGATGATCTCGACGCCGGGCGGCAGCGAACGCTTCAGGTCGGCCAGCTTCGCCTTCACCGCATCGATCGTGGTCAGCGCGTTCTTGCCCGAACGCATCACGACGACGCCGCCCGTCACCTCGCCCTGCCCGTTCAGTTCCGCGATCCCGCGCCGCATCGCCGGGCCGACCTGGATGCGCGCGACGTCGCCGAGCAACACCGGCGTGCCGGCGTCGTTCGTGCGCAGCACCACGTGCCGGAAGTCGTCGAGCGTACGCAGGTAGCCGGTCGAGCGCACCATGTACTCCGACTCGGCCAGCTCGACGA
This sequence comes from Burkholderia contaminans, assembly GCF_029633825.1. Lineage (NCBI taxonomy): Bacteria > Pseudomonadati > Pseudomonadota > Betaproteobacteria > Burkholderiales > Burkholderiaceae > Burkholderia > Burkholderia contaminans. Next base: position 2,100,054 of record NZ_CP090641.1, on the reverse strand, counting down.
CCGAACCGCCGGACGCCTGGTTCGCGTTGCCGAGCGCGGTCGCGACTTCCGCCTGCGTGATGCCGTACGCGCGCAGCTTGTCCGGATCGAGCACGACCTGGTATTGCCGCACCATGCCGCCGATGCTCGCGACTTCGGACACGTCAGGCACGGCCTTCAGCTCGAACTTCAGGAACCAGTCGTTGAGCGCGCGCAGTTGCCCGAGATCGTGACGGCCGGTGCGATCGACGAGCGCGTACTCGTACACCCAGCCGACGCCGGTCGCATCGGGCCCGAGCGACACCGTCGCGCCGGCAGGCAGCCGGCTCTGCGCCTGGCTCAGGTATTCGAGCACGCGCGAACGCGCCCAGTACGGATCGGTGCGGTCGTCGAACAGCACATAGACGAACGCGTCGCCAAACGACGAATACGCGCGGACGGTTTTCGCACCGGGCACGCCGAGCAGCGTGGTCGTCAACGGATAGGTCACCTGATCCTCGACGATCTGCGGCGCCTTGCCCGGATACGACGCCTTCACGATCACCTGCGTATCCGACAGGTCGGGCAGTGCATCGAGTGGCGTCTGCCGCAGCGAATGAACGCCCCACGCGGCAATCAGCACGGTGGCGAGCAGCACGAGGAACCGGTTGCGGACGGACCAGCGAATGATGTGCGCGATCATCGTTCGCCTCCCTGCGGTTCGACCTTCGTCAGCCGGTAGCCGTCGTCGCCCTGCGTGAACGCGAAGCGCACCGTCTGGCCCGGCTTCACGTCCGGGAACGCGGTGGCCGACGGCTTGCCGAACGCCATCGTCATCGCGCCCCAGCCGAGCGCGGGAACGGGTTGATGCGAGAACGTGATGTCGTCGGCCGTGACCTGTTCGACCTTGCCGGTGGTTTCGTAGATCGGCGCTGCCGCGGTCGGCGTCGACGCTTTCGGCGTCGCTGCCGCGCTCGCGCCGGTGCCGCCTTCCAGCCGCGGCAGCACGCTTTTCAGGCTCGCCTCGGAATCGATCAGGAACTGTCCCGATGCGACGACCGTGTCGCCTTCGCTCAGTCCGCCAAGCACTTCGGTGTCGCTGCCGACGTCGTTGCCCGTCGTCACCGTCACGGGCTGCAGCCGGCCATCGCCGTTCTTCACGATGACGATCGAGCGCTTGCCGGTCGCGATCACCGCTTCGGACGGCACGAGCAGGCGCGACACGCTCTGCCGCGCGGCGACCCGCACGCGCATCAGCATGCCGGGCGTGAGCTTCAGCGCCGCGTTGTCGATCTCCACGCGCGCCTGCAGCGTGCGGCTGCTCGTGCTGATGCCGGGCAGTACTTCGCGGATGCGTCCGGTGAAATGCTGTGCCGCATCGCCCGCGAACGTCGCGTCGACCGCCATCCCCGGCTGCACGTTCAGCGCGAGCGCTTCCGGCACCTCGACGATGAGCCACAGTGTCGACAGCCCGGCGATCTTCGCGAGCGTCTGACCGGGTGCGACCATCGCGCCGTCGCGCACGTTCAGTTCGCTGACGACGCCGGTTTCCGGCGCGCTCAGCACGACGTGCGTCTGCGCGCGGCCGGTGCGATCGAGGCTCGCGATCATGCCGTCGGGAATCGACAGCGCCCGCATCCGTGCGCGCGCCGCATCGAGCAGGCTGGCGTCCATCCCGCCGCGCTTGAGCGCGAGGTATTCCTCCTGTGGCGCGAGCCAGTCGGGCACGAACAGCGACGCCACCGGCGCGCCTTTCGCGATGCGCTGCATCGGTGCGCGCGCATAGAGACGGTCGATGTAGCCGGTCACGCGCGACTGGACGACATCCGCGCGCGATTCGTCGAACTGCGTGGTGCCCACCGCATCGAATCCTGCCGCCGTCTGCTGCCTGCGCACGGTCGCATAGCGGATGCCGAGGTTCTGCTGCAGGCCCGGATCGATCCGGATGCCGGACGCGCCGCCGCCTTCGTCCGCATAGACGGGCTGCAACTGCATGTCCATGAAGGGTGACTTGCCCGGTTTGTCGAAGTGCTGGTTCGGCACCATCGGGTCGTGCCAGTACAGCACCTTGCGGCCGGTCTTGGGGTCGGTATTGCCGGGCGACGTCGAGGCGGCAACGGCGGTGTCCGTTGCCGCCGCGGCCTTCGCCGCATGGCGGGCGCCCACGAAATAACCCGTGCCGAGCAGCACGGCACCGGCGAACGCCAGCACGGCCGCGCGGGCCAATGTTTGCTTCGTCATGTCGTTCTCCCTTATTGCGCGGCGGCCAGCGTCGACGGCACGACCTGGTATTCGAGCTGCGCCCAGGTCAGCGACACCTCGCGCCGGAGATCGAGCATCTGCAGTTGCGCATCCAGTTGCGCGCGGCGGGCAGCAAACGTATCGGCGAGCGAGCCGGTGCCCGCGCGGTAGGCCGCGTTCGCCAGTTGCACGCGCTGGTCGGCGGCGGGCAGCAATGCGTCGCCGAGATTCGCGATGCGCGCACGACCGCTCGCAAGCATCGCGGACTGCGTGCGGATATCGGCCTGCACCTGGCGCAGCGTGTCCTCGTACATCAGGCGCGCCTTCGTCGCGAGCGCGGCCTTTTCGGCGACGTCGCGGTTCTGGCGGTTCTTGCGATTGAGCGGCAGCGGGATCGTGACGCCGACGGACACCATGTTCGAATACGCGCCGCCACGCTGCTGGTACGCGACTTCCCAGGTCCAGTTCGGGCTGCGTTCGCTGTTCGCGACGGCGGTATCCGCTTCGGCAACCGCGATATCGTCGGCGGCAGTGATCAGCGCCGGTTGCGACAGCCGCAGCTCGTCCGGCGGCAGCGACGACACGAACGACTCCGGCGCGGGCGGCGTGCCGGCGACATCGCCAACCGGCACGGCGGTCCAGCGCGACAGCGCGATGAGCGCGGTCTGGTAGACCTGCTGCGCTTTCAGCAGTTGATCCTGCGTCTGCGCGAGCATCGCCCGCGCCTGGACGACGTCGGCCGCACTCGTCTTCGCGCCGCGATACGACGCCTTCGTCGCTTCGAGCTCATGGTTCATGTGATCGAGCAGCGCCTGCTGCAGCGCGAGCGCCTGCTTCGCGTAGACGGCGTTCAGCCATGCCGTCGCGGTTTGCTGGCGCACGCTCGCGAGCTGCGCGAGATAGCCGGCGCGCTCGCGCCCGACCTGCTCGTTGGCAAGCGCCGAGCGCAGGCGCCGCTTGTCGCCGGACACCCACTCCTGCTCGATGCCGATGCGGCGCATCGTCATGAAGTCCTGGCCGACGGTGAAGCGCTGGCCGCCATTGACCGGCAGGTTGTCGATGCCGGCCTTGAGCATCGGGTCGGGCAGCTGGCCGGCCTTCACGGCCGCCTCCGCGCTCGCGTGCACCGACGCCTGGGCGGCCTGCATCGAAGCGGAATGATCGGTGGCAGCCTGCAGCGCGGCGTCCAGCGTGAACGGCGATGGCTGCGCGTGAACGACGCCCGCCACCAGCAGCGCCGCCCAAAGCATGGGCGCGCGCCGACGCGCACGCCGCGCAAGCGGCGTGCCGAAATGGAATGACATGGTTGAACCCCAACGGCGGAACCCCAAAGGGATTCCACGTCCTGATACAGGACGAACCTCACCGCGAACGCGGCGAACCTATCGGATCGGGATCAGCTGATGCGTGGAGGGCGCCACAACCCGTTCGGATCGCGGACCGGGAGGATTTGCACGTAGTGGAACGCGACGGTGCTGGCGAATGCTGCGGGGCGACTGACTTCGGCGCGAGCGGCCGGATGATAGAGACTGCCGAACTGGCATTGCGCCGTCAGCTTGCAGGCCATGCCCTTTGCTTTCGCGTGGGACTTGTCGACGGACGACGACTTCGTCGAATCGCAGCCCGGCATGTCGGCGGACATGCCGGCGTCCATGTCAGTCGACATCGACATGCCCTGCTGCATCATCGGACATTCCCCGGCCAGGCCGCTGGCTGCCAGCCCGCTGATGGGCAGCACCGCGCAGAGCAGCAGCAGGATGATCGTCCGGAGGAATTTCATGGCGGGGATTATAGCGCGGGGTTTTGCCGTGTGGCGGGGCGTCGACGAAGCGTAAGGATGCGCCGACTCCGCCACCGCCGTCGCCTGCTACCGCGCGAGCCCGTCGGCCTCCAGCACCTGCTGCACCGCCGGCCGCGCCCGCACCCGCTCGTACCACGCACGCAGATGCGCATACCGGGTCAGGTCGATATCCGCGTGGTACACGGACCGCATCCAGTCGGCCTTGCCCCAACCCGTCAGCGCGAACAGGTACGCATCGGCCACCGTGAACGTGTCGCCCGTGACGAACGTCTTGCCTTCGAGCTGACGGTCGATCCAGGCGAAACGACTATCGAGCTTCGTTCTTGCCGGGTCGACGTATTTCCCTGCCTGCACCGCGTACAGCAGCGGGATGAAGCCTTTGTGGATCTCGGTGCCGAGGAAGTTGAGCCACTCCATCAGCCGATAGCGTGCAAGCGAGCCATAGGCGGGCGCGAGCCCCGCATCCGGACGCAGATCCGCGAGATACTGCGCGATCACCGGCCCTTCGCGCAGCAGCGTGCCGTCGTCGAGTTCGAGCAGCGGCACGTAGCCGAGTTCGGTCACATCGTAGTAATTGCGCCCGTCTTCAATGACATGCTTGCGCGCGTCGACCTTGATGACCTCCGCGTCGATGCCGCCTTCGCGCAGCACGATGCAGATGGCCTGGGAACAGCTTCCCGGAGCGTGATAAAGCTTCATGCGTGTCCTTCGTGGGTTGTCCATGTATCGATTCGCCGCGACGCGGGCGCTAATATCTCGCATCGGCGCAGGGCTGAGAAGACGGCAGTCGTTTGTGCCGTAGTCACAAAAAATTTACCGACCAGGATGCGGCACGATGAAAACGAGTGCGACAGGATGTTCCGTTGAAGAAGCGATGCGCCTGCTCGGCGGCCGCTGGCGGCTGCTGCTGGTGTCGTATCTGCTCGACGGGCCGCGGCGCTTCAGCGACCTGCGGCGCGACATGCCCGGCATTTCGCAACGGATGCTGACGCTCGACCTGCGCGCGCTGGAAGATGCCGGGCTCGTGCGGCGTACCGTCTATCCGGAAGTGCCGGTGCGGGTCGAGTACGACCTGACCGCCGACGGCGACCGGCTGCGGCCCGTGGTCGAAGTGATGCGCGAATTCGGGCTGTGGCTGAAGGCGCGCGATGCCGATGCATCGTGCGACACCGGCGTGACGCCCGGCGCGGCAACCGCGATCGACACGGCCCTTCATTCAACCCGATAACCCCTACTCCCTTACGCAGGAACCCCGATTCATGGAACTTCACGCCACCATCGGCGCGGCGACGTCCGATCTCGATGACGACGAAAGCTTCGCCAACATCTACTGCCACGACGCCGAGCAGGACTATTGCTTCGCGCTGTCGCGCTTTCCGGACGACGCGCTGATCGAAGTGATGGTGCGCGACCAGGTCAACGTGCGCGTCAAGGATCTGTCGGTCCGCCTGACGGACGACACGATCGACGTCGAGATCGAACCCGGCATCGCCGCGCGTCTCGACGGCCAGACACGCTACGTGATCCATCTCGCGCCCGGTCAATACGATCCGGTCACGCTGCGCGCCGCGCTGAAGGAGATCTTCGTCGGCAAGGACGGTTTTCAGGACGACAGCACGCGCGGCTAGGCAGTCGCCAGCCGGTTCATCCTCGACTTTCGCTCCTACGCCTGCCCATGACGCGCTCCCCGCGACTCCACCCGCTTCCCCGCGTTGCCGCGACCGTGCTGCTTCTCGCCGCGTGCGTATCGCTCACGCGTGCCGCGCATGCCGCCAAGCCGCTGCTCGCATTCAAGGTCGACGACACCGTCACGGCCCGCGTCGAACGCGCGGACAGCGCGCACATCACCGTGCGCTTCCTGCCGAGCGGCAAGACGCAAACGCTCGACGTCACCGCCAGCGACGAGGAAGGCCACTATCACCTCTCGTCGGACGACTACAACTTCGACGGCCACCGCGATCTCGCCATGCACGCGACGCTCGGCATGGTCAACGACAGCTACGGCATCTACCTGTATGACGCCACGCGCCAGCAGTTCGCGCCGCTGCACATGCCGGCGAGCAACATGCCGCACGGCAACTGCGACGACCTGGTCAACGTGGTCGCGAAGCCGAAGGAGCGCACGCTGTACAGCTCGTGCCGCGGCGGCCCAATCTGGTACACCGATGCGTACCGCTACGATGCCGGCGGCAAGCTGTATCTGTACCAGTCCAGCGAAGCGATCCCCGACGACCTGCGCGACCTGCTCGACACCGATTCCGGCCCGTCGTCGATGCTGCTGACCTACGACGCACAAGGCAAGCGCGTGTCGCGCCGCCCCGACGCGTACGGCGGCGGCACCGTCACGTTCAAGGTGCGCCCGGCGCGACTGCCGCTGCACGACGCGATGAACGACGCACCCACGCGCCGCTACGTCGTCGCGGGCGACACGGTCGAGCTGATCGACACGAGCGCCGATTTCCAGTGGCTGAAGGTGCGGTATCGCAACCCGCACGCAGGCGCGGTGCAGGGCTGGGTCAGCGCGAAGGAGGCGATGGCCAACTGATGCACGCGGCGGCGTGATCGCCGCTCATTCCCACATATTGAGCGCGTCACGTCCCATTAATAGGGATGCCTGTCCAAATGTTGACGTGCTTCCCGCCACGGCTCTAACGTTCGCCCCAACGCCATTCGATTCGGCCGCCCCGCTCGCGGGTGACGGCCTGGCACAGAACACAGGAGACAACCGTGGCTCATTCCGCGTCGCGCACCCACGCCAATCAGCCGGAACAGTTGCCCGCACATGCCGGCATCGCATCCGATCCTGCCGCCCGTGCAGCCGCCGCGCAGACAACAACGCCCAGCCGCAAGCGGCTGCTGATCCTCGCGTTGCTGTTCGTCACAGTGGTGATCAACTATCTCGACCGCAGCAACCTGTCGATCGCCGCGCCCGCGCTGTTCAAGGAACTGAACATCGATCCGGTGCGCGCGGGCCTCGTGTTCTCCGCGTTCGGCTGGACCTACGCGCTGATGCAGATCCCGGGCGGCTGGCTCGTCGACAAGGTGTCGCCGCGCGTGCTGTATGCGGGCGCGCTCGCATTGTGGTCCGCCGCGACGCTGCTGCTCGGTTTCGCGGGCTCGTTCGTCGGGCTGATCGTGCTGCGCCTCGCAGTCGGTGCGCTCGAAGCGCCGGCGTACCCGATCAACAACCGGGTGGTGACGACCTGGTTCCCGACCCGCGAACGCGCAAGCGCGATCGGCGGCTACACGTCGGGGCAGTTCGTCGGTCTCGCGTTTCTCACGCCGGTGCTCGCCTGGCTGCAGGTGCATCTCGGCTGGCACATGGTGTTCGTCGCGACCGGCCTCGCCGGCATCGTCTGGGCCGCGATCTGGTATGCGGTATATCGCGAGCCGCGCGCGTTTCGCGGCGTCAACGCGGCCGAGATCGCACTGATCCGCGACGGCGGCGGCCTCGTGGATCTCGAAGACCGCGTCGCGGCGCGCACCGAACGCGCACCGTCGACGTGGCGCGACCTCGGCGTCGTGCTCGGCCGGCGCAAGCTGTGGGGCATCTATCTCGGCCAGTTCGCGCTGAACTCGACGCTGTGGTTCTTCCTCACGTGGTTCCCCACCTACCTCGTCAAGTATCGCGGGATGGATTTCATCAAGTCCGGCTTCCTCGCGTCGCTGCCGTTCCTCGCCGCGTTCGTCGGCGTACTGTGCTCGGGCGTGCTGTCGGACTGGCTGATGCGCCGCGGCGCATCGCAGGGCTTCGCGCGCAAACTGCCGATCATCTCGGGGCTGCTGATCTCGACCTGCATCATCGGCGCGAACTACGTGACGTCGACGGGCTGGGTGATCGCGTTCATGACGATCGCGTTCTTCGGCAACGGCTTCGCATCGATCACGTGGTCGCTCGTGTCGGGGCTCGCGCCTGCGCGGCTGATCGGCCTCACCGGTGGCGTGTTCAACCTGATCGGCAATCTTTCAGCGATCGCGACGCCGATCGTGATCGGGCTGCTGGTGGACGGCGCCGACTTCTCGCGCGCGATCACCTACATCGCCGCGATGGCGCTTGCGGGCAGCCTGTCGTACGGGCTGCTCGTCGGCAAGGTCGAACGTATCGACGCATAAGCGTCACGGGGGCGGCACGCGCGTGCCGCCCGGCCTTGCCACTAACCGCACGTCGCGTCAGAACCGCAGCGCCCCGTCGCGCGCGAGGTCGTGCGGATTGCCCGCCACGTAGTCGAGCGCGCACGCATCGGTATCGATGCCGACGGTCAGCAGCGTTTCCCAGCGCTCGGTGTCGGGCATCGACAGGTCCGGATGGAAACACACGACGGCCTGATCGCCGGCCGCCCCGCACATCGCCGCCGCGCGTTCGCGAAGCTCGGCGTGCGCACGCGCCGCGAGCTGTTCGACCGGGTGCCGGTCGACTGCTGAACGCGCGCCGCCGGCTTATGCGGCCAGCGCGGCCGCCTTGATGTTGAAGGCGCGCAGCAGGTCCTCGCAGAACGCGTCGACGATCGGCTTGTCGCTCGCGCTGCGCTTCATCGCGAGATGCAGCGGCACGTCGAAGCTGAACGTCGTGCGGCCGACGGCCTTCACGAGCCCGCGCTGCTCGAACGGCTCCGCGTAGTGCGCGGGCAGGTAGCCGAGATGGCCGCCCGACAGGATCAGGATCGTCGCGGCCTCGATGCTGTCCGCGCTCGCGGTCACGCGCCGCTCGGGCAGCGGATACTGCTCCTCCGGCACCGGATAGGTGCGCCACACCCAGTCGTGAAGCTGCAAATCGTCCGCGGTCACGGGCCGCGATGCATGGAACAGCGGATGCCCGCGCCCGCAGTAGATCACCTGCTGCTCGGTGAACAGCGGCGTGTAGAGCAGCCCGGGCACGCGATGCCAGAAATAGCCGATCGCGAGATCGAGCTGGTTGTTGACGAGGCTTTCCTCGAGCTCCTGCGGCGACGCGACCTTCATCGCGAACGTGACGGCCTGGTCGCGCTTGCGGAACGCGCCGATCGCGTCGGCCACGCGCGCGTTCTCGACGAGCGGCGCCTGGCCGATCAGGCCGATCGACAGCGTGCCGACCAGCTTGCGATCGATGTCGCGCACGCGCGCGACGAATTCGGAGGTGGCCGCGACAAGCGTGCGCGCGGTGGCCGCGAAGCGTTCGCCCTTCGACGTCAGGCGAAAGCCGCCGCGCCCGCGGTCGCACAGCTTGAAGCCGACGCGCGCTTCGAGCGCCGACAGCTGCGTGCTGATGGTCGACTGCCGCACGCCGAGCGATGCCTCGGCGGCCGTGATGCCGCGTGCGTCGACGACGGCCAGAAAAACCCGGATGAGCCGGAGATCGAGATCGGAGGTATTCGAGAACATGCTTCAAGCCGCTGCGCGTGTGCGCGTTACCCGGGCGGCCAGCCCGACGCGCATCGCGCGCCACGCTCGCCGCCTGCGCCGATGAACCGAACCGGACGCGCGCCGCCATCGGCAGCGGCGCGCGTCGCCACCGTCATTCAGATGCCACTGCGAGCGCGCGTTCCATGCCGAACACGGCCGGCCGCAGCCGCCGATAGCAGAGGAACGCCACCGCGCACAGCACGATCGCCGCAATCAGCGCCGACTGCGTGCCCGCGCGCTCGATCAGAGAGCCGCCCGCGACCGAACCGACGCCATAGCCGAGCGCGACGCAGCCCGGCGACAGCGCGGCCGACTTGCCGACCAGGTCGTACTGCGGAATCGTCGCGTAGATCAGCAGCGCGCCGCCGGTCCAACAGCCGATGAAGACGATCGCGCCGAGCGTGAACGTCGCGGCCGACGCCGGCAGCGCGAGCAGCACGGCCGCGACCGCGCAGCCGCCGAGGTTCACGAGCGCCCAGCGGCGCAGCCCCGCGCCCGCGCCGAGCTTCGGCATCGCCGCGCAGATCACGAGGCTCGCGACGTTCGCGGCGCCGAGCACGAGCGACACCGACCGGCCGCTCAGGCCGGCAGCGGTGCCGATTTTCTCGAGGAAGGTCCACACGACGCCGACTCCGCCGTACAGCGCGAGCTGCGCGCACAGCACGAGCATCGCGCCCTTGCGGTCGATGCGGCCGGCCACGCCGTCCGGCGCCGGTGCGGCCATCGTCTCGCCGCGGCGAAACAGCGGCGTCGCGAGCACGAACATGCCGAGCACGCACGCGACGAAGCCGAACACGCCGTGCGCGCCCCAGGTGTCGCTCAGCATCGGAAAAATGGTTGCGAGCAGCACCATGCTCCACGTCACCTGCCCCATCAGCATGATCCCGAGATTGCGTTCCGGCGCGCGCGAATACGACAGGTAGCGCAGCGCGATGCCGTTCAGCCCGCCCGAGCCGACGCCCGCGATGAACTGCAACGCCGAATACGCGACGAGCCCGTGCGTCGCGAGCGTGCCGAGGTTCGCGCCGGCCGCGAGCGTCACCGCCCCCGCGAGCACCCACCGCACCGGCTGGCGGCCGAGCACGAACGCGACGAGCAACGTGCCCGTCGATTCGCCGAGCACCTCGATGAAGCTCGACAGCCCGAGCGCCGCTTCGCCGAAGCCCCAATGACGCTCGACCTGCCCGACGATCGCGGGCAGGCCGAGGAAGACCGTCGGCCCGAGCATGCCGAGCAGCAGCATCACGACGACGAACAGCGCGCTTTCCTGCCGCGCTTCATCCTGCAGGTTGACTACATTCATCTGGTGTCTGTCTCCGTGTCCGCGGTGCGGACCGTCTCCTCTGGGGATCGTGTCTTGTCGTGTCGGCATGACGGGGCAGCCCGGCGCGGAGCGGCCCCGTCGCCGCTTACATCGGAAAGCCCATCGCCTTGATGCCGCTGATCCATGCGCGCTTCCAGCCGCCTTCCGCATCCGCGCCGTCGAACGCATGGAACGTGATCTTCGCGGCGACCCAGCGCATCGGCTCCGGCGGGATGTAGCTCGGGCTCTGGTTCGCGATGTCGAGCTTGCGCTCGGGGCTGTCGCGATCGAACAGGATGTTCAGGCCCATGAACGCGCCGAACCGGCTCGCCGCGACGCCGAAGCCCGTATAGCCGGCGACGAACACGGCCTTGTCGCCGAGGTAGCGCTTCGCGAATACCGAGCCGCGCGAGCAGTAGTCGATCGGGCCGCCCCACGCGTGCGAGAAGCGCACGTCGCACAGCTGCGGGAACGTGCGGTAGAACGCTTCCGCGAGCCGGTAGTACGTTTCGCGCCGGCCGTCCTGGTGCGGCTCCGGATCGCCGTCGAAGTGATAGCTCACCAGCCCGCCGAAGATGATGTTGTTGTGCTTCGTCAGCCGGAAATAGTTGAGCTGCGTGCGCGTGTCGTACACGCCCTGGCGGTTCTTCCAGCCGATCCGCGCGAGTTGCTCGTCGGTGAGCGGCTCGGTCGCGAGCACGTGGTCGCGCACCTGCATCACGCGGCGGTTGATGTCGGGAATCCCGACCTTCGCGGTGCCGCTGCCGAACACCACGCGCGGCGCGCGCACGCTGCCCTTCGGCGTCGTCACGAACACCGTGCTGCCTTCGTCGGCCAAGGTCACGAGCGGCGTGTGCTCGTAGAGCTTCACGCCGAGCTGCAGCGCCGCGCGCTTCAGCCCCCACGCGAGTTTCGCCGGATGCACGATGCCGCTGCGATTGCGCGACCACAGCGCACCCGCGAACAGCGGCGAATTCAGTTGTTCGAGCGTTTCCTCGCGGTTGAGCAGCACGACGTTGTGGCCGTACTCGCGATGCAGGTCGTAGTCGCCCTTCAGGTGCGCGATGTGCTCGGGATCGACCGCCACCGTCATCTCGCCGTTCCACTCGATGTCGGCGTCGATGTCGTAGCGCTTCAGCGTGTCCTCGAAGCCGTCGAGGTTGTGATGGCCGAATGCCTCGAGCTGCGCGATGTCGTTCGGGAACACGCGCACCGCGTTCGGCAGCCCGTGCATCACCGACGTCGAGATGATCCCGCCCGCGCGGCCCGATGCGCCATGCGCCACCTTGCCGGCCTCGATCAGCACCACGTTCAGGTGCGGCATCTGTTCCTTCGCCTGCACGGCCGCCCACAGCCCCGTGAAGCCACCGCCGACGATCAGCAGGTCGGCCGTCACGTCGCCGACGAGTTCCGGCTCGGTGGCCGGCGCCGCCGGGTTGTCGAGCCAGTACGGGAACAGCTTCGTATTCGCGAGCGCCGCCTCGACGCCCAGTGCGACCGGTGCGCCACGCATGGCGTGCGCCTGCTCCGGTGCAGTCTCTCTTGTCTTGACTTCCATTTCCATGATCCCAGCCATCACACGCGAAAAGCGAAACCGCCGCCAGGCGCGCGTCACACGGACGACGCGCCCTGCGGCGGCCCCGGACATCACGACTGCTCGAGCAGCACGTAGAACTTCTTCGCGTCCTCGATCGTCTCCCAGCGGCCCGCGAAGCCGGCCGGCAGCAGGTAGCCCTGGCCCGGCGTGAATTCCTTGCGGTTGCCTTCGACGTCAGTCAATGCGATCCGGCCCTCGACGAGCCACACGGCTTCGTCGGCCGCGGTTTCCGGAAACTCCACCGAGCCGGCTTTCCCTTCCCACCAGCCGATGATGTAGTTGCCGCTCTTGCCTTCCGCCGCGCGCCAGTCGCTCTCGTCCATGCCGAAGTCGAGCTTCGTGAATTCGCCGATGCCTGCGCCGAGCGGCAGGATGTCCTTGATCAGTTTGGTCATGTGAATCTTTCGTCTCTCGATTGAAAAAAGCAGAGACAAAGTTACTCATTTACACTGCCCCGGTATGCCCCCCTCCGGGGGGGACAAGCCGTGTTTTCCGGGGCGAACGGGTCGGCAGGACAACCGACGGTGTTTCCCCCTAATGACGTTTTTCGTTGCGAACGCTACAATCCGCCGGCTTTTCACCCGGGGAACCGCATGCTGCTCAACGTGAACCCCTTCCACCGCGACAACGACCGCTTCAACGTGTCGTTCAAGGCGCTGGGCGAGCTGATCGAGACGGTCGGCACGCCGCACTTCGTGCCGCGCCTCACGCAACTGCTCAATGAAGTCGTGCCGCTCGACGTCGCGCACGTCGAACGTTCGCGCGTCGACGGCTCGATGCCCACCGGCTATCGATGCGAATGGATCGGCAGCAGCGGCATCGATACCGAATCCACCGAAATCTCCGACGTGATGACGCTCTACTACGAGCGCTTTCTCGACAGCGACCCGCTGTTCGCGGGGCTGCGCGGCAAGACGGGCACGATGCTCGTGGTGCGCGACATCGCGGCGATCCCGCCCGGCGAATTCCGCCAGCGGTTGTTCGACGACGTGCGGATCGGGCACGAATGCGTGCTCGCGCGCGGCACGCGCTATTCGCAGCATTCGATCGCGCTGGAGCGCGGCCGCGACCGGCCGCCGTTCACGCTCGCCGAGATGAACCGCTTTCGCAGCATCAGCGACGTGCTGTTTCCGCTGCTCGAACTGCATGCGTCGACCACGGCCGTGCGGCGCGTCGCGCACCCGACGCCCGAAGTCCACCCGCTCGCGCAATTCGATGCGCGGATCGCGGCCGACGGCGTGAAGCTGTCGAAGCGCGAATACGAAACCTGCAAGCACCTGCTCTCCGGCAAGACCGTGCCGGAGACGGCCGAGATCCTCGGCGTGCGGGTCGCGTCGGCCGAGTCGTACGTGAAGCGCGCATTCGCGAAGCTCGGCGTGCGCACGAAGCGCGAACTCGCCGCGTGGGGGTCGGCCGCCACGGCGTTCCCTTCCGCCGGCGCGCACGACGGCACCGCGCCGCCGGGCATCCCGCGCTGACACACCGGCCGCGCCGCACGGCCGCGTTCGGTTACGCCGCGTCGATGCGGCGGCGCCGCTTGCATCGAAGCCCGTCGATGTAAACGTTGCGACTTCAAAATCTTCGCGTGCGTGTTCTCCTCTACCATCGGCCGATCGCTTGACCTCAAATAAAGGAGACGGCCCATGCCCCGCGAACTGAATCAACCGATGGGCGGCAACGAAATGCCGCGCTTTGGCGGCATCGCCACGATGATGCGGCTGCCGCAAGCCGCGACGACCGACGGCCTCGACGTGTGCTTCGTCGGCGTGCCGCTCGACCTCGGCACGTCGAACCGCTCGGGCTCGCGCTTCGGCCCGCGCCAGATCCGCACCGAATCCGTGCTGCTGCGCCCGTACAACATGGCCACGCGCGCGGCCCCGTTCGATTCGCTGCAGGTGGCCGACATCGGCGACGTCGCGACCAACCCGTACGACCTGAAGGACTCGGTGCGCCGCATCGAGGAGGCGTACGACGAGATCGTCGCGAACGGCTGCCGGCCGATCACGCTCGGCGGCGACCACACGATTGCGTGGCCGATCCTGCGCGCACTGCACAAGAAGTACGGCAAGGTCGCCGTCGTGCACGTCGACGCGCACGCGGACGTGAACGACACGATGTTCGGCGAGAAGATCGCGCACGGCACGCCGTTCCGCCGCGCGGTGGAAGACGGCCTGCTGCAATGCGACAAGGTCACGCAGATCGGCCTGCGCGGCACCGGCTACCACGCGGACGATTTCGACTGGTGCCGCGAGCAGGGCTTCACCGTCGTGCAGGCCGAGGAATGCTGGAACAAGTCGCTCGCGCCGCTGATGGCGCAGGTGCGCGAACGCGTCGGCGACACGCCGGTCTACCTGAGCTTCGACATCGACGGCCTCGATCCGTCGTTCGCGCCCGGCACCGGCACGCCCGAAATCGGCGGCCTCACCATCCAGCAGGGCCTCGAGATCGTGCGCGGCATGAAGGGGCTGAACATCGTCGGCGCCGACCTCGTCGAAGTCGCGCCGCCATACGATCCGGCCGGCACCACCGCGCTCACCGGCGCGAACCTCGCGTTCGAGATGCTCTGCGTGATGCCGGGCGTCGCCTACCGCTAACCCGACCGACAGGATGACCTTCATGTCCACCGCCGAGCTTTCCCGCTCCACCGCCACGTTCGTGCTGCCCGCAGCGCACATCGCCGGCCAGCCCGTGCGCACACATGCCGATGCGCCCGGCGCGCCGATCTTCGACGCGTCGACCGGTGCCGCGATCGGCTGGCAGGAATTCGCGACGGCCGCGCACGTCGATGCCGCGGTGCGCGCCGCGCGCGATGCGTTCGCCGGCTGGCGCGATACGCCGCCCGCCGAACGCGGCCGCATTCTCGCGACGATCGCCGCGCGCGTCGAAGCCTCGCGCGATCGCCCGGCGGCGCTGCAGATGCAGGTGAGCGGCAAGCCGCCGTTCGAGGCCGACGCCGATGTCGGCGACGTGGCCGCCACGTTCGCGTACTACGCGAAGCTGTGCGAGGACCCGGCGCTGTTCGCCGCCGAACCGGTCGCACTGCCGAGCGACGCCGTCACGGCCGAACGCTTCTACGACTCCGTCGGCGTCGCGGCGCTCGTCATGCCGTGGAACTTCCCGATGGTCACGACCGCGTGGAAGCTCGCGCCCGCGCTCGCAGCGGGCTGCGCGGTCGTGCTGAAGCCGTCCGAACTCACGTCGCCCACCGAGCACGCACTGCTCGACATCGTCGCCGAAGCCGGTGTGCCGGCCGGCATCGTCAACGTCGTGAACGGCGGCGCCGAAGTCGGCGCGGCGCTGACCGCGCACCCGCTGATCGACAAGATCTCGTTTACCGGCAGCACCGCGGCCGGCCGCAAGGTCATGCAGGCCGCGGCCGTCGACATGAAGCGCGTGACGCTCGAACTCGGCGGCAAGTCGTCGCTGATCGTGCGCGACGATGCCGATCTCGACGTCGCGGTGTCGCTCGCCGTCGCGGGCGCCTTCACGAACGCGGGCCAGATGTGCTCGGCCACCGCGCGCATCCTCGTGCACGACAGCGTGTACCGCAGCTTCATGGCCGCGTTCGAGACGGCCGTGCGCGCGCTCGTCGTCGCGCCGCCGGCCGCGGAACAGGTCGCGATGGGGCCGCTGATCTCCGCCGCGCAGCGTACGCGCGTCGAAGCGATGCTCCAGCAAGGCATCGAGGCGGGCGCACGCGTCGCGTTCAGCGGCCGCGTGGCGGATGCCGGCGGCGACGGCTTCTTCATGGCGCCCGTCGTGATCGCCGAGCCGGCCGCCGACAACCCGCTGTGGACCGACGAAGTGTTCGGCCCCGTTGCGTGCGTGAAATCGTTCCGCACCGACGACGAAGCGATCGCGCTCGCGAACGACACGCGCTACGGGCTCGTCGCGACCGTCGTCACACGCGATGCGGTCATCGCGAAGCAATTCCAGCAGCGCGTGCGCGCAGGGCTCGTGTGGATCAACGCGCCGCAGCTCATCTACCCGCACGTGTGCTGGGGCGGCTTCGGGCTCAGCGGGATCGGGCGTGAACTCGGCGTGGCGGGGCTGCGAAGCTATCAGGAACTGCGCCACGCGATGCGCGCGATCGACTGACGACGACTGACCAGTGGGGCCTTCCAGGCCGTTGGCGGCACCGTGTCTCGTGGCACGGTGCCGTTTTTTTATCGATTTCCGGAAAGAGGCCCCGGGCAGCCGGGCAACCTTAGGGTATTCGTTACCTTTTTCCGGATCTCTTCCGACCGGCAACTCACGTAACGGCCATGCATTTTTTGACTTCGATCAAGAAAATCGCGCAGATCGGCATGCGCAAACGTGTGCAACACAGGCATCACGCGCGATGCGTGGAATCACGGGTTCAGTTGTCCGGACGATCGCCGTTATTGCATCAACACCCGTCGATCGACGTCTTCTTGCAGCGAATCGACGCCGTCGCGGGCATGGAGCGGAACAACCGGACGTCCCGCTCGCTTTTCGACAACGGATGCAGCAGCGCAAGTCGCGGACGAGGTAATCATGTTTGTAGCCATCGGGTGGATCGTCGTCATCGGGTCGGTGATCGGCAGTTTCGTCGGCGTGGGCGGCCATGTGCCGGCCCTGCTTCAACCATTCGAGCTCCTATGCATTTTCGGCGCGGCGCTCGGTGCGTTCGTCGTCAGCAATCCGGTCACGACGCTGAAGAAGACGCTCAAGAGCCTGCCCACCTGTTTCAAGGGCGGCGGCTACACGAAGCAGCAATACGTCGAACTGATCGCGCTGCTGTACGAACTGCTGCAGAAGGCGCGCAAGGACGGCATGATGGCGCTCGAGGCCGACGTCGATGCGCCCGAGCAAAGCCCGCTGTTCCAGAAGTATTCGCACGTGCTCGAAGACCATCACCTGCTCGATTTCATCGTCGACTATCTGCGGATGATGTCGAGCGGCAACGTGAACGTGCTGGAGATGCAGGACCTGATGGACGAGGAACTGCATACGCACCACGCTGAGGCATCGGTCGCGGCCAATGCGATCCAGAAGATGGCGGACGGCCTCCCGGCGTTCGGCATCGTCGCCGCGGTGATGGGGGTCGTGCATACGATGGGCTCGGTCGGCGCGCCGCCCGCCGTGCTCGGCAAGATGATCGCCGGCGCGCTCGTCGGCACCTTCCTCGGCATCCTGCTCGCGTATGGCTTCGTCGGCCCGCTCGCGGATCTGCTCAACGCGAAGGGCCGCGCGGCGGCCAAGCCGTTCCACTGCGTGAAGGCCGTGCTGCTCGCGTCGATGAGCGGCTACGCACCGGCGGTGGCGGTGGAATTCGGCCGCAAGGTGCTGTTCACCGCCGATCGCCCGAGCTTCAAGGAGCTCGACGAGGCCGTGCGCGCGACGAAGTCGCCCAAGGCCGCGTAACGGGGGCACCATGGCCGACAGTCGCTCCAATCCGCCGAAACAGGCTCCGCTCGTCGTCGTGCGCCGCAGGAAAAGCGAGGACCACGACGCCCACCACGGCGGCGCCTGGAAAATCGCGTACGCCGATTTCGTCACGGCGATGATGGCGTTCTTCCTGCTGATGTGGCTGCTCGGCTCGGTGTCCAAGTACGACAAGCAGGGGATCGAGGACTACTTCAACACGCCGCTGTCGACCCTCCTCTCCGGCGGGAAAGACGGGCAGGCGCCGCGCCCGAGCGTCGTGCAGGGTGGCGGCCGCGACATGACGAACCCGGCGCCGGCGATCGACACCCAGGCGCAACCGGTGCCGGCCAGCTCGCCCGCGGCACTCGCCGGCATCGTCGATACGCAAAAGCTCGAACGCCTGAAGGCGAAGCTGAGCGCGGCGATCGCACATAGCCCGTCGTTGCGCGCGTACCAGGACCAGATCCGGATCGCGATCACCAACGAGGGCCTGCGCATCGAGATCGTCGATTCGCTGAAGCGACCGATGTTCGCGTCGGGTAGTGCGCAGCCTGAAAGCTACGCCACCGCGATCCTCTCCCAGATCGGGACGACACTCGACGATGTCGAAAACCGCGTGTCGATCGCGGGGCATACCGACTCGACGCCGTATTCCGGCGGCTCGACCGGCTATTCGAACTGGGAGCTGTCCAGCGATCGAGCGAACGCCGCGCGGCGCGCGCTGGTCGCGGGCGGGTTGCGGGAGGAGAAGCTGCTCCAGGTGCGCGGGCTTGCGGATGTCCTGCCGCTCGACAAGAACGTGGCGGACGAGCCGACCAATCGCCGCATCAGCATCCTCGTGATGAACAATGCCGCCGAGCAGGCTTTCTTTCACGACGGTGGCCGGGCGACCGTGGACGAGACGGCGGGCGCGCGGGCCGCGGCGCTGCCGGCGGCGGTTACGCGAGGGCACTAGACGCATTGGCATTCACGACTTCGGGGCGGACGCGCGCGACCCTCGCGCGCCGCGTCGTGCCCGGCAGCATGCCGCCGGAGCGCATCGACGTATTGTTCGTCGGGCGGTGTGTCGAGGAGGTGATCTCGCATCCCGCGCCGGCATCGCTCCCCGTTTCGCATGCAGCCTCCACCTCAGCCTCTCCCCCGCCTCAGTGCCGCTCACCGACGATTCAACCGCGCTCTGCTGACCGCGCCGCGCGGCCTGGCGTCGTGATTTTCCCGGAATTTCGTGCGTTATATTCCGTGGTATATTTCGCCAATCTTTCGCGCATCCGTCCCCGGCCCGACCCTGCCGGACAGAGGTCAACATGCACGCTCCGCCCTTTCGCCTGTCCCGCACGGCGGATCTCTCGTCGCCCGGCGGCAACCTGCCCGCGGCAACCGGCACGCGGATCGACGCATGCTGCGCGCGGTCGAGCGCGCAACCGACCGAGCCGAAGCGCCGCACGCGCCTGTCCGAACTCGATGCGAACCTGCACTGCTCGATCATCGGCACCTGCCTGACCACGCACGAACTGCGCAAGCTCGTGCCGAAATTCACCGACCTCGATCGCCGGCACGCGACCGATCTGGAGATCCATCACGCGGCCGTCGAACTCGCCATCGACGGCACGGCCGGTGCCAAGGCGTTGCACAAGGCGCTCGACGAGCGCTACGCCGGCGCGATCCGCGCGTTCGACAGCGCGAAGGATGCGGACGAACTCCTCGCGCGCTGGAACGAAGCGCTGAAGAGCGGCGACATTCCGCCCGCTTACTGGGCGCTGATGACACATCCGCGCACGACGATGGGCGTGCGCCAGGCCGCGTTCGGCGACCTGCACATGCTGTCGCACCTGGTCGGCGCGGCCAATCGCGCCGATATCCGGCGGCTGGTCGCGCTGGAGGAAGAGAATGCAGCGCTGCACGCGACGATCGAACGGCAGCAGGTGCGCCTGCACGAACTGAGCGCGCAGCGCGACGCGGCGCGCCAGGAACTCGATACCCTTGCCGCGCGCCGGAACGCGCAGCCGGTGGCGGCGGACAGCGCCTTGCGTGACGAAGTGCACGAACTGCGCGAAGCACTGGCCGCGCGCGACGAACGGCTCGCGCTGCACACGAGCCGCCGCGAGGCGGCCGAGCAGCGGATCGCCGCGGAACAGGCGAGCGCCCGCGCGATGCGCGCGCGGCTCGACGAACTGACGGCGATGGTCAAGACGCTGCGCGCCGAAGCGAGCGCGATCGAACTGGCGGTGCAGGCGTCGGCGGACGATCCGGCCGAATGCGCGGCCGATCCGCCGTCGCTCCTTCACGGTACGCGTCTGGTGTATGTCGGCGGGCGCCCGGGCTCCAATCGCGCGATCAAGCGGATCGTCGAAACGGCGGGCGGCGAGGTGACGCTGCACGACGGCGGCATCGAGGATCGCAAGGGCCTGCTGGCCGCTGCGCTACCGGGCGCGCGGATGGTCGTGTTCCCGGTCGACTGTATCGACCACGATTCGATGAACCTGCTCAAGCGCATCTGCGAACGCCACCACATCGCGTACTACCCGCTGCGGACGGCGAGCGTCGCGAGTTTCGTCGAACTGATCGGGCGGCTCGATGCGCAGGCGCGCGATGTGACGGCGCCGGATGCCGCCACGGGCGACGCGTCGCGCTTTTGCCTGCGGCACGGTTGAGGTCAGGTTCGTTTCGCGGCAGGCGTTGCGCGTTGGCCCTCAGGGCGCCAGTGAAAGCCCGTCGTCAGCCTGCGGAGGCTCTGCGGGAACACACACGTTCAGCACGCCCTTAACGCCGGACCATTTTCGTGAGCGCGGCGATGTCGTCGGCACACGCCGCGTAAGCGCGCGCCTCGATCCCGCGATAGAGGCGGATGATCTCCTCGCCGACCGGCGTAAGCACGCTGCCGCCGCCGCTCTGCCCGCCATGTTCGGACACCGTCGCCGGCGATTTCAGCGAGCGGTTCAGCTCGTCCATCAGCAACCACGCACGCCGGTACGACATCTTCAGGCTGCGCGCCGCCGCCGAAATCGAACCGTGCTCGCGCACGGCTTCGAGCAGCGCGACCTTGCCCGGCCCGAGCGCGATCGTGTCGGCTTGCTGGATACGCATCCTGAACCGCACCTCAGGCTTGGGGTGTGCCGGTTTCTTCATGTTGTCCCGCCCTTTGAACGATGCGGGCAAGCATACACGACGGCCGGTGCGGCGCGCGACGGCTCAGACCTCGAGCACGCGCGCGACGATGCCGGCCAGCCGCTTCACGTGGCGCGGTGCGGGCAAGAGGTCGGCGCCCGAAAACAACAGCGGCGCGCCGTCGTCGATCGACAGCGGCGCATCGCCGCATTCGAACGCGACGATCACGTGTTCGCCGACGGGCGTGTTGAACAGTTCATGCCACGAAAATGTGACCGCGTAGCCGTCGTGCGCATGCGCGATGAACACCATGCGCTTGAAGTCGCCCGGCGCGTCGTTGCGCAGCCCGGCCGCGTCGAGCAGGTCTTTCAGCCGCGCGCCGCGATACGGCGCGACTGAACGGATGAAGCGGTTCGTCGTGAAGCAGCGCAGGTCGAACGGCTCAGCCGTCGCGCTCGCGTGCCGGCGCAGGTCGTCGAGCGTCACCGTCATCGGCCGCTCGAATGCGCCCGTCAGCGCGATCGAGCCTGCCGCCGCCTGATGCGCCGAAGGCGCCGCCGTCCCTGCCATCTCCATCGCCCGCCTCCATGACGGCCCGCCGGTGAGCGGGCCTGCGTTGTATCGGCGGATATATTACGCCGCTAAAAAGCCGGCCGACAGAAGGTGCGCCGCATGGGCGGCATAACGGCGGCCGATCGAGGCGGAATTCGGCATAGAGCACCTGCTCGGCATCGAGCGCGATACCGCTGACGGCACGCTGGGTGATGCATTTACCAGGCGCAGTACGGGCGTGCCGAGCTTCCGCGAAGGGAAGATCGTGCGCACCACCGAGTGGCTGGAATCACTCGGCTCCGCGTCGTCCGATTTCGATCGCACCTACTTCTACAGCGATTCGTTGACATCCTCCCCCGCCTGAAGACACACGGGGGATTCCTACCGCGTCTGAAATGATGATGCTTATCTCAGATCGCCTCGGCGGGTTCCTGCTTCACGGAGCGGCCCGACTGCACCGTCTCTCCACAGGCTGCAACGCGGTGTCCCCGCGCCAGAATGTTCAGAGCACCGACGACATCGGCGTTCTCCTCGTAACTGCATTCGACACAGGCGAATTTTTCCTGCGTGGTCCGGTTATCCGCACTCACGTATCCACAAGCCGGACACGTCCGGCTTGTATTCGCGGCGGAACCGCCACGAGCCAGCCGCCATTCCAGGCCAGCTTGTATTCCAACTGCCGCCTGAACTCGAACCACCCTTGGTCGAGGATCGCCTTGTTCAGACCGGACTTGGCCCGAACATTTTTGCCAGGCGCATCGGTGCTGCCTGCCGCCGACCTGGACATGTTCCGAACCTGCAAGTCCTCGATACACACCATCGCGTGGTTTTTGCTGATCGTGGTCGTGGCCTTGTGCAGGTAGTCGCGGCGAGCATTTCCGATGCACGCATGGATGCGCTGGACGCTGGCCTTGGCTTTTTTCCAGTTATTGCTGAACTTGACCTTGCGGCTCATCGCACGTTGGCATCGGCGCAGACGAGCCTCGTGTTTCCTGAAACTGTTGAGCGGTGCGACAAACGTGCCGTCGCTCATCGTGGCGAAGCGGGCGATACCCACATCGATGCCGATCACGCTGGTGGCATGGGGCACCGGCTGCTCGACCTCGCGCTCGGTCTGGATCGAGACACACCACTTGCCCGCGTTGAAGCTGACCGTTGCGTTGCGCAGTTCGCCCGGCACGGGACGCGACAGCCTCAGCCGCATCCAGCCCAGCTTGGGCAGGAAAATGCGCCCATTGGGCTGGTCGAGCTTGAATTGCTTGGGATCCGGGTAGCGAAAACTGTCGCGCTGGCCGCGCTTCTTGAACTTCGGAAACGCCGTTCGCTTGGCGAAGAAGTTCTTGTAGGCCCGCTCCATGTCCTTGAGGGCGTGTTGCAACGGGTGAACGGGGGCATCCTTGAGCCATGGCGTTTCGCCTCCGTTACGCCACTCCGTCAGATGCTTGGCCATTACTACGTAGCCAATGAACTTGCCGCCCGCCTCGTAGTTCTCCTTCTGCAACGCCAGTGCCTTGTTGTAGACGAACCGGCACGATCCGGCGAAGCGGCGCATATCGCGCTGCTGCTCGCCGTTCGGCATCAGTTCGAACTTAAAGGCCTGGAGTCGTCGCATCGGACGATTGTATGTCTGGCCCACAAGAGCGAGTCAAGCCATTCGACGCGGTCGCAATTACGTCTCTCAAGTGCTACTCGAGCATTCGTAAAAAGTTGTAGGGCGGCGCGCTGGAGTCTCTGTCTTACATTGCCGGAAGTTGTGGCGGAGCGCCGGTCGAAATCGTTCGCAAACACATCGACATCGACCAACAGAAAACGCCCCACTAGCCGCCCGAAAGGACGCCTACGGCGTCCGCGCTATCCTTCATCGCCTTGAAGTACGATGTTTGACGCGCATACAGATCAACGACGTGCCGCTGCTGGACTACGTCACGCATCCGGTCGCCACCAATCCCGACGCGAAGCTGTTGCACGTGGCAGGCACGCGCGGCTGGCCTGTCATGAAGTTGTTCTGATTCGGGCGATATTCTCTGCTGTCCATTTTTCATGTCTGGAGGGGTAATGAAATACGGAGCACGCAGCAACAGTCTCGATCATTCAGGAATCCGACTCGAATCGGATCGAAAGCATATCGTCAACTCGTATCGGTCGGAAAGCCGCTTCCCGCACTGGCGCGGCGTTTTCATGATCGCACTCCTGTGCACGCTGGCCGCTTGCGGCGACGGTGACTCCGGCACCGCGGCCAGCATGGCGGCCGCGCGCGCAGCCGCACCAGGCTCGGCGTCCACACCCGTCCTGCACTGCGCGAGCGCGTGCCACTGACCGACGCCGGCCCGCGGGCCAGCAATCCACGACAGAGAGCGATCATGCAAAACAAACCCACGACACGACGTCAATTCATCGCCGACGCGCTGAAGCTCGCCGGCGCCACCGCGATCACGGGCATGCTGCCCGACAGCATCGCGCGTGCGCAGGCCATTCCGGCAGCCACCGTGACCGGCACGATCCAGGACGTGAAGCACGTCGTGATCCTGATGCAGGAAAACCGCTCGTTCGACCACTACCTCGGCATGCTGGGCGGTGCGCGCGGCTTCGGCGATCCGCGGCCGGCCGTGATTTCGAGCGGGTATCCGGTGTGGCGGCAGCCCTGGATGCTGTCCTACGTGTTCCCGTTCAACCCGTCCCCGCCTTTCGGCACGGCGAACGGCGACACCTACTACGGCGACCTCCCTCACGACTGGGGCACCACGCACAGCGCCTGGAACAACGGCCGCTATGACAACTGGACCGCCGCGAAGACCAGCGGCACGATGTACTACTTCACGCAGAACGACATTCCGTTCTACTACGCGCTGGCGAGCGCGTTCACGGTGTGCGATGCGTACCACTGCTCGATGCTCGGCCCGACGGACCCGAACCGCCTGTATCTGTGGACCGGGTGCTGCGGCAACGTCACCGGCTATTCGCCATACACCACCAATACGATGACGGGCACCGGCTGGACCACGATGCCGGAGCGCCTGAACACGGCCGGCGTCACGTGGAAGTTCTACCAGGACAAGGGCAACGGCCTCGATGCCGGCCATGGCTACGGCGAATACAACGGCTCCAAAAGCGATCTCTGGTGGAACGGCAATTACGGCGACAACGTCATCCTGAACTTCAGGCAGTACCAGAACCTCGGCGCCAGCGATCCGCTCGCGCCGGCGCTCAACGGCACGCAGATCGACCCGTCAGGCGGCGGCAAGGAATACGACACGAACCTCTTCAGCCAGCTGCGGGCCGACGTCGCCAACGGCACGCTGCCGCAGGTATCGTGGATCGCCGCACCGTACGCGTACAGCGAGCATCCGTCGTGGGCCGCGAGCGGCGGCGAATGGTACGTGAGCAACGTCCTCAATGCGCTGACGTCGAATCCGGCGGTTTGGGCCAGCACGGTGCTGCTCGTCATGTACGACGAGAACGACGGGCTGTTCGATCACGTGCCGCCGGCCGTCCCCGCCAGCTCCGCTGCCGGCACCGGGCAGTCGACGGTCTCGACGGCCGCCGAATTCGTCTCCGGCAGCGGCGCCGCATCGGACGGCTCGGCCAGCGGCGACGTGCCGATCGGGCTCGGCCCGCGCGTGCCGATGTTCGTGATCTCGCCGTGGTCGAAGGGCGGCAAGGTCAATTCGCAGGTGTTCGATCACACCTCGGTGATCCGCTTTCTGGAGGCGCGCTTCGGGCTGCAGGAAACCAACATCACGCCGTGGCGGCGCACGGTGTGCGGCGACCTGACGTCGGCCTTCGATTTCTCGAACGCCGACCAGGCGGTTCCCGCGATCCAGCCGCCCGCGAGCAACATGAACCCGAACGGCCCGGCCGTCCTGATCCCCTACCCGACCACCACCGCGGTGCCGGCCCAGGCGGCCGGCCGCAGCACCGCGTGCCGCCTGCCCTACGAGTTCTTCGTGCAAGGCAAGGTCAACCGCGCCGGCCGCGCGCTCGCGCTGACGATGACCAATACCGGCACCGCGGGCGTGCACCTGCAGGCCTGGGTCGACGGCACGAGCACGATCCCCCGGCACTACACGATCGCGGCCGGCACGAACCAGTGCGCGAACCTGTCGGACTCGCTCGCGCTAACCAGCGGCGGCGGCTACGACTATTCGATCTACGGACCGAATGGTTTCCTGCAGACGTTCCGCGGCAGCATCGGTTCGTCGGGCAACACGGGTTCGACCGCCGAAATCAGCCTGTGCTACGACGTCGCGAACGGCAACGTGCAGATCACGCTCGACAACTCGGCGGGCGCCAGCGCGACCACGTTTCAGCTCACCGACAACGCCTACGGGATGAACACGAGGCAGTCGTTCACCGTCGCCGCCGGCGCGACGCAAGCGGTCACGTGGTACGGCGACGGCGGCTGGTATGACGCCAGCATCCGCGACGCGAACGATCCGAACTTCCTGCGTCGGGTGGCCGGTTGCGTGCAGACGCAATCCGGCACGCTGCTCACGGATTCGGCGATCGGCAATACCAGCAAGAAGTTCGTCGCGTCGCTCGCGTCGCAGGGCTCGACGTTCGGCACGTTGCGGTTCGACTACGTCGCGCCGCCGTGGAGCCACAGCCCGAAGAACTGGGTGGGTATCTTTGCGCGTGGTGCGCAGCCGACCAAGGGCAGCTACAAGTCGTGGGCGTACCTGCCGAAGAGCACGGGTTCGTTGCTGTTCTCGTCCACGGCCAACAGCACGCTGGGCTCGGGGCAGTACGATGCGTGGTACCTGTTCGACGACGGCTACACGCCGCTCGCGGGCCCCGTCACGATCACGATCTGACGGCGTGGCCGGACCGCGTCGGCCGCCCGCACGGGGCCGACGCGCACTCGGGCGCGACGTCCCCCGTTGCGCCCGAATGCTTTCGATGTTTCGCTCGACAGTGGCACGAACTTCGTGCGCGTCCAGTTCGCCCACACGAGAGCCGCCGCGATCGCATCCCGCGCGCCAACGCCGACCCTCTCGAGGTCGCGCACCCCTTGCCTGCCGATGTTCGCGAGACTCACGCCGAATGCGGGCGGCCCACCGTTCGGGAACCGCATGTTCGTGTATGCGGCACTCGATGCGCTCACCAGGCCAACGCCGAAATCCAGCATAATCAGGCGATCGAACGAGCGCCTCAGCCGGCGCCTGGACTCCGCACACGTTTGCGCGACTGTCCGGTTCATCGCCTGAGCGCGCTCCACCGCCACGGACGCAACCTGTCTGTGCCTGTCTCGCGCGCGGCGAATTGTGCAGGTGCAAAAAATCGAAGCAGGAACACACTCGATGCGGCGCATATCATGGCGCCGGCGATCGCATCACGGACACCACCACGCATCCCGCAGAAGACAGGACACCGACACATGGACCGAGCCGAGCACATCAGCATCGAACAGACGAGCGGGCTGCCCGCCGACGAACTGGACCGATGCGACTTCTCGTTCGACATCGCCTGGGAATTGAATGCGCCGTATCAGGACTTGCTCGATCTGCGCGCGCTGCCTGCACGCCGCAAGAACTACGGCTTCGATCCGGCCGGCTGGGCGGACGAGGCGACCGGCAAGACGGCGCTCTTTCATGCGACGGCCGGCGGCCGGCTCGCCGGGTTCGTGGCCATCGGCCAGAGCTGGAACGGGATGGCGGAGATCGCGGAGCTGGCCGTCGACCGCCAGTATCGGCGGCAAGGGATCGGGCAGTTGCTGCTGGCGACGGCCGAATCGTGGGCGCGCAGCCACGGGTTCGGCTTCATGCGGCTGGAAACGCAGTCGAACAACATCGCCGCGTGCAGCACGTATGCCCGCTCGGGCTTCGTGCTGGGCGGACACGATCGCCTGCTGTACGCGGACGACGAGAACGACGGCGAAGTGGCGCTGTTCTGGTACAAGGACCTGCGTGACGGGCAGACCGCACGCATCCGTACGGTCGACCCGGAGTCGGTGCGGCCGGCGCGCTGACGCGCGGCTGCCCGCGCGTCATGGCCGAATCATGGCCGAATCATTGCCGCTTTACGCCCGCGTCGCGACGATGAACAGGCGCGGGAACGGCAGCAGCACGGTGCCGTCAGCGAGCGCCGGATAGCCGCCCGGGCCGGCGACCGCATCGCGATACTGCGCGAGAAACGCCGCGCGCTCGCCATCGTCGAGCGCCGCGAGGAACGGTCGCAGCGCGCTGCCCTTGAACCACTCGACGACCGCGTCGGCACCGCCGCGCAGCGGGTGGTAGTAAGTCGTGCGCCACACGTCCACCCGCGAGCACAACGGCGACAGCAGCGCGTGGTAGTAGCGCGCATCGAACCGCTCGGTACGCGCAGCACCCTTCAGCTTGTCCGCCCACGGCCCGGCCGCGGCGACTTCGCGCATCAGCCGGTGCGCGGGTTCGTCGAGGTTGTCGGGCATCTGCACCGCGAGATGGCCGCCCGGCGCGAGCCGGCCGACAAGTGCCGGAAACAGCGTGTCGTGGGCGGGCACCCATTGCAGCACCGCATTCGCGAGAATCAGGTCGTAGCCGCCCGGATCGTCCCATGTCGAAATATCGACGACATCGAATCGCACGTCCGGCAGGCGCTTGCGCGCGGCGTCGATCATGTCCGCCGACGCATCGATCCCGTGGACCGTTGCGTGCGGCGCACGTGCGATCAGCGCCTCGGTCGAATTGCCGGGCCCGCAGCCGATGTCGATCGCGGTATGGATCGGCGTGTTCGGCACGGCGGCCAGCAGGTCGCGGATCGGCCGCGTGCGTTCGTCCTCGAATTGCACGTACTGCGCAGCGTATCGATCGAGTGGGGTCGTCATGTCGTTTCTCCTGGTCGGCGTGGACGGCGTGGCCTTCCATGCGCGTGGGATGCCGGTGGCCGTCGATGCACCGCATTCTGCGATCGTCACGGAGTTCAGTAAAATGAATTTAATATCGTGATTGATTCATATATCTAATGAAAATCGATACGCTCGGTGTCCAGGCCTTCGTCGCAATCGCCGACGGCGGCAGCTTCCGGCAGGCAGCCGACACGCTGCACGTCACGCAGACGGCCATCACGCAGCGGCTGCGCAAGCTCGAAACCTTCCTCGGCGTCGCGCTCGTCGAGCGCACCACGCGCCGCACCACACTCACCGAAATCGGCCGGCGTTTCCTGCCGCAAGCGCGCCGGCTGCTGAACGAGCTGTCCGATGCGCTCACCGAAATTCGCGAAACCGGCCTGAGCCAGCGTGGCGACGTCACGATTGCGTGCGTGCCGACGGTCGGCGTGCAATACCTGCCCCGCATCCTGCGCGCGTTCTCCGCGCACCGGCCGCACGATCGCGTGAAGATCCTCGATCATGCGTCGGCGTCCGTCCTGCAGGCCGTGCTGCATCGCGAAGCCGAGTTCGGCATCGGCATCGCCGGCGATCAGCATCCCGAACTGGTCAACGTGCCGCTGACGAGCGATCCGTACGTGCTGGTGTGCCGCGACGATCATCCGCTCGCGAAGCGGCGGCGGCGCATTCGCTGGGCCGCACTGCAGCCGCACCCGCTGATCTTCGCCGGCGAAGTGAGCGGCAATCGCGGGCTGCTCGACGGCGCGCTGAAGACGAGCGGCGTATCGCTGCATTCGTTCTACGAGGTCCAGCGCAGCTCGACGGCGCTCGGGCTCGTCGCGGAAGGGCTCGGCGCGGCCGTGGTGCCGAAGCTCGCGATCCAGAAGAACGCGTATCCGATGATCCGCACGATCGAGCTCGTCGAGCCGGCGGTGTCGCGCACGCTCGTGCTCGTCACGCGCAGGAGCGCGCAATTGTCGCCGGCCGCCCGTGCGTTGTACGACATGATCGTCGAACAGGCAACACCCTGACGATAGTGTCAGGGGTGCGTCACGAAGCAGCGCCTTCGCGGTAGTATCGCCACACGCGGTCGCGACGGCCGGTGCCTACCCGGCACCGCGCGCGTCATGCCACCACTGCAACGGCCGTTCCTCACCACCCCTGCACGGAGCACCGCATGGCCTATCGCAACTACCACAAGCGCAAGATTGCAGACCGGGAACTCCATCCCGAAACCCAGATGATGTCGTACGGCTACGATCCGTTCCTGTCGGAAGGATCGGTGAAGCCGCCGGTGTTCCTCACATCGACGTTCGCGTTCCGCACGGCCGAGGACGGCGCCGAATTCTTCGACGTCGTGGCCGGACGCAAGCCTTCACCCGAAGGCGAAGGCGCGGGCCTCGTCTACAGCCGGTTCAATCACCCGAACCTGGAGATCGTCGAGGATCGCCTCGCGCTGCTCGACGATTCCGAAGCGGCCGTCGTGACGTCGAGCGGCATGTCGGCCATCGCCGCGATCCTGCTGACCTTCCTGCGGCCGGGCGACTGCGTCGTCCAGTCGGTGCCGCTTTACGGTGGCACCGAAACGCTGATCTCGAAGTTCCTGCCCGAGTGGGGCATTCGCTCCGAAGTGATCGCCGACGGGCTGTCCACCCATGCGATCCGCGCCGCGCTCGAAGCGGCCGCGCAAAAGGGCAACGTGCGGATGTGCTACATCGAGACGCCGGCCAACCCGACCAACGCGCTGTTCGACCTCGAAGGGCTGCGCAGCGAGATCGACGCGTTCGAGGCACGCCACGGCTATCGCCCGCTGTCGGTCTGCGACAACACGCTGCTCGGGCCGCTGTACCAGAAGCCGTCGCGGCAGGGCATCGACCTGAGCGTGTACTCGCTGACGAAATACATCGGCGGGCATAGCGACCTCGTCGCCGGCGGCGTCACCGGCGATCGCGCGCTGATCACGAAGATCCGCTCGGTCCGCAGCACGCTCGGCTCGCAGCTCGACCCGCATTCGTCGTGGATGATCACGCGCTCGATGGAAACGCTCGTGCTGCGCATGCAGCAGGCCGCGCGCAGCGGCAGCGCCGTCGCTCGCTGGCTCGCCGACAATCCGCACCGGCCGGTGCGCGTGCTGCATCCCGAGCTCATCGACGATCCGGCTTACCAGGCCGTCTATCAGCGCCAATGCACCGGGCCCGGCTCGACGTTCGCGTTCATTCTCGACGGCGGCCGCGAGCAGGCGTTCAGGTTCATCAACCACCTGACGCTCTTCAAGTCGGCGGTCAGTCTAGGCGGCACGGAGTCGCTGATCTGCCATCCGGCGTCGACCACGCATTCGGGCGTGCCGGCCGATGCGCGTGCGGCGGCGGGGGTATCGGAAGGGTTGATTCGCGTGTCGGTCGGGCTCGAGCATCCGGACGACCTGATCGCCGACCTGTCGTACGCGCTGGAGCATTGCTGACGCGGGCGACATGCGCCCCGTGGCGGTTCGCACGGGGTGAAGCCGGCGGGCGCGGTGCGGGGACTCAGCGGCGCCGCCCGCGCCGGCTGCAGGCATTCGCGCTACGCCAGCTTGTTTGCCACGCGACGCGAGCCGCAAGAACCGGTTCAAAGCACCTTCACCATGAACACGCGCGACGCGCCGTCCGGCTCGCACGGCACTTCGCCGAACGCTTCGTAGCCCTGCTTCCGGTAGAAATCCGGCGCCTGGAACGAGATCGTGTAGAGCACCGCACGCGCGCAGCCGCGTCGTTTCGCTTCGGCTTCGGCCTCGCGCAGCAGCCGGCTGCCGAAGCCGCCGCCGCGCAGCGATTCAGGCAGGTAGAACAGATCGATGAAGAAGAGGCCGAGCGACGTGCGCCCCGTGAGGCCGCCCAGGATCTCGCCGGTCGCAGCATCGGTCACGTAGACGTCGAGCGTGGCCGCGTCGGCGCGCCCCGTCATCGCGTGATTGAATTCGCCGAGCTTGCGGCTGATGAAGTCGTGTGCGGCCGGCTGCTCGGTGTCGGTCAGTCGAAGCGTCACGTCAGAATGGGCTGTCATCGGAGCGAATGCGTGCGTGGACGGGCCGCCGGGTGCGCAGCACGCACCGCGGGTGTCGCACGACTATAGCGTGTCGCGACGCAGGGCGCCGGCCGCGCACCCGGCAGCAAGGTCGATTCGAAACGGACGTGCGCGTGCGACGCGCGGGAAATCGCCCGGCTCAATTCGGGCAGCGCCCGGCGCAACACGAAGCCGCTGCACGCAGACGTGCAGCCCGTCAGCCAACCTGAACAGCCGCGTGACGTCGAAACCGCAAGCAACCGTGCGTCAGTTGTACCCGAGAATCGCCACCGCCGCGACGTCCGGCCGATCGATCGTATTCCCGACGAGCGACGTCATCGGCTCCTGCAGCACGGCCTGATACGACGTCACGCGCGGCTCGTCCGACGCACCCGGCTCATCCAGTGTCGGCTCATCGAACGCGGCATCGAAACCGCTGAAGAACGCCGCTTGCTTGTGCGAAAAAGTCATCTCCATTCCTTTCATTGATTGTGTTTTCGATGTTCTAACCGACCTGCTTCAATGCCGCCGCAGGCACCGGCGTGCCGTCGTGCGCGGCCTCCGATCGCGCCAGCTGCGCGCGCGTGCGCCGCGTGATGTGAATCACCGCGAACACGACCGGCGCGATCAGCAGGCCTTCCGCCAGCTCCGGATCGACCGGCAGGTTCATCACGTGCAGCGCCTTGAACGCCGCCGTCGCGAGCGACAGCACGTAGTACGAAATGGCCGCCACCGACAGCCCTTCAACGGCGTGCTGCAAGTGAAGCTGATTGCGTGCGGTACGCTCCATGCCCGCCAGCAGGCGCGTCACGTCCTTTTCCTGGGCAAGGTTCACGCGCGTGCGCAGCAGGTCGACCGCCCGCGCGATCCGCGCGGCGATCTGCTCGTGGCGCGCCCATACGCTGCGGCAGGTTTCCATCGCCGGCGCGAAACGGCGCTCCATGAATTCGGCGATCGTCGGCATGCCTTCGATGCGCTCCTCACGCAGCTCGTGGATGCGGGCCAGCACGAGCTTTTCGTACGCTCGCGACGCGCTGAAACGCGCGCCCGATCCCGACAGCGATTCGACCCGCACCGCGAGATGCGTGAGCTTGACGAGCAGCGCCGTATCGTCGCCGTCCGCGCCGCTCGCGTCCATCCGCTGCATCAATGCGTGCAGCGCCGCGTGGATCTCGTCGAGCTCGCGGCTCATCCGGCGCGCGACGGGCAGCGCGAGCAGCGCCATCATCCGGTACGTTTCGATTTCGTACAGGCGCTGCAGCAGCCGGCCGCCCTGCTCCTCGCGGAAATCCTCGTCGACCACCAGAAAGCGCATGAAGCCGTCGTCGCGCACGTGCCAGTCGCAGAACACCTTGCCGCCGCCGAGCACGTTGCTGCCGACGAGCGCAGGCCCGTCGATCCAGCGGCGCAGGTCGGCGCACACGAGCCGCGCGGCGTCGCCGCTCAGCAGCTCCATGCGCACCGCGACGAAGCGGATGCCGGCGAGCCGCGCGAACCACGCGGCCGGAATGCCTTCGATCGCGAGATCGTCAAAATAGCCGGTGTCGCGACGCGGCGCGACGAACGTGAAGGTCGAGAATTCGGTGTGGCGTTCCCACTTCAGGTGCCAGCCGCTCGGCGACTGCACCGCATAGTGCGTCGCGCCTTCGTGCGGCGCGGCGATGCCGGTCTCGCGGCACAGCGTGTGCAGCAGCGTTTCGTGGATGTCGGGCTGGCCGTCCGCGTAGATCGCGTAATGCGTGAGCGATACGGCTTCGGCGAGCCGCAGGAACGGCCGCGCATGCAATTCCGCGGCCAGTGCGGCGCGCAACGGATGGTCCATCATCGAGACACCACGCTTTCCTGTTCAGTGCTGCACGCCGGCTCGGCCGGCCCGAACGCCGCGCCACCCTCGGGTGAAACGTCAGCGTGATCGCACTATGGCAGACACACAGCAACAATAAAAACGCATAATGCTGATCGTTACGTTCAGTTTTCTTGATACCCATGAAGATGCTCGATCACGACGTGCTGGCCACCGTCGTCGCCGTCGCGGAAACCGGCAACATGACCCGCGCCGCCGAGGCCGTGAACCGCTCGCAGTCGGCCGTGAGCATGCAGATCAAGAGCCTGGAAGACGCGATCGGCCGGCCGCTGTTCGTGCGCAAGCCGCGCAGCATCGTGCTGACGCGCGAAGGCGAAGTGCTGCTGGGATTCGCCAGACGAATGCTGGCGCTGCGCGACGAGGCATGGGCGGCCGTCGTGCGGCCGGAGGTGACCGGCAAGGTCGTGATCGGCGTGCCGGACGACTACGCGTCGTCGCTGCTGCCGTCGGTCCTGAAGAAATTCTCGGCGACCTACCCGAAGGTCGAGATCCAGGTGATGGGACTGCCCAGCAGCGCGCTCGCGCCGCTGATCAAGGACGGCACCGTCGATCTCGTGTGCGGCACGCGCATCAAGGGGCTCACCGGCGACTTCATCCGCCACGAGCCGATGGCGTGGGCCGCGATGACGAACGGGCCGCGCGTGTGGGAGGAACGGCCGCTGCCGATCGCGGTGTTCATGCCGGGCAGCGTCGCGCGCGAGAACGCGATCCGCAGCCTGGAGCGCGCCAAGGTGCCGTACCGCACCTCCTATGAGAGCCCGAGCCTGCTCGGGCTGCTCAGCATGGTCGAAGCCGGCCTGGCCGTCGCGCCGCTCGCGCGCTGCGCGATTCCCGCGCAGTTGTCGATGCTCGGCCGCTCGCACGGGCTGCCCGACCTGCCGCCGCTCGAACTGATCCTCGCGCGCAGCACGAAATCGAAGCGGCCGCCGTGCGACTTTCTCGCGGAGCAGCTGATGGAAGACCTGCAGCGGCAGACCGGGCAGACCGGCGACGCGTGATCAGCGCTTCGGGCCGAACCCGGCCGCGCCGAGCGCCGCGTTGACGTTCGCGGCCACCGTATCGACGAGCGCCTCGAGCGTGTCGCCGCGCACATGCCGGTGTTCCGGCGCGACGTGTTCCTTGCGTTGCCAGCTCCACTGCGCGCCCGACGCGACCGACAACGTCGCGCAGAAGGCATTGCCGTGGCGCAGGCCGAAGGTGTTCACGTGCCGCCCCGCCACGTAGTCCTGTTCGGGCAAATAGAGCCGGATCTCGACCGCCACCTGGTCGCGATCGTTGACACGCGCGGCCGGGGTGACCGTCGACGCGAACACCTTGCCGATTCGCCAGGTCACGCAGGTTTCCCACGCCGCGAGCGGCCCGCCGGCCGCGTCGACCCGTTCGGTGTCGACCGACCACTGATGCCGGGCGGGCACGACGATCGCCTGATGCAGCAGCACTTCGGCCACGCGCACCGTCGTCACGAGCTGACGCGCGAGCTGCTGGCCCGACGGCAGCGACACCGTCCGCGCGCGGCGGCTTTCCGGCCGCGCGACAGGTACTGCTTCCATGAGGTCCATGACCCCTCCATATTCAGGATCGGCGCCGCGCACGCGGTGCCGCACGCCTGTCCGCCGTCTCGCGACGGACAGCACGGCAGCCGGCAATCGGGCGACGGATCGGACAAGTCCTCCAGGAGCGAGCAACAACCGTTCCTCGCTTCACCGCGCCTTCGGCCCGATGCGCAAGCGGCGCGCAACCGGCCCGATCACCGCGTCGGCCTGCTGCGCGATCAGCATGTGCAGCGTGAAATCCAGGTCTTCCGGCGCGATGTCGAAGTGCACGTGAACCACGTCGCGCACGGCGCGCGCGCTGACGACGTACACGCCGAGCGGGGAATGCAGCAGCGCGGCGAGCCGGGCGTGCGCGTGTTCGCCGGAGTCGGCCGTCAGCGTGACGGGCAACTGCAGGCGCGGGCACGGCGGCGGGAAGGGAATGACGTTGTTGCGTGCGCCGGCGCGCACCGGGCGGCCGGCGACATGGAAGGCGGGAACGGGACGAATGAAGGTCATGGAGCGGACGGAAGCCGTCTCGGCTGTTCGACACGTCCCCAGCTTAGAAGAGACGACATAAACGTCGTGCAAAAAAACGGACCGCCGATGCAAAAAACGGCATGGGGGGACACATCACTTCACAGTGCGGCGACCGGCGGCCG
Organism: Burkholderia contaminans; assembly: GCF_029633825.1. Taxonomy (NCBI): domain Bacteria; kingdom Pseudomonadati; phylum Pseudomonadota; class Betaproteobacteria; order Burkholderiales; family Burkholderiaceae; genus Burkholderia; species Burkholderia contaminans. Next base: position 2,064,825 of record NZ_CP090641.1, on the reverse strand, counting down.
GCGGTGCGCCGCCGTCCGCGCACGGTGATCGCGCGCCGCGGCTCGCGTCGCTCTCACCAGCGCCGCGCTCGCCTGTGCGTTGTTCCCGTTACGCGGCGAACGCCTCGAGCGACGCGCGCCGCCGCTCGTCGACCATCGATTCGATCAGCGACACCAGATCGTCGGTCAGCGGATCGCAGATGCCCGGCGAGCGATGCAGTTCGAGGTCGGCCGCCGGCAGCGACGGAAAGCCGTCCGACTCGTCGAGCACGCGCCAGTTCTCGGGCAGCGTGCAGCGATCGATCATCGTCACGGCCGCGCCGTGGTTCACCGCGATCTTGATGCCGGTCGGGCTCTGGCTCGTGTAGACGACATGAAACGACCGGTCGGCCGTCGCGAGCGCCTGCAGCCCGCGCTGCCGGTAGCAGCACGTTTCCGGGAACAGCGCGAGCGGCACCGACGCATGGCGGTCGAGCGCGAAATCGCGGTGCGCGGCCCACACGACGTCGTGCCGGCCGAGCACCCGCCCGCCCGCGCCGGGCCCGTGCCGCACGACGAGCGCCACGTCGAGCTCGCCGGCCTGCAGCCGTTCGAGCAGCTCGAGCGACATCCGGCAATGCACGTGCAGGCGTGCGCCCGGCCGCATCGCATAGAACGACTTCAGCAGGTCGGGCAGCCACAGCTCCGCATAGTCCTCGGGCAGCCCGAAGCGCACGACGCCGCGGTCGCTGCTCGCCTGCTTCAGCGCGAGGATCGCGTCGTTCTGCACCTGGATGATCCGGCGCGCATGGATCAGGAAATTCTCGCCGTCGCGCGACAGCTCGAGCCGCCGGCTGTTGCGCATGAACAGGTGCGTGTCGAGCCGCTCCTCGAGCGTGCGGATGCGCAGGCTGATCGTCGATTGCGTGCGATGCAGTTGCCGGGCCGCCGCGGTGAAGCCGCCGCTCTCGACCACGGCGACGAATGCCCGGATCAGTTCCGGATCGAGCGAACTGAGCTTCGACCAATCGGGCTTTTGAATGGCAGCCATCGAAATTACTCGCTTTCGAAAAAAAGAGGGAAGACGAAAGATAGGGCTCGGAGTACGCCGATTGTTGTCCGGATGCGCTCGGCCCTCCAACCCCTGCCCGGGTATGACAAACCCGGAGCCGGTACGCGCACGCCCCCCTGCCGATCCCGCCCCGCCCGCCGTCGCGACAACGGCCGAGGCCCGCCCGGCGGGCATTCGCGTGCCGGATTCAGGGCTTTCCCGGAGACGACGAAAACTCATAGCCCGATCAGAAATCATCGATTCACCGGCCGCATCACGGCCCACCACAATCGCCCCACACCCCACTCATCGACGAGACACCGCAATGACCGCATCCCAACCCAGGCAGCTCTACATCGGCGAAGGCTTCGAAGGCCCCGGCGTCAACCTCGCGCACATCAACGTGCTGGTCGGACCGCGCAACGGCCCGGCGGGCCAGGCGTTCGCCACCGCACTCGCGACGCCGTCGGCCGGCCACGCGCCGTTCGTCGTGATCGCGCAGCCGGGCGTGCCGACCAAGCCGCTCACGCTGTACGTGAACAAGGCGCAGATCGCCAGCGATTTCCACGGCAACGCCACGTGGGGCGCATCGCAGGCCGGCATCGCGAAGGCCGTGGCCGAAGCGCTCGAGAACGGCACGCTGCCGCCCGAAGCGGAGAACGACTGGGTCGTCGTGTCGGCGAACTGGGTGAACCCGCAGACCGACGATCTCGACGCCGTGTTCGAGAACAACTATCGCGCGTGCCGCAGCGCGATCGTCGCCGCGATGGAAGGGCTGCCGCATCGCGACGCGGTATTCGCCGCCGCGCGCGACGTGTCGAACCCGTTCTACACCCCGAAGAAAAACTGACGACGACAAGCGGCCGACGCGCGACGGACGGCCGCATCTGGAGGAAACATGGAATACGTCCGCCTCGGCCAGTCCGGCCTGAAGGTGTCCCGCCTGTGTCTCGGCACGATGAACATGGGCACCCCCGAATGGAAGCCCTGGATCTTCGACGAAGCGCAGAGCGAGCCGATCGTGCGCCGTGCGCTCGACGCCGGCGTCAACTTCATCGATCTCGCGGATTTCTATTCGACGGGCGTCGGCGAGGAAGTGGTCGGCCGCATCCTGAAGCGCAACGCGCGCCGCGAGGAGCTCGTCGTGACGACCAAGGTCGGCTACGACATGGGCAGCTATCCGAACGCGGGCGGCCATTCGCGCAAGCACGTGCTCGACGGCATCGACGGGTCGCTGAAGCGGCTCGGGATGGATTACGTCGACATCTTCATGCTGCATTTCTTCGACGTGAACACGCCCGTCGAGGAAACGATGAGCACGCTGCACGACATCGTGCGGGCGGGCAAGGCACGCTATATCGGCGTGTCGACGATGTACACGTGGCAGTTCGCGAAGATCATGCAGGCCTGCGAACGAAACGGTTGGGACAAGCCGATCAACATGCAGCTGCAGCTGAACCTCGCGTATCGCGAGGAAGAGCGCGAGATGGTGCCGTACTGCATCGACCAGGGCGTCGGCGTGTCGGTGTTCAGCCCGCTCGCGCGCGGCCTGCTCACCTGCGAGCCGCAATCGACGCGCAACCAGACCGACTTCTTCACCGCGCAGATGTACGGCGATGCGTCATCGCTCGCGATCGCCGCATCGGTCGCGAAGGTCGCGAAGCGCCGCGGCGTGCCGCCCGCGCAGATCGCGCAGGCGTGGGTGCTGAGCCGCCCCGGCATCGCGAGCATGCTGGTCGGCGCGGATTCCGTCGCGCAGTTCGACAGCGCGCTCGGCGCGCTCGAAACGCAGCTCACCGACGAAGAGCTGCACGAGCTGGAACGCAACTACACGCCGTGCGACCTGATCAACGACTACACGGCCGGCAAGCGCATCGCGCGCGAGTCGCGTCCGGCGCAGGGCAGTTTCGCGACGGACTGACGCACTGAAGCACTGAAGCACGAAGCTCCGAGGCACTGAAGGAACGACACACAATGAATGAATTTCTGAGGACCGGCCATTTCATCGGCGGTGAATGGCATGAATCGCATGGCGCGAGCGATGCGACCTATCCGGTGCTGAACCCGGCGACCGGCGAGACGATCGCGAAGGTCGCGAAAGGCGGCGCCGACGACACGCAGCGCGCAATCGATGCGGCCGCACACGCGTTTCCGGCGTGGCGCGCACTGACCGCAAAGGAGCGCGGCGCCCGCGTGAAGCGCTGGGGCGAACTGATGCTCGAAAACCGCGACGCGCTCGCCGAGCTGCTGACGCGCGAGCAAGGCAAGCCGCTCGCGGAAGCGCGTGGCGAAGTCGCGTACGCGGCGAGCTTTCTCGAATGGTTCGCGGAAGAAGCGAAGCGCATGTACGGCGACGTGATCCCGAGCCCGAAGCCGAACTCGCAGATCGTCGTCACGCGCGAGCCGGTCGGCGTCGTCGCGGCGATCACGCCGTGGAATTTCCCGCTGGCGATGATCACGCGCAAGGCCGGCCCCGCGCTCGCGGCCGGCTGCACGATGGTGCTGAAGCCGTCCGAGGAAACGCCGCTGTCGGCGTTCGCGCTCGCTGTGCTCGCCGAGCGCGCGGGTGTGCCGGCCGGTGTGTTCAACGTGGTGTCGGGCGACGCGGTCGCGATCGGCGAAACGCTGACGAGTTCGTCCGTCGTGCGCAAGCTGTCGTTCACGGGCTCGACGCGCGTCGGCAAGCTGCTCGCGAAGCAGTCGGCCGACACGCTGAAGAAGCTGTCGCTCGAACTCGGCGGCAACGCGCCGTTCATCGTGTTCGACGATGCCGATCTCGATGCGGCGGTCGAAGGCGCGATCGCGTCGAAGTTCCGCAACACGGGGCAGACCTGTGTGTGCGTGAACCGATTCCTCGTGCAGGACGGCGTGTACGACGCGTTCACGCGCAAGCTTGCGGATGCCGTGCGCAAGCTGCGCGTCGGCAACGCGCTCGCGGGTGAAGTCGACCAGGGCCCGCTGATCAACGAGGCGGCGCTCGGCAAGGTCGAGCGGCACGTGGCCGACGCCACCGCGAAGGGCGCGCACGCGCTCACCGGCGGCAAGCGTCACGCGCTCGGCGGCACGTTCTACGAGCCGACCGTGCTGACCGGCATGACGGCCGACATGCTGATCGCCGAAGAGGAAACCTTCGGCCCCGTGGCCGGCTGCTTCCGCTTCGCGACCGAGGAAGAGGCCGTGGCCGCGGCCAACGACACGCCGTTCGGGCTGTCCGCATACTTCTACACGCGCGACCTCGGCCGTGCGTGGCGCGTGTCGGGTGCGCTGGAGAGCGGCATGGTCGGCGTCAACGACGGGATCATCTCGACCGAAGTCGCGCCGTTCGGCGGCGTCAAGCAATCGGGGCTCGGCCGCGAAGGCTCGAAGTACGGCCTCGACGAATACGTGGAACTCAAGTACACGCTGATGGCCGGCCTCGGCCGCTGACCCCCGGCCGCTCCCCGCGGTCGACCCGCGCCGCGCGCCGCCTGCGCGCGCCGTTGCGCGCCCGATAACAATCCAGGAGGCAGCTTGACTCAAGCCAACGTTCAATCCGGCACCGCACGCGCGTTGCCGCTGTCGCGTGGCGCCGATGCGCCGCACCGCCCCGTCGCGCTCGACGACGTGCCGCTCAACCGCTTCCACGTGAAGATCGCCGGCCTGACGTTCGGCGCGCATTTCACCGAGGGCTACACGCTCGGCACGATCGGCTACGCACTCGCCGCGCTCGGCAGGCAGATGCCGATCGATGCGTTCTGGATGGGGATGATCGGCAGCTCCGCGCTGATCGGCATCTTCTTCGGCAGCCTCGTGTTCGGCTGGCTGTCCGACCGGATGGGCCGGCAGAAGATCTTCCTGACGAGCTTCGTGATCATCACGGCGGCCGCATTCGCGCAGTTCTTCGTCACGTCGCCGCTCGAACTGTGCGTGCTGCGCGTGCTGATCGGCTTCGGGATGGGCGGCGACTTCACGGTCGGCCATGCGATCCTCGCCGAATTCTCGCCGCGCAAGCATCGCGGCGCGCTGCTCGGCTCGTTCAGCGTGATCTGGACGATCGGCTATGTCGCCGCGAACGTGCTCGGTCTTGCGTACAGCGACGCCTCGCCCGATGCCTGGCGCTGGCTGCTCGCGTCAGCCGCGTTGCCCGCGCTGATCGTGCTGGTGCTGCGGATCGGCACGCCCGAATCGCCGCGCTGGCTGCTCGGCAAGGGCCGGGAGAAGGAGGCACGTGCGATCGTCGCGAAGCATTTCGGGCCGCACGTGATGCTCGACGGTTCGACCGAGCCGCATGCGCATGGCGGCTTCGCGCGGCTGTTCCAGCGTGACCTGATCCGCCGCACGATGTTCAACTGCGCGTTCTTCGTGTGCCTGGTGATTCCGTATTTCGCGATCTATACGTTCCTGCCGACGATCCTGAAGACGATCGGCCTCGCCGAAGGTTTCGGCGCGGACCTGCTGCTGAACGGCTTCCTGGTGCTCGGCGCGCTGATCGGCATCTGGCTGACGATCCGGCTGTCGCGGCGCGGCTTCCTGATCGGCTCGTTCGCGGTGACGTGCGCGTCGCTCGTCGCGCTGGCGGTGCTGCCGTCGTCGGCGGCCATCGCGATGATCGTCGCGTTCGCGATCTTCACGCTGACGATGTCGGCGTTCAGCAACCTCGTGGGCGTGTTCCCGCCCGAGTGCTTCCCGACCGAAGTGCGCGCGAGCGGCGTGGGGCTCGCGATCGCGTGCAGCCGGCTCGGTTCGGCGATCGGCACGTTCCTGCTGCCGGTCGGCATCGCGACGCTCGGCTTTCACGCGACGATGTTCGCGCTCGCGGGCGTGCTGCTGGTGGGGATGATCGTGTCGATCGCGTGGGCGCCGGAGACGAAGCATCTGACGCTGGAGGAGGCGTCGGGGCATTGATGCGGGCGGCGGGTTGTGTGGCCGCCCGTTTCATCGCGCTCGATCAAGGCTTTCGTATCGACACGCCGCTGATGCGCTGTGGCGATGCTGCGATGCTGCGCTCGATTCGAACGAACCCGGCCACGGCCGGGTTCGTTCATTCCGGACGCGATGCGATGCGCACGTTCGCTCAGAACAGGATCGAAGCGTAATCCCGCGCGCCATGCAGGACGTGAAGAATGTCGATCCGAGCCGGCGGATCGCCGACGACCCGATAGAAGATCTGGTAGTTGCCGTACACGCGGTGCCGCACGCCGTGACGCTCGAAGCGCGGCACGAGCGGAAACGCCAGCGGCATCGCGGCAAGACTCAGGCATATATCGCGAATCTCCCGCACGAACGTCACGGCACGTTGCGGGTTGTCGCGTGCAATGTAATCGGCGATCGCTTCGAGTTCGGTAATCGCAAAATCGGACAGGCGCACGGTCAGGCCTGACGATCCGCCTGGGCCCGATATTTCGCCTCGAGACGATCGAAGACTTCCGCCGCGTCGGCGCCGCGTCCGGCTTCCGCTTCGGACAGGCTGCGCGCGATCACAGCGTCCAGCGCGTTCAGCTGTGCCTCGCGATCCTGGATCAGGCGCACGCCTTCGCGAAGCACTTCGCTCTTGGATCCGTAGCGCCCCGATTCGACCAGCTTCGCGACGTAAGCCTCCAGCTGCTGGCCCAGTTCCGCACTGATCATGTCGACCTCCCGACCGGATTGAATTCGATCCGTCGAGCGTATCGCAGCTATCAACTGTTATCAAGAAGATGGTCTCCAAAAGATCGGCGCAAATACTTTCGACGTGCTGATCGGACGGACGGAACCGGACGCGCGTCAGGCAGGCTGCTCTGGCGCCGGACATTCATCCGGTTTTCGTGCGCATTCGTGTAGCCTTGCCGGACCCTCACCGTGCGAGCAGCGATCATGATTGAAGACATCGTCACGCCACAACCCGGCCTGAAGGTCTACCCGCCAGACGCCGACGTCTTTGCCGAGTCCAACGCCGCACTCGCGCGCCACCTGCATCCGCTGGTGTCGATCGACCTGTCGACGGTCAATCCGTCGTGGGAGGGCTGGATCCACCTGCTCAGCCCCGTCGAACCGTACGACGGGCTCGTCGGGCAGGACACGGCCGGGTATCACAACGACTATCTGCGCGCGAACTGGATCGGGTTCCGGCTCGACGAGAACAACCGCTACACGCTGCTCGGCGACCCGCGCTACTTCTATCTGGAGAACCCGCCCGGCGCGCATGACGCGGGCTATCGCGCGGAGCTGGAGGCGCACTACGCCGAGCAACAGGCCAGCATCGAAACCGCGCGCAAGCGGTTCGCCGAATACGGCGTGCTCTACTCGTCCAACCAGTACGCGCCGGACGAACGCGATTTCACCCAGGAAAAACCGTGCAACCTGATCGACCAGCTCGGTGGATCGGTCGGTTGGGGCAACTGGTCGGGCACGTCGGATTTTCCGGTCGACGACAGCAATCCCGCCGACATCCGGCCGATCGGCCCCGACGGTGCGCGCTTTCGCTTCGTCGCCCGCGTCACCGGCTGGGAATACCGCGCGATGGGCGCGGACTCGATTCTCCTGTTTTACGAACCTGCCAGCCGCGTGGCGCTGCTGACGTTCGACTGGTCGTAGGGCGGGCGGGACGGGCGGTCGCGCCGTCTCGTGATTGGCCGTTTGGCGGACTCTGCCCGCCGGATTCGCGCCGATATGCTGGAGGCTTTCCACTCATCGCCGGAAGCCATGCCCGCTCAACCTGTCGATCTCGGTCATGTCCTGCCGTACGAGACGACGTACTTCGACGATCGGCTCGAGGTCGATCGCAACGACCTCGATATCGCCGCGTTGCTCGGGGTGAGCGGCAGCGTCCCCGACGAACTGCTCGTTTCGTTGTGCGGCGCGCCGGCCGGATCGGACATTCAAGCCTATCTCGACAGCGCAGACAGGCTGACATTCAGCGTCACGCACCCGACATTGATCCGATCGGAGAACCGCGTCTCCGTGCTCAAAACCCGGGACACGCGCGTACTCGAACTGGGATCCATCGATCTTGTCGATGACGCCGTCGCCGGACTGGGTGCAGCGATGCTATGGCGGATCGTCAGAGCATGCGATAGGTTGAAGATTGCCCGGATCAGTGCGTTCGCGATAGGTGGGCGCAAAGCCGCGCCTGAACCCGGCGGGCCGAGGCTCTCCGGATACTACGCATGGCCCAGGTTCGGCTTCGATGCGCCCATTCCGAATCGACAAGGTGACGAGGCCGCGCTGTTCGAGTATTTCCCCGGATATCCGGTCGGATTAGCCGACTGGTCGCTTCGGTCGCTACGCGCACTCTACGCAACGCGATTCGGGCGGGACTTCTGGCGCGTCGCCGGATCGCATCGCTGGATGACATTCGAGGTTGCCCCGCATGCCCGTTCAGTGCTGACGCTGCAGCAATACTTGATCGAAAAAGGAATTTACGAATGACCCAAAAACACCATGCGATCACGGGCTTCCGATTCGCGAAGCAAATAGCCAGGCGCAGCCGCGTGACGAACGAGAATCGCCCCATTCGTCTCGAGGAAATCCGGCTGCTCATTGGCGAGCTCGTCGCGAGCGTACACCAACACGGTCAAGCGCAGGCAGCGCCGACATCTGCCGTCGAATACAACGCGCGACCAGCTGGCAAACCGGTATTACCGCCGCAAAGAAAAGTCTTCGACGTGGGGCCGATCGATCACTCGAAGAGCACTTTGCAGATCATCTCGATGGCCGATGCCGAAGCCCGTTGTCGCCGGGAAACACTCATGCACTTCGGACAGGATCCGGACGTGTAACTCGGGGCAATGGAAAACAACCGTGAGGTCCGGCTCTACGACGATCAATCCAGTCTTCAACGCGTAACGATCGTTGACACAAACAAAAGGCCGAAGCACGACCCGACAGACGCGGACTGATCCGATTTTTCCAGCATCCCGATCAGCCGCGTCCCACGAGCAGCCCCCTACCCCCTCCTCCCCGCCTGCTCCCGCAACCACGCAGCAAACGCGACCACCGGCTCGACCGCCACGCTCTCCGGCTCGACATCGAGCCAATACCCGAACGGCCCGATCGGCTGCACCGGCGACAGCCGCACGAGGCTGCCCTCGCCGATCTCCTCCTCGATCATGTTGAGATCGACCACCGCGAGCCCCGCGCCCTTGCGCGCCGCGCGGATCGCCTGTTCGAGCGTCGAAAACTCGATACCGTCGCCGATCCGCGCCGGCGGCACGCCCGCCTGCTGGCACCAATCGGCCCACAGCGTCAGGCGCTTGCCTTCGTGCAGCACATGCAGCGACGGCAACCGGCCGAGCAGCACATCCAGCGCATCGCCGCGATAACGCGGCGCACCGACGAGCGCGTGCCGCTCCATCATCAGCAGCTCCGACTGCATCCCGGCGCGCGCCGCGCGCCCGAAGCGGATGTGGCAATGACAATCGTCATCCGGCTCCGTGCGGATCGACAGCTCGACGTCGGGCAGCGCCTCCGCGAGCATGCCGAGCCGCGGCGAAAACCACTGCGTCGCGAACGTCGGCGGCAGCGACACCGTCAGCCGCCGCTTCGCACCCGGCCGCGTGGCGGCGATTTCGCCGACGCCCCGTTCGATCGTGTCGAACGCCTGCCCGATGAACGGCAGCAACCGCTCGCCGGCATCGGTCAGGCGCACGCCCTTGTGATCGCGCTCGAACAGCCGCGCGCCGAGCGCTTCCTCGAGCAGCCGGATCTGCCGGCTCACCGCCCCCTGCGTCACGCACAGCGAAACCGCCGCGCGGTTGAAGCTCAGGTGACGCGCGGTCTCCTCGAAAAATCGCAGTGCGATCAACGATGGCAGGCGTCGCATGATGTGTGTCCCCTTCGTTCGTCTCGGTCGTATCGTTCGTGTTGCCGCCGGCACCACCGGCCCTCCTGCGGGCAGCCTTGTCGCGACCAGGCGTGCCAGCCGCCTGACCGTCAATCCCCGGCACCCTCCGTCGCCGCCATTCATCGCCCCGCGCCCGCGGCCACCCGCCTACAATAAGCATCCCGCACCAAACACGACACCGCCCCGTGAGACGCAAGATGCCGGCGCTGAATGCGCTGAAAGCCTTCGAGATGGCCGGCCGCACCGGCAGCTTCACGCGCGCGGCCGAACTGCTCAACGTGACGCAGAGCGCGGTGAGCCGCCAGGTTCGCCAGCTCGAGGGCCAGCTCGGCGAAACCCTGCTCGAGCGCCGCCATCACCAGCTCGAACTGACCGCGGCCGGCCGCGTGCTGCTGCGCGCGCTGCAGCAATCGTTCGACAAGATCGAGCTGACCGTGCGCAGCCTGCAGGAAAAAACCCACCTGAACCGCCTGCGCGCGAACGTGCCGCCCACCTTCGCCGCGCGCTGGCTGATGCCGCGCCTCGGCCGGCTGCGCGACGCGCATCCCGAATTCGAGCTGAGCCTCACGACCCGCATCCACGACAGCCTCGGCGAATCGCGCGTGCTCGACTGCGCGATCCGGTTCGGCGACGGCGAATGGGACGGCTTCGACAACGCGCTGCTGATGCAGGAGCAGCATATCGCCGTCTGCGCGCCCGCGCTGTATGCGCGGCTGCGACAGGACGGCGCGCCGATCGACCTGAACCGCTTCACGCTGCTGCACGTGCTCGCCACCGACGACCAGCGCTACCTGACCTGGCAGCACTGGCTGAAAGCGGCCGGCATCGCCGACGTCGACACGCGCGGCGGCTACGAATTCGACCTGCTCGACCATGCGATCCGCGCGGCGATCGACGGTCTCGGCATCACGATCGCCGACCGCCACATGGTCGCGCGCGAACTCGCGACCGGACAACTGATGCAGGTGCTCAACGTGCACGTCGACGGCCACCAGTCGTACTGGTTCGTCACGCGGCCCGAGCAGACGAACCTGCCGCACATCGTGCAGTTCCGCGACTGGCTGCAGCAGGAAGTGTGGCTCGCGAAGCGCCATCTCGAACCGTCGTCGCCGCTGCCGCAGGTACCGCTGGCCTAGCGCGCGCCCACACCCGCCCCCGCCTCAACCGCCCTCGACCACCCGCCGCGGGCCACACCTTACCGGCTCCCGCGCCGGTCCGCACTCGGACCAGTCGGAAAATACGACAGGGCCGCCGCCCGCGCCCCGCCCCGCCATCCCCACGGCAGCCTTGCCGGACGGGCGACTCCGGCCGATTTGCCGAGTAACGTGCGTTTTTCTCATGCTAGGCACGAAAATAAGTCGTTTGTCGTGCGCTAAACGCATGAAGAGAATGGCCTCCATCCCGTGCTGCGCGTGTCGCCACTCGAAGCGATCCGCCTGCATTCATCGGAGGAGTCACTTCATGCGCACCGAACGCAACTACGTGAACGGCCGTTTCGTCGCCCCGGAAAGCGACACGTTCATCGTCGTCCACAATCCCGCCACCGAAGCGCCGTTCGCGCGCGTGCCGGCCGCGACGCCGGCCGACGCACGCGCCGCCGTCGACGCCGCGGCCGCCGCACAGAAGGCATGGCGCAAGCTGCCGAGCGCCGAGCGCGCCGCCTACCTGCACCGCTTCGCCGACGCGCTGACCGCACGCGCATCCGAAATCGGCGCGGCGCTCGCGCAGGAATCCGGCAAGAGCGTCGAGGACGCGTCAAACGAAGCCGTCTACGCGGGCCAGATCACGCGCTACCACGCCGAGTGGGCGCGCCGGATCGAGGGCGAGATCATCCCGAGCGACACGCCCGACGAGAACCTGTTCCTGCAGCGCGAGCCGATCGGCGTCGTCGCGTGCCTGATCCCGTTCAACTACCCGGTCTACACGCTGCTGCGCAAGGTCGCGCCCGCGCTGATCGCCGGCAACACCGTGGTCGTGCGGCCGAGCAACCACACGCCGGTGTCCGCGTTCGAGATCGCCAAGGCCGCCGACGATGCCGGCTTCCCGCCGGGCGTCGTCAACATCCTGGCGATGGACCACGCGACGGCCGAAGCGCTGTGCACGCATCCGGCCGTCGGGATGATCACGCTGACCGGCAGCGTGAACGCGGGCCGCAAGGTGCTCGACTACTGCAAGGCGAACATCGCGAAGCCGTCGCTCGAACTCGGCGGCAAGACGCCCGCGATCATCGAGCCCGACGCCGACCTCGAACGCGCGGCCGCGGCACTCGTCGCATCGAAGACGACCCATTGCGGCCAGCTCTGCACGGCAATCGAACGCGTGTACGTGCACGACAGCGTGCACGACCGCTTCGTCGCGCTGCTGAAGGAGAAGATGGCGGCCGTGCGCATCGGCGACCGTGCGGAAGACGCCTCGCGAATGGGCCCGCTCGTCAGCGCATCGGCGCGCGCGCACATTCACGAGATGGTCGAACGCGCGATCGCAGCCGGCGCGACGCTCGAAACCGGCGGTGCGATTCCGGCCGGCCCCGGCTTCTTCTACCCGGCCACGCTGCTCACCGGCGTGCGGCAGGACATGGAGATCGTGCAGGAGGAAACCTTCGGCCCGATCATGCCCGTGCTGCGCTACACGACGATCGATGAAGCGATCGCGCTGGCGAACGACCACCAGTTCGGCCTGTCGTCGGTGCTCTACACCGAGCGCTACCGCACCGCGATGACCGTTGCGAACGCGATAGAAGCCGGCGAGCTGTACGTGAACCGCACGCCGGCCGATCCGTACCAGGGCTTCCACGCCGGCTGGAAGCGCTCGGGCCTCGGCGGCGACGACGGCAAGCACGGCATGCTCGAATTCACGCAGACGCGCCTCGTCGTCATGAAGTACTGACGCCGTCACGCCGACGCACCGCTTCCGGCGCGCGCATCCAGACACCGCGCCGCGCGCGCCGCCCCTGACCCAACCCGAACATAAAAAATCTGCAGGCCTCCGTATCGCGGGCGCCTGATGGAGGAAGACATCATGCCGACCCAACCGTCGACACCCACCGCGTCGCTCGCGTTGCAGGACGAAGCGCTCGACGCACACGCGTCGCAGCATGCCCGCGCGCAACGCTACCTGCAACTGCTGCTGCTCGTGATCGCCGCGGGCGCGATCTACCCGATGCTGTATCTGCGGCAGGTGTACCAGCCGACGATGCTGCAGTTCTTCCATATCGACGACGTTCAGCTCGGCTACCTGTATTCGTCGCTCGGCACGATCTTTCTCGTCAGCTATCTGCCGAGCGGCTGGCTGGCCGACCGCCTGTCGCCGCGCTGGCTGATCTGCTTCTCGCTGCTCGCGACGGGCGCGCTCGGGCTCGCCTACGCGACCGGGCCGTCGTTCGACATGCTGGTGCTGATCTTCGGCGGCTGGGGGCTGACCACCGGCCTCACGTTCTGGGCCGCCGTGATCAAGCGCGTGAACATGATCGCCGGCCCCGACGAACAGGGCCGCTTCTTCGGCCTGCTCGACGGCGGCCGCGGCCTCGTCGAGGCGCTGCTCGCGACGATTGCCATCACGCTGTTCGCGTACGTGACACAGGCGCGCGGCGGCACCGATGCGGCCGGCTTCAGGCTCGTCGTCCACCTGTACGCGTTCTTCTGCATCGCGCTCGGCGTGCTGCTCGCGCTGGTGAAGGATCCGTCGAACACCGGCGACCGTGCAGCGGCCGCGAAGCGCACCAAGGGCAGCGTGCTGGCCGACCTGAAGACGCTCGCGGCCATTCCCGAACTGTGGCTCGTCGCGGCAATCGTGTTCTGCGGCTACCAGGTGTTCTGGGCGACCTACAGCTTCTCCGCGTACCTGCACGAAGGCAATTTCGGACTGACCGCGACGGCGGCCGGCTTCATCACGACGCTCAAGCTGTGGATGCGCCCCGTCGGCGGCATCGGCGGCGGCTTCCTCGGCGACCGCGTATCGAAGGTGTCCGTGCTGTTCTGGGCGCTGGTGCTCGCCGCGCTGTCGCTGGTCGGGCTGATCGCAGCCCCGCCGCACAGCCCGCAGGCGATGCTCGTCGTGCTCGTGCTGTTCATCGGCATCCTCACCTACGCGATCCGCGGCCTGTACTGGTCGCTGCTCGACGACTGCAAGGTGCCGACCCATTGCGCGGGCCTCGCGATCGGCCTGATCTCGGTGCTCGGCTATTCGCCCGACGTGTTCGTGCCGCTGATCAACGGCTACGTGACGCAGGCCTGGCCGGGCGCGCACGGCTACCAGCTCTATTTCGGCTATATCGCGGCCATCGCGCTCTGCGGCGCAGGCGCCGCCGCATTCCTCAAGTACCGCCTCAACCGCATCCAGGAGTCCGCATGAAGATCGTCTCGCTCGAAACCCATATCGTCGCCGTGCCGCCGCCGCATGTCGGCGGGATGTACTGGATCTTCGTGAAGCTGAAGACGGACGACGGCATCGAAGGCGTCGGCGAGATCTATTCGGCGACGTTCGGCCCGAAGGCGATGGCGCCGATCATCGACGACGTGTTCGAACGCCATCTGCTGAACCGCGACCCGCATCACGTCGAACGGCTGTTCCGCCAGGCGTATTCGAGCGGCTTCACGCAGCGGCCCGATCTCACGATGATGGGTGTCGTCAGCGGCCTCGAGATGGCGTGCTGGGACATCATCGGCAAGGCTGCGGCCAAGCCCGTGTACGAACTGCTCGGCGGCAGGATCCACGAGCGGCTGCGCTCGTACACGTACCTGTACCCGAAGAACGCGAAGGGCGAATACGACTACGACGATCCCGATCTCGCGGCCGAATGCGCGGCCGAGAACGTGAAGCTCGGCTTCACGGCCGTCAAGTTCGACCCGGCCGGCCCGTATACGGCTTACTCGGGCCACCAGTTGTCGCTCGAAGTGCTCGACCGTTGCGAACTGTTCTGCCGCCGCGTGCGCGAAGCCGTCGGCAGCAAGGCCGACCTGCTGTTCGGCACGCACGGGCAGATGGTGCCGTCGTCGGCGATCCGGCTCGCGAAGCGGCTGGAGAAGTACGACCCGCTGTGGTTCGAGGAGCCGGTTCCCCCCGGCCAGGAAGAAGCGATCGCGCAAGTCGCGAAGCACACGTCGATTCCGATCGCGACCGGCGAGCGCCTGACGACCAAGTACGAATTCCACAAGCTGCTGCAAGCGGGCGGCGCATCGATCCTGCAACTGAACGTCGCGCGCGTGGGCGGCCTGCTCGAAGCGAAGAAGATCGCGACGCTCGCCGAAGTGCACTACGCGCAGATCGCGCCGCACCTGTACAACGGCCCCGTGGGCGCGGCCGCGAGCATCCAGCTCGCGACGTGCACGCCGAACTTCCTGATCCAGGAAAGCATCATGACCTGGGGCGGTTTCCACGCGGAAGTCGTGAAGACGCCGATCCGCTGGGAAGACGGCTACATCATCCCGTCGAACGAGCCGGGCCTCGGCATCGAGCTCGACATGGACGTCGTGAAGCGCCATACGCCGTACACCGGCGAACGGCTTCACCTGCAGATGGGCGAACACCCCGTCGACGTAAAGGATCTCGCCCCCGCGAAGGGCTGAGCGCAAAGGACACACATGAGCTACGACTACATCATCGTCGGCGCGGGCTCGGCCGGCTGCATCCTCGCGAACCGCCTGAGCGAATCGGGCCGGCACTCGGTGCTGCTGCTCGAAGCGGGCGAACGCGACGCGTCGTTCTGGTTCAAGGTGCCGGTCGGCTTCACGAAGACCTACTACAACCGCCGCTACAACTGGATGTACTACAGCGAGCCCGAGGCGCAGCTCGCCGAGCGCAAGCTGTACTGCCCGCGCGGCAAGGTGGTCGGCGGGTCGGGCTCGATCAACGCGATGGTCTACGTGCGCGGCCAGCGCAGCGACTACGACGACTGGGCGAACGCCGGCAACCCGGGCTGGGCGTACGACGACGTGCTGCCGTATTTCCGCAAGCTCGAAACCCACGCATCAGGCGCGACCGATCCGCAACATCACGGCTCGACCGGCCCGATCCACATCACGTCGATGAAGGCCGACGTGCATCCGATCGTCCACGAGTTCCTGAAGGGCTGCGGCCAGCTGAACCTGCCGCGCACCGACGATTTCAACGGCGCGCAGTTCGAAGGCGCCGGCATCTACGACCTGAACACGAAGCACGGCGAACGCTGCTCGAGCAGCTTCGCGTACCTGCGTCCCGCGCTGGGCCGCTCGAACCTCACGCTGCGCTCGGGCGTGCTCGTGCGGCGCGTGACGTTCGACGGCACGCGCGCGACCGGCGTGGTGGTCGCGGGCGAGCACGGCGACGAAACGCTCGTGGCCGCACGCGAGGTGATCCTCTCGGCCGGCGCGGTCGATACGCCGAAGCTGCTGCAACTGTCGGGCGTCGGCGATCCGTCGCTGCTCGCGCGCCGACGCGTGCCGCTCGTGCATGCGCTGCCGGCCGTCGGCCGCAACCTGCAGGACCACCTGTGCGTGAGCTTCTACTTCAAGGCGAACCGGCCGACGCTGAACGACGAGATGGGGACGCTCATCGGCAAGATGAAGATCGGCTTGCGCTACCTGCTGACCAAGCGGGGCCCGCTCGCGATGAGCGTGAACCAGGCGGGCGGCTTCTTCCGCGGCACGGACGCAACGCCGGAGCCGAACATCCAGCTCTACTTCAACCCGTTGTCGTACCGGATCCCGAAGAGCGACCGCGCAAGCATCAAGCCCGAGCCTTATTCGGGTTTCCTGATCGCGTTCAACCCGTGCCGGCCGACGAGCCGCGGCACGATCGAGATCGCGTCGAACCGCGCGGAAGATGCCGCGAAGATCCACATCAACGCGCTGACCACGCAAAAGGATCTCGACGAAGCCGTGCAGGGCAGCAAGGTGATCCGTGCGCTGATGCGTGCGCCGGCGCTGAAGTCGATGACCGTCGAGGAGATCTCGCCGGGGCCGCAGGTCGATTCCGACGAAGCCATGCTGCAGTATTTCCGCGAGCAGTCGGGTTCGATCTACCACCTGTGCGGCTCGTGCGCGATGGGGCCGGACGCGGCGACGTCGGTGGTCGATGCGTCGCTGCGCGTGCACGGGCTGCAGGCGCTGCGGATCGTCGATGCGTCGGTGTTCCCGAACATCACGTCGGGCAACATCAACGCGCCGACGATGATGGTCGCGGAGAAAGGCGCGGACCTGATTCTGGCCGACGCGCAACGCACGGAAACCGCCGGCGCGCCGACGCCCACCCGCGAAACCGTCCCGCACTGTCGCGCCGCCGCCCCCCTCCTGCATCGTCCGATCGGGACACCGGCCGCCGGCACACGGGAAAACACTGCCATGAACGCGCCCGCGGCCCGTGTGCACAGGCTCGAAACGTGCATTCGGTTCTGACGAAAGTCCCCGAGAAACGGGTGGCTCGCGTGCGACGTGATGCGCGTTCGGCAAACGCGCAGCGTGACGCGAAGCGAAGCGATCCAGGGCAACGCACGCGCCGGCCTGCCGGCGGTGTGCCCCGGGGGGGAACCGCAGGCCCGATGGGGGAGACGCGCCGTGAAACGCATGCCATTTCGCTGCATCCGTGCCATCACGTATGCAAGCGTGCTGCTCTTTCAGGCCCAGGCGCAGGCGCAGTCGCTGGACGCCCAGTCGACCCAGGAGAACATTTCCGCGCTGCGTCACGAAGTCGATCGTCATCTGCAGGAACTGAGCGCGCTCAAGCGCAAACTGGCCGATGAAGAAGCCCATCTTTCGCGCCTGAGCCGGGCGCTGGACGACCGCGAACTCGCGTCCCGGCGCGGCGCGGGCCCCGGCGATGCCGGCGGCTCCGGCGACGCGGCGCCGCCGGCCGATACCGGCGCCCCGGGCGGCGCACCCGGCACGGCCGGCAACGTGCAATCGGCGGCCGGGCCCGCCGCGCCGCCGAGCCAGCCGATCGGCCAGGCGCCGGTGGCGGAAACCGCCCCGCCGCCCGTCGCGCCGATCTTCGATCAGCCCGGCGTGCTGACACCGAAGCACAAGTTCGTCGTCGAGCCGTCGTTCCAGTTCAACTATTCGTCGTCGAACCGCGTCGCACTCGTCGGCTACACGATCATCCCCGCGCTGCTGATCGGCCTGGTCGACGTGCGGGAAGTCAAGACAACCACGCTGACCGGCGCGGTCGCGGTGCGCTACGGGATCACCAACCGGATGGAAGTCGAAGTCCGCGTCCCCTACGTGTACTCGACGAACGACACGATCAGCCGCGAGATCTTCACCGGTTCCGCCCAGGACAACGCGTTCAACAGCCACGGCAAAGGCCTCGGCGACGTCGAAATGACGCTGCGCTACCAGTTCAATACCGGCGGCCCCGACAAGTTCTATTACATCGGCTGGCTGCGCTTCAAGACCGCCACCGGCAAGAGCCCGTTCGACGTCGTCACCGACTGCGTCACGCGCTGCGTCGGCAATGCCACCGGCACCGGCCTGCCGCTCGAGCAGCCGACGGGCTCGGGCTTCTACGCGATCCAGCCGGGCCTCACCTGGCTCTTTCCGTCCGACCCGGTGGTGTTCTTCGGCAACTTGAGCTATCTGCACAGCTTCAGCCGCGACAATCTCAGCCTCACGATTCGCGACGGGCAGAAGGATTTCATCGGAAAATTGCAGCCCGGCGACATCTGGGGTTTCAACATCGGCATGGGCCTCGCGCTGAACGAGAAAGCATCGGTGAGCCTCGGCTACGACCAAAGCATCGTGCTGCCCACGAAACAGAACGGCCAGACGATTCCAAGCTCGGTACGCGTGATCCTCGGTTCACTGCTCGTCGGCTACTCGTACCGGCTGTCGCCGAAGACCACGCTGAATCTTTCGATCGGCGCCGGCCTCACGCGCGACACGCCGGACGTGGTCATGACGCTGCGCGTGCCGATTGCATTCTGATCGCCGACATGCGCCGACATGCGCCGCAGCGGGCTGCACGACGCACGCCGGCACCCGCGTGCCATTACCCGCTCATCCGCCGGTCATCGACCGCTCAACGATCCTCATCGTCCCGGCAACGCGCCGAGCAGCGCATTGTTCAGCGTCGACATCACGTTCAGGTTCTTGAACGTCGCCAGTGTGTTGACGGTCGTGTTGATCGTCGTCAGCGCCTGGATCTGCTGGTTGTTCAACGTGTTCTGGATCACCGCGCCGGTCAGCGCCGGCAGCGCGGCGGGCTGGGCGGCGTTGCCGGCGCCCACCTGGATCAACGCGCCCGCGTTCGCGGCCGCCAGCGCCTGCGCCTGTTGCGCGGTGATATGACTGATATCCGGGATGTTGAAGCTGGTCGTCGTGACCAGCGTGCCGTCCACGAACGCGACACGCGACACGCCGAACGAAATCTTCAGGCCGCTCGGCATGTCGAAGCCGCCGCGCATCGCATCGAGGCGCGTGTCGCTGAGCGCGATCGCGCCGGTTGCCGCCCAGTTTCGTCGTGGCGCGCCGCCCGGCTCCGGCTCGGAGGCCGGCGGCCCGGCGGCCGCGCACGCCGCCATCGCGAGCGGCCCGGCACGCAGGATCGGCGTGCCCTCGGCCCCCGACTCTGCAGGCGCCGTATCGACGCCCGCGTTCGTGGCGGCAGCCGGCACGACGCTGCTCGCCTGCGCGACAGGCTCGACAATCGCGGTCGGCGCGCCGTCCTGCAGCGCCGCCGCACTCACGGACGTCGCCCCGCCGCACACCATCGCGGCGATGCCGGCGATCCTCCTGGTCTCGGATCTCATGACGATCCTCAATAGTCGCTCGGGCCGTGCTTCGGCATCACGACGTTGTACAGGCCGTCGCGGGCGATGCCGGTGTAGAGCGGCGCGCTGGGCGCGACGCGCCAGTCACGCGGATCGTTGAACACCGCCCGCTCGGGCCGGTTGTGGATCACGAAAATCACATGGTCTTCCCACTTCTGCTCGAAACTCGCCAGCGACATCGGCCGCGTGCCGGTGGCCGGATCGCCGACGAGCACACGCCCGTCACGCAGCCCCTTCACGACCACGAAATGGTGATAGCCGTGCTCGGTGATCAACACGATCGCCGGCGTGTGCGTCCTGGCAAGCGTCTGCAACGGCAACTCGAAGCCGTCCGCGACGAAGCCGTGCGCTTCGAGAAAACGCCGGATGTCGAGCAGCGAGAAGCCCTGCTGGCGGATCTTCTCCTGATTGCCGTTCTCCCACATCTGGGCGAAAGCGGTCTGCTCGGTCATCGGATAGTCATACTGATAATTCAGCAGCGTCGCGACGGCGGCCGACCCGCAGCTGAAATCGTACTGCTGCTTGACGGTGCGCTTGAATCGCGCTTCCTTGAGACTCGTGACGTGCATCGCATAACCGGCGCCCGCCGGATCGACGACCGTCATCTCGTCCGCCGATGCAGACGGGCCGGATAGCGCGTACGCGAGCGCCACGATGCTCGCGGCGGCAAGCTGTCTCATCGCTCAATTCCCGAAGCGCACGTTGAGCACCGTCGCGTTCTGAATCAGCACGTTCGCGCCGGTATTCTGGATGACCGTCGGCAGACCGCTCGCATTGGCGAACGAGCCGTCGGTGATCGAATTCGAGCCGGTCGACACCCGGTTCGCGACGTTGTCGGCCACCGTGCCGGTCAGATAGTTCTGGCCAATCAGCGCGTCGCCGCCCCGATGCTCGTCGAGCTGGTCGGGCGTCATCGCGACGCCGAAGCTGGCCGCTTGCGCGGCCGCGGCCGGATCGGCCTGATCCGCACGTGCGGCGGGTGGGGAAGGGGCAGCGCCCGGCGCAACGCCGGCGGCCGACTCCACCGCAACGGTTCGCGCCTCGTCAGCCATGGCATGGGCCGTCAGGCCCGGCAGCAGCGCTGCGGGCAATATCACCTGCGAAAGTGCCGTTCGGATTCGCATGGCTGTCTCCTTGGTCCCTGCGCGAGCCGGCACGAACCGGCCGCACGGGGAGCGGAATCCGCGTGATCGTCGATCGACGTAAATCGGCCCGGCCTGCGCCGACGAGAGCGAGACGGCCATTCGGCCATCCCGCCCTTGCCGGCGCGCCAGTCCCTTGGCGATGGAATGCGAGCCGCGGGTTCGCCTGCGCCCGCGTCGACGCATCCGGCTCGCCGGGACCAACCGGCCGTTCTAACGTCCTACCGACAGGTTCGCCTGCACGGTCACGGCCTGCTGAACGAGCGACGCCATGCCGCTGTTCTGGTTGGCGACCATGATGCCCGCCGCGGTCTGGCCAACGCTCGCCATTGCGTTGGACATGTTGAATGTCCCCGCATTGACCGTATTGGCTCCGCCTGCGCCACCCGCGCCGCCGACCGCGCCGTTACCGACGCCGCCGTTGCCCGTGCCGCCTGCGCCGCCCGCGCCGCCCATCGCGCCCACCGCGCCGCTACCCGCGGTAGCGCTGCCGTTGCTGGCCGTCGTCGTCGCGCCACCGTTCGTCGCGCCGCCGCCCGTGCCCGCGCCGCCGGCTCCGCCGTTGCCCGCCGCGGCCGTCGCCGCGCCGCCGGTGCCGCCCGCGGCCGCACCGCTGCCGCCGGTACCCGAGCCCGATCCGCCCGAAGCCGTCGACGCACCCGCCGACCCTGCGCCACCCGTGCCGCTACCCGAACCGCTGCCGGTGCCCGTGCCCGTGCCGGTACCGCTGCCGGCCGATGCCGACGCGCTTCCGCTGCCATGATTCTTGGCCCACGCGGAACCTGCATCGGCCGTACCGCCGCCGCCACCCCAGCCGGTGCCGGTGCCGCTGCCGGAGCCGCCTACGCCGACCGAAGCCGCGATGGCGCCGCCGCCCTTGCCGGAGCCATAGCCGCCGCTCGCCGTGGCCTTGCCGCCAGCCCCGCCGCTGGCGTCAGGTGAACCGCCGGTTCCGCCGCTACCGCCGTTGCCGGTGCCGGCTGTCGCGCTGCCGTTGCTGGCGTTGCCGGCCGTGGCGCTGCCGTTATGCGCGCTGCCGCCTTTCCCGCCGCCGCCGCCCGCGCCGCCGCTGCCGCCGTTACCGCCCGCGCCGCCGTAGCCGTAGCCGTTGCCGCCCTTGCCACCGCTTCCGCCGGCCGCGCTGCCCGAATTGGTCGCGTTGTTGCCGATGCCCCAGACCTGGACATTGCTCACGTACCCGTCGAGTTTGCTGATCGCGACGATCTTGGTGCTGTTGTAGGAATCCTGATAGACGCTCGCGCCAGGCGAGACTTCATTTGCATTGGACCCGGTGGTGCTGGTCTGGCTTGAGCTGACCGAATTGCTGAGCGTGTTCGATCCGTCATCCGCTTTCTGGCTGCACGTCGAACTGGCATTGCTGCTGCATGGATTCGCCATCGCGTAGCCGCTGCATCCCAGGGCGAGAAGCGCAGCGGACGCCAATAAAGTCTTACGCATGAAATCCTCCTGAAGTAACGAGGAACGGCTTGGCCGACCGCGCCAATCCGGACGACAACACGCATCGGCGATGCCACGCCTCCAGGCGGCCCGCATACAAAGAGACCGTGGGATTTTTCACGCGACATGGCCTGCCCCGCGCGACGCCGGCACGCGATTCATGTTTCAACGCTGAAACGTGCCGATCGGCACGATACCGTGGCCTTGGCGATGCGCAGAGGCCTTTCCCGTTTGCATTCAAGGGCTTGCCGATCAGGCCAGCGCGGGCACAGCAAATGCGCCATGTTTCATTTTTGAGATTGCCGTCGGGGCGGATTCGGGCATGCCTGCCGCGCCGGATATTCGCTCTCGATCGCAAACCCGCGCACCGGCAGGGGCGCGCGCGAATTCGTTCCGGCAAGGCGTTAAAAACCCGGATAAAGCGCCATTCGGAAATGTTTCGAATGTGATAGGTCGCTTTTTCTTCGGCGCCCGTCCGCGGCGAGCGCCGGCACGCGCGGATCGGGTGATCGACAGGTACGAGGATTTCGGCCGGCGGACGCGATGGAATGGCGACGTAGAACCTTCTCGCTACTCGTCCGCCGGACGAGACAGGATGTCGCCGCCGATCGCGGAAGGAGAACGCGATAACCGCTCATCTCGGGCAACCCGGCCTGCCACGCGGCCTCGCCGGGTGGCTCTTCGGCAGCATCATTCGCCGCTACAACCGGGCGGAAAATGTGTGGACGCTGTCGCTGCTCGCGATCGGCGAAGGTAAGCGGGCCGCTCGAAGTCGGGTTCGGCCCCGGCGATGCGATCAGGCTCGCCGCTGAAGCCGCACCATCCTGCCGCATCGCGGGCGTCGCTCATTCCGCGACCATGCGGCCGCCGCAATGGAGCCGAAATTCCGGTTGGTGCCGGTTCTGTTGGACTACTGATTACGGATCTGCGCTCGATGAGTGTGACGAAACCGCCGCGTGTCCGCGAGGCTCGCGGCGGTTTTTTCGTGGACGATCACGTGTCATCGCCGTCGCGCCGAAAAAAGCACGCCGCCCATCGCGGCGTGCCTTTCTTCATACGTCCTCCCCGGCTTCCTGCCCGTGCGGCCTCGTCAATTCACGCTCGTCCGCTTCTCCACGAACCGCCGGACATAATCATCCGCCGGCCGCGACAGGATATCGTCCGGCGTCCCGACCTGGACGAGCGTGCCGTCGCGCAAAATCGCGATCCGGTCGCCGATCCGCAGTGCTTCGTCGAGATCGTGCGTGATGAACACGATCGTCTTCGCGAGCGTCGCCTGCAGCTCGAGCAACTGATCCTGCATCTCGGTACGGATCAGCGGATCGAGCGCGGAAAACGCTTCGTCCATCAGCAGCACGTCGGTATCGGCCGCCAGCGCGCGCGCCAGCCCGACACGCTGCCGCATCCCGCCCGACAGCTCGTCCGGATAGTGATCGCCATAGCCGTCGAGCCCGACCTTCGTCAGCCAGTTGCGCGCGGCCTCGGCCGCATCGTGCCGCTTCTCGCCGCGCGTGCGCAGCGCATACGCGGCGTTGTCGAGCACGGTCTGGTGCGGCAGCAATCCGAAGTTCTGGAACACCATGCTGACCTTGAAGCGGCGCAGCTCGCGCAGCCCGTGCGCGTCGAGCTTGATCACGTCGCTGCCGTCGATCACGATCTCGCCGGCCGTCGGCTCGATCAGCCGGTTGAAATGCCGCACGAGCGTCGATTTCCCGGAACCCGACAGCCCCATGATCACGAAGATCTCGCCCGACTCGATGCCGAGGCTCACGTCGTTGAGCCCGACGTTGCAGCCCGTTTCGGCCAGCACGTCGGCCTTGCGCTTGCCCGAGCGCAGCAGGTCGAGCACGCGCGCATGCGCAGCCTGCGGCCCGAACAGCTTGTACACGTGTTTGACGTCGATGGTCGCCATGTCTGTCTCCGTTCCTAAGCCCGCGACGACTGCGTCGCCTGATTCGAATCGACGCCCGCCGACTGCGCCTTGCGCGGCAGCCGGTACGGCACGCGCGACGCACCCTTCTGCCGGCGCTGCTGCGCGAGCCGCCGCCGGGCGCGGCGTTCCTGGCCGAAGCCCTGGCTGATCCGGTCGATCACGATCGCAAGGATCACGATCGCGAGGCCGGCCTGCGTGCCCTTGCCGACGTCGAGCGTCTGGATGCCGGCGAGCACGTCCTCGCCGAGCCCGCGCGAGCCGATCATCGACGCGATCACGACCATCGACAGCGCCATCATCGTCGTCTGGTTGATGCCGGCCATGATGCTCGGCCGCGCGAGCGGCAACTGCACGTTCACGAGCAGTTGCCAGCGCGTCGTGCCGAATGCGCGCGCGGCTTCCGTCACGTCCGGATCGACCTGGCGGATGCCGAGATCGGTCAGGCGGATCAGCGGCGGCAGCGCGTAGATGATCGTCGCGAGGATCGCGGGCACCTTGCCGAGGCCGAACAGCATCAGCACGGGGATCAGGTACACGAAGCTCGGCAGCGTCTGCATCACGTCGAGCACGGGCAACAGCATCCTGCGCAGCCACGCGCTACGCGATGCGAGGATGCCGACCGGCACGCCGATCGCGACCGACAGCACCGTCGAGACGAGCATCAGCGCGAGCGTCTGCATCAGCTTGTCCCACAGGCCGAAGCAGCCGATCGCGTAGAGCAGCAGCATGAAGAGCACGCCGAGGCCGATGCGGCGCGTCGCATTCCACGCGATCGCGCCGACCGCCAGCAGCACGAGCCACGGCGGCGCCACGCGCAGCGCGCCTTCGAGCGGCACGAGCAGGTAGCGCAGCACCAGTACGCTGAAGTGATGGAAGCCGTCGCCGTATTGCGCGACGAACGTCTCGAGCGCGCCGTTCACCCAGTCGGCGATCGACAGGTGCAGAAAGAAGCCGTTCATTTGATTCTCCGTCGCGCCGCGAAGGCGCGTGACGGCGGCGGCGGGCGCGGGCCCGCCACCGCGCGCAGGTTACGCGCCCTTCAGGCTGCCGGCGATCTTCTGCGCGACGTCGGCCGGCACCCACTGCTTCCACATGTCCTGGCGGGTCTTCAGGAACTGCGTGGCCATCGCCGCGCCGTCGATCTTCTTCGTGGTCATCTCGAGGATCGTCTGGTTCAGGAAGTCCATCGGGAAACGCACCTTGCCGAATACGCCGACGAGATCGGGGTTCGCATCGGCGAACGGCTTCGACACGCCGACCGTCAGCCGCGACACCATGTACGACGACGCGCACTGGTGCGTGCTGCTCTCGTCGCGCAACGTCTTCCAGCATGCTTCGTTATAGGCCGGCATCTTCAGCGCGGTGAACTTGTATTTCGCCATCAGCGCGGCCGGGCCCCAGTAATAGAACACGATCGGCGCGCCGCGCTGGTAGGCGGACGCGATCGCCGCGTCGAGCGCCGCGCCCGTGCCCGGGTGGAAGTTCGTGTACGACTGGTCGAGCTTCAGCACGCGCAGGAGGCGCGTGTTCACGCGCTCGCAGTCCCAGCCCGTCGGGCAGTTCAGGAAGCGGCCCTTGTCCGGTTCCTCCTCGTCGGCGAACACCTGCTTGAACTTCGGCAGATCGTCGACCGACACGAGCCCCGGCGCGACCGGCTTGATGTTGCGCGCCGGATCGCCCTTCACTACGTAGTCGGGCACGAACCAACCTTCCGTCGTGCCGCCCGGCAGCGTGTCGCCGATCAGCTTCACGGCGCCCGACGAGACGGCCTTCGCGGTGATCTCGCTGCGGCCCGTCCACTGCTCGGCCCAGATCTGCAGGTCGTTGCGCGCGAGCGCCGTTTCGGTGGCGGCCGTGCTGCCCGGCACGACGTCCGTCTTGCAGCCGTAGCCCTTCTCCATGATCTGCCGCAGCACTTCGGTCGCGAATGACCCGCTTTCCCATGTGATGCCCGCGAAATGGACCGTCTTGCCGTCGGTGCACGCGCCGCCGGCCGCGTGGGCGGCAGGCGCGGACAGGATCGCCGCGGCGGCGAGAAGGACCGTTTTCAGTCGTCGAATCTGCATGGTGGGTCGTCTCCAAATCGAATCTGTTGTTTGTGCGTCGCGGCATGCGCGGCGACCGGCGAATCGTGAACGCATCCACGTCCGGTCAGCCTGCATGTTTCCGCCGCCAATTTGTTTAGGGAAACGAGTAATTCCGATCATTGCAATCGGCAGCGCCAATCGATCTTCCGGCACACCTGCCAGGCCCGCCGGACGGGCCTTCCAGCCGATTTCCCGAGTCCGGCCACGGCCCCGCGCGGGCCATGTCGCGCCCCCGCTCGGCCGTTGCCGGACCGACGTTGAACCGCGACGCCGCACAACCCGTTTCGACTGTCGAAACGGCCTGTCGCGACCCCATTGGCGAACCCGATCCCATCCATCGAAATTACTCGCTTTCGATTCCTTGTCGGCTTGGGAAGAATGCGCGGTGTCATCGGAGGAGACACGACCCGACGCCGCCGGTTGCCGCGCCGCCGCGCCTTGCGCGACCCGGCGCCGCACGCGCTGCATCGGGTTGCCCCGGATGACGGGGCGCGCCTCGCCGGACGCGCTCACGACAACCGATACAAGCTGGATATCCCGGAGATCTCTCAATGAAAAAGACCCTGACGGCGCTCGCCGTAACGGCAACCTTCGCAACCCCCGTGTTCGCGCAAAGCAGCGTCACGCTGTACGGCGTGATCGACGAAGGCCTGAACTACACGAACAACGTCGGCACCGGCCACGTCTACGAAATGGCGAGCGGCTACGCGCAGGGCAGCCGCTGGGGCCTGAAGGGCAGCGAGGATCTCGGCGGCGGCATGAAGGCGATCTTCCAGCTCGAGAACGGCTTCGACGTGAACACCGGCCGCCTCAACCAGGGCGGCCGCATGTTCGGCCGCCAGGCGTACGTCGGCCTGAGCCAGACGCAGTACGGCACGCTGACGTTCGGCCGCCAGTACGACTCCGTCGTCGACTATCTCGCGCCGACCACGGCCAACGGCAACTGGGGCGGCTACCTGCTCGCGCATCCGTTCGACAACGACAACACCGACAACTCGTTCCGCCTCGACAACACGGTGAAGTACGCGAGCCCGAACTTCGGCGGCTTCCAGTTCGGCGGCGCATACAGCTTCAGCAACAGCACGAACTTCTCGGACAACCGCGCGTACAGCTTCGGCGCGCAGTACCAGAACAACGGCCTGCTGATCGGCGCCGCGTACCTGCAGGCGAACCGCCCGGGCGACGGCTCGGCCGGCGCGATCACCGCGAACGACGCGAGCTACATCGCCGAGCGCATGCGCGTGTTCGGCGCGGGCATCAACTACACGTTCGGGCAGGCGACGGTCGGCTTCGCGTACACGAACTCGAACTACAAGAACCCGACCGGCAACGGCTACCTCGGCACGCCGGGCGCGATCATCGCCCCGGGCGCGACGGTCAGCGCGATCAAGTACCAGAACTTCGAGGTGAACGGTTCGTACCAGGTCACGCCGGCGTTCATGGTGGGCGCGCAGTACGTGCTGTCGCTCGAGAAGTACGACGCATCGACCGGCAACGCGAAGCCGAAGATCCATTCGGCCGGGCTGATGGCCGACTACAACCTGTCGAAGCGCACCGACGTGTACGTGCAGGCCGCGTACCAGCACATCGCCGGCGACAAGACGAACTCGATCCTCGACAACGCGTTCATCCCCGGGACCGACGCGCCGTCGTCGACGTCGAACCAGGTGGCCGTGCGCGTCGCGCTGCGCCACAAGTTCTGATGTAACCCGGTTCTCCGTTCTTCACGCGACACCCGCGCGGGTCTGCCCGAGGTGTCTTTGCCCGCCCGCAAGCGCAAGCCTGCCGGCGGGCTTAATAGGATGGTCAGCCCGATCCTCACTCAGTGGACTACGCTGAGTGAGGATTTTGTCCTTCTGGAGGGCCATCATGGACACGGTATCGCTGATCGGAATCGATCTCGGCAAGCACTGCTTCCACCTGCATGGACAGGATGCGTCAGGCAGGATGGTGTTCCGTAAAAAGCTCACGCGTAGCCAGATGTTCACGCTGCTGGGCAATTTTCCGCGTTGCATTGTGGTCATGGAGGCCTGCGCCGGTGCTCACTGGATCGCACGTCGACTTCAAGCGCTGGGCCATGAGGCCAAGCTGATTTCTCCGCAATTCGTCAAACCGTTCCGGCAAGGCAACAAGAACGATTTCGCGGACGCCCAGGCGATCTGCGAAGCAGCCGCTCGTTCGAGCATGCGTTTCGTGAGCCCGCACAACGAAGCCCAGCAAATCGTTTCAGCCTTGCACCGTGTGCGCGAGCGGCTGGTGCGTGACCGCACCGGCACGATCAATCAGATTCATGCGTTTCTGTTGGAGTTCGGTATCAGCTTGCCGCGCGGCATGGCAGTGATCCGGCGACTGCCTGCCGTGCTCGAGGCAGAATCGTTGCCGCCGAGGCTGGTGGTCGTGCTCGAACGTTTGCAGGCGCACTTCAAGTATCTGGACGAGCAGATCCACCAGCTCGAACGTGAGTTGCTTACCCAGCTACACGAGGATGAACGCAGTGAACGACTGCTCGAGATTCCTGGCATTGGCCCGATGACCGCCAGCGTGTTGATGTCTGAGTTGGGCGATGCCCAGCAATATGGCTCAGCAAGGCAGTTTGCAGCTTCGGTTGGTCTGGTGCCGCGGCAGTACAGCACCGGCGGCAAACCAACGCTACTGGGCATCAGCAAGCGTGGCGACAAGGAACTGCGACGATTGCTGGTGCAATGTGCGCGGGCCATCATGCAGCGCATCGAGCACCGCACGGATGCATTGGGCGTCTGGATTCGCAGCCTGTTGGCGCGGCGACACTCGAACGTGGTGGCCTGTGCCCTGGCCAACAAACTGGCGAGGATCGCCTGGGCCATCCTCGCCAAAGGGACACACTACCGGAGCATCGAGGCTGTTCCCTCAGTCTGACGCTTCCTATCGCTTACGGCTTCAGTTTCAGTAGTCACCTCTGGTTTTGCGACGCGAGATACGTGAAGGCATAAACGACTCAACGGCCGGGCAAGTAACCTGACACAAAAAACAGCACCTCAATGCTGTGGGCTTTTTGAGGTTTGCCCGGCGCGGCTCCCATCATGGGGCGGGATCTTTCCCATCCGCGACCCCGGATAGATTCGAGCAAGTCCACTTTAGGTCAACACTGCCTCGCTTGCAAAAATCGGGCTGACCATAGATTTTCGTGGGCGCGGCAACGCGTGACCGGCCGATACAGCAGGCCCCGGCGGAAAGCGCGCGACAGTCCCGTCAGCCGTGACAGGTCAACCGGCGGCGATCCACCGATACACTGTGTGCCACCACTACGGCCTGCATCCCCGATGCCGGCCGTCGCGCTCATCGCGCACGACCTGTCGCAATCCGCTCACGCCCGAAGGAGAATCGCTTGAAGCACTGGCGCCACACCCGGTCCGCATCCGCCGCCGGCCACTCGGCCGCGCGCTCCGCCCTCGCCGAACCGGGCAGCCCGCAATGAGCACCGGCCCGCGCAATGCGCGGATCGACATGCTGCGCGGCGTGTCGATCGTGCTCGTGCTGCTGCACCACTTCAACATCCCCTACTCGCTGCGCGACACGTCGCTCGCGCGCGTATTCGGCTGGGACGCGGTGCATGCCGTGGCGCGCAACGGCAACTACGGCGTGACGATGTTCTTCGTGATCTCCGGCTACCTGATCACGTCGAATGCGCGCCGCCGCTGGGGCAGCCTCGGCGCGCTCGACGTGCGTGCGTTCTACGTGTCGCGTATCGCGCGCATCGTCCCGTGCCTGCTCCTGCTGCTCGCGCTCGTCAACGGCCTCGCGGCGGCCGGCGTGCCGATCTTCCAGAACCATGCGCCGGAGGGTATCGCCGTGTCATTCTGGCTGGTGAACCTCGCGTCGCTGACGTTCTGGATGAACGTGCTGATCGGCGCGTACGGGTGGGTCAACTACGCGCTCGGCGTGCTGTGGTCGCTGTCGGTCGAAGAGGTGTTCTACCTGTCGTTTCCGCTGCTGTGCATCGCGTTGCGCCGCGATGCGCGGCTGGTCGCGTTCTGGGTGGTTATCGCCGCGATCGGGCCCGTGTACCGCTTCACGCACGCCGGCGACGAAGGCGGGTTCCTGTACGCGTACTTCGCGTCGTTCGACGGGATTGCGATCGGCTGCTGCACCGCGCTGCTGGCCGAGCGCGTGACCGGGCAGCGGCTGGCCGCGCCGCTCGTGCAGTGGCTCGTCGCGGGGGCGATGGCCACGCTGTATCTGGCGTGGCCGATCGCGCAAAGCCATGTCGCCGGCGTCACCGCGATGGCGCTCGGCACGGCCGTGCTGCTGATCGGTGCGCACGTCAACGGCGAGCGCGTGCCGGGCCGCCTGCTCGCGCCGCTGGGCCGCGCCGGCAAGCTCAGCTACGAGCTGTACCTGTTCCATCTGATCGTGCTCGGCGGGCTGCGCACGTTCTGGCCGCCGTCCGCCACGCACGGCGACACGAAGCTGCTGTTGCTGATTGCGTATCTGGCGTTGTCGGCGGCGCTGAGCGCGGCGATCGCGCGCGGCTATGCGACACCGCTCGACCGCTTCGTCAAGCGAATCGCATCGCGGCCTTCAGCGCGCGTGCCGGACGGCGCGCGCTTCTAGCGCGTCATCGGTTATCGCTGCCGGGTCGCAGGGAGAAGAAGAAAAAATCGGCCAGGGCCCGGCCGTATCGCTCGACGATACCGGCCGGCCTGACCGCAAGCCCCGCGTACAGAGGGTCGACGTCGTCGATCAGTCGAGATAATCCGCGTATTCCTTGCGCGAATAACCGGCGAGCGTCTGCCACGGCAACGTCTCGTGCCGAGCAGCCGTCGCCGGGGTCAGCGTCAGCTTGCGCACGACGCGGCCGTCGGCGCTCCGGAATTCGACCGACAGCGGCGCCTGCAGCTTCTCGCTCCACAGGATCCGGTTCACGCCGCGCGCGCCCGGTGTGTCAACCGCCTGCTCGTACCAGCGGGTGCCGGGCGTGTCGCCGCGCTTCGCCACCGCGAGCCGCTTCAACTGCGACGGCGGCGTAACGTAGTACGCGTTGTCCCACGAGCCGTCGAAGCCCGTGGTTTCGTACTCGGCCGGCGGCACGCTGACGACCGTCCGGTTCGCCGTGTCCACGTACTCGATGCGGGCCGTCTTGCCGTCGTACGTCACATGCCGCGCGGCCGCCTGGAAGTTGAAATGCTTGTGGCCCGCGTGGGCAGCGGCCGGCTGCACACCGGTGCGAGCCCCCGCGTCGTGATCATGGTCGTGATCGTGATCATTACCGTGACCGCCGGCCGCCGCGACGGGCAGCACGCGCTCGACCCACACGTGCGCGTCGCGCCGCACCATCCGTTCGCGATACATCGTCGTGCGCGTCACGCCATCGGCCGACACCGTGCGGCTCTCGTGCACCAGCACCGCGTCGAGATCGGCCGCTGCAAGGGCCGGCAGCGCAACCCACCCGCAAGCGAGCGCGTAAAGAAGCTGACGTTTCATCGGGCGTTCCCGTTCCTCATGCCGTCAACGGATTCAGAAACCGAACGCCGAGCGCACGAGGCCGAACACCTTCGTGTTGTCGATCGTGCCCTTGAACGCCTTCGCGTCCGCGCCGTCGGCGAACAGCATCACGTCGCCGCCGCCGTGCGTCTCCGAGCCCGCGCTGCCCATCCGCACACCGACTTCCTGCAGATACGCGTCGTTCGTCGCGGTGGCCGAATCGACCGACGCGCGCACGTTCGGCCGGTTCGCGCCGTTGCCGAACACGAGCGTCGTGTAGGTGTTGCCGTCGGCGTCCTTGCTCGGCTGGCCGTCGCGATAGTTGCGGCTGATGTCGAGAATCGGGTTGCCGCGCTTCGAATACCCGTTGATCGTCATCGTGTGGTCGTGGTCGGCCGTCACGACGATCAGCGTGTTCGACAGGTCGACCTTCGACAGCGCGACGCGGATCGCTTCGTCGAATGCCGCCGTGTCCTCCAGCGCACGCTTCGCGTTGGTGCCGTGCAGCGCGTGATCGATCCGGCCGCCTTCGACCATCAGGAAGTAGCCGTTCGAATTCTTCGACAGCACGTCGATCGCCTTCGACGTCATCTCCGCGAGGCTCGGCTGCGTCGGCCCCTCGCCCTTGCCCGCGACGCGGTCGAGTTCGTACTCGAGGTGGCTCGTCGAGCTGAAGAGGCCGACCAGCTTGCCGTTGCCGGCCTGCGCGAGCTGGTCCCTGGTCGCGACGACCGTGTAGCCCTTCGCCTTCATCTCGTTGAGCAGGTTGCGCCCGTCCGCGCGGCCGCGCTTGTTGGCCACCGGATCGAACGGTGTCCAGTGGTTGCGGCCGCCGCCCATCAGCACGTCGACGCCGTCGCCGAGCGCCGCATTGTAGCCCGCGCCGCCCGGCGCCGCCTGCGCGGCGATGTCGTACTGCGCATCGCGATGGCAGATGTGCGAATAGGTCGCGGCGGGCGTCGCGTGCGTGAGCTCGGTCGTCGTGATCGCGCCCACCGCCTTGCCGCGCGCCTTCGCGAGCTCCAGCAGCGTCGCGACCGGCTGGCCGTTGCCCGGCGCGCAGTTGTTGACCGTCTTGTTGCCGTTGGCGTCGTTGCCCGGCGCGACCGCGCGCGTGTCCGACGACATCGACAGCACTTCGTTGTTCATCTTCACGCCGGTCATGTACGCGGCCATCGACGGCGCGCTGTCGGTCGTCTGCGCGTCGTTCGAGAAGGTCTTGACGCGCGCGGTGCGGGCCAGCTTCTCCATCGTCAGTTGTCCCGACTCACCGACCTTGTAGATCCGGCTCGCCGTCACGGTCGTCGGCCCCATGCCGTCGCCGAGAAAGAAAATCACGTTCTTCGCCTGGCCGGCGGCCTGCGCCGCGCCGCATGCGAAACCGGCGACGGCCAGCGCCGCCGCGATGCACTTGATGGTCGACATCCTGTATTCCCCTGTACCCGTATGGTCGGCGCTCACAGCTGCACCGCGTTGCGCACCAGCTCGAAGACCTTGTTGTTCTCGATCACGCCGTGGAACGCATCCGCGCCGCGGCCGATCGCACCTAGGAACACATCGGTGCCGCCGTGCGTCTCGCTGCCCTTGTCCATGCGCACGACCGCCTCCTGGCGATAGTCGTCGGCGCCCGTCACCGCGTCGGTGAGCGCCGTGCCCGCGCGGCTGCCCTGCACGCGGTTCTCGCCGTTGCCGAAGCCGATGATCGTGTACGGCGCGCCGTCCGCATCCTTCGCGACCGAGCCGGTCTGGTAGCTGCGCAGCACGCCGAGCACGCCGGGCTTGCCCGCCTCGGTCTTGCCGGTGCGCGCCGCATAGCCGTTCAGCACCAGCGTGTGGTCGTGATCGGCCGTGACGACGATCAGCGTGTTCTTCAGGTCAGGATCGGTCTGGCGCACCTTGTCGATCGTGGCCTTGATCGCGTTGTCGAACGCCACCGTGTCCTGCAGCGCGCGCTTCGCATTGGTGTCGTGCAGCGCGTGGTCGATCCGGCCGCCTTCGACCATCAGGAAATAGCCGTTCGGGTTCTTCTGCAGCACGTCGAGCGCGCGCGTCGCCATGTCGGTGAGGCTCGGCTCCTTGGTCGCGCCGCGATCGAGGTCGTAGCTCATGTGGCTCGACGAGAACAGGCCGACCAGCTTGCCGCCCTTCGTCGCATCGGCGGCCAGCAGGTCGTCGCGGTTCTGCGCGACCGCATAGCCCTTCGCCTTCAGCTCGTTGACGAGGTTGCGCCCGTCGGTGCGCTTGCCGCCGCCATCCTTCGGCACGAAGAATTGCGTGCCGCCGCCGAGCACGACGTCGACGCCGTCGCCCAGCGCGCCGTTGTAGCCCGCGCCGCCCGGCACGAGCTGCGCGGCGATGTCGTTCTCGGCGTCGCGATGGCACACGTGTGCGTACGTTGCGGCGG
This sequence comes from Burkholderia contaminans, assembly GCF_029633825.1. Lineage (NCBI taxonomy): Bacteria > Pseudomonadati > Pseudomonadota > Betaproteobacteria > Burkholderiales > Burkholderiaceae > Burkholderia > Burkholderia contaminans. The sequence goes on along the minus strand of NZ_CP090641.1, from coordinate 2,030,793 downwards.
GCGTGGCATGCGTGACGCGCGTGGTCGTCACGACACCGGTAGCCAGCCCCTTCGCCTTCGCGATCTCGAGCAGCGTCGTCGCCGATTTGCCGTTGTTCGCGCCGCAGTTGCCGGTGAGGCTCGCGGTCGGCTCGATCGCCTTCGTGTCGGGCGTCATCGAGATCACTTCGTTGTTGGTCTTGACGCCGGTCATGTACGCCGACATCGACGGCGCGCTGTCCGTCACCTGCGCATCGTTGGAATAGGTCTTCACGAACGCGGTTTCGGGCAGCGTGTCGATCGTGAGCGCGCCGTCTTCACCGACCGCATAGATGCGCGCGGCCGTCATCGTCGTGATCCCCATGCCGTCGCCGAGGAAGAAGATCACGTTGCGCGCCGCCGCCTGCACGGGGCCGGGCGCCGTGCTGGTCGGGCCGTCGTCGCTGCCGCATCCGGCCAGTGCAAAGGCGCCTGCACACAGCAGCGCCGCCAGTTTGATTCGATTCATGTCGCCGGTTCCCCCCGCCATTGATGCTTTCGAAATGAAAGGCGATGGTAGGAACCTGATGTGACGGCAATGTGAAGGGTGATTGGAAGGATGCGAAGGGCTTATGAAAGTGGAAAGCGAGGCGCTACGGTCGAGCGCCCCACGTGAAGCCGCGTCATTCCGCGTGTTCGGCAGTGACGCTGCGCACGGTCACGATGCGCGCCGGCGGTATGTTTGCCCACACGATCCGGCTGCCGCAGGCAACAAATGCCGAATCGCCGAGCGGATGACGGCCGGGCGGCCGCAGGTCGTACGTGAACTGAATCATCACGCCGTCGGCGGACAGCACGCGATGGCACTGATCGACGATCGCCGCTACGTCCTGCCGTGGCAGCGTGCGCAGCGGCAGGCACGACACGATCGCGTCGACGTGCGCATCGGGCGGCAGCAGCCGCTCGAGCTGCCGTGCGTCGCCCGATACGATCGTGATGCCGGGAAAGCGTCGCCGCAGATGCTGGACGAACGCCGGCGAACGCTCGACCACCACGAGCCGCCGCGGCGCGACGCCGCGTTCGAGCAACGCCGCGGTGATCGCGCCGGTGCCGCCGCCAAGCTCGACGACCAGCCCGTCGCCGTCCGGCACCGCATCGGCCATTTCGCGCGCCAGCTGCCGCGAACTCGGGCACAACGCGCCCACCGCGGCCGGACGGCCGACCCACTCGCGCACGAACAGTGCCGAGACACGCCACGCGTTCGGCCACATCATCGGCGGCCCTCCGGTGCTTGCGCGGTCAGCGGCGGCGTGCCGATGATCGCGCGGAACGGGGCTACGGCGACACGGGTAGGGTTCATGCGCATCCTCCTGGGCGAATCGGTCCGTCGCTGTTTACGCGACGTGTCAATCGATTCTAGGAAACACAAACTTAAGCTGACGTGAAGATTGACCCTGATTTGCCTGACCAATTCGGGCCGGATCAGCTGGCGCGCGCCGGTCAGCAGTCGATGCGCTGGTGGAAATGCGCGGGATAGCGCTCGCCGACGATCCTGATTTGCTGCAGTGCGGTCCCGATCGCGGCGAGATCGGCGGCGGTCGGCATGACCGCTCGTTCAACGCGTCGAGCGCATCAGGATGTTCACGAACGGCAAGCCTTCGTCGTCCCCGTCGCGCCGCGAAATTTCGTCGAAGCCGAGCCGTGCATAGAACGCGCGGGCGTCGAGATTGTCGGCATACACCTCCAGATCGAGCGCGCCCTTGAGCGCGAGCGCATGCTCGACCAGCGCGCGGCCGATCCCGTGGCCGTGCATGGCCGGCGCGACGAACAAGCCGCCGATCGAATCATCGAGCAGGCCGATGAAACCGACCGGCTCGCCAGCCCGACACGCGACCCATGTTTCCGCCTTGGGCAGATAAACCGCTTCGATCAGCGCGCGCTGCTCGCGCAGCCGCGCCTCGCCGAGAAACGCATGCGCGAGCAGCGACGCATCGAACCAGATGGCCGACAGCGTGTGCAGGTCGGATGCCTCGTAGGCGCGAATTTCGATTGCCATGTTCGGGTGTTGTTCAATGCGTGCTGCGCAGACGAATGCACTCCGGCGCGTTCGCCGATGCGTTGTGCCGCGCGCGCTGCCCGACGCACCGCGCGCGGCACCGCATTACCGCAGGTTGGTTCTCGCGAGCTCGACGATCTCGTCGCCGCGCCCGCTGAGGATCGCGCGCAGCATGAACAGGCTGAAGCCCTTCGCATGCGCGAGTTCGATCTTCGGCGGCATCGCGAGCTCGTACTTCGACGTGACGACGTCGACGACGGCCGGCCCGTCATGCGCGAACGCCATGCGCAACGCTTCTTCGACGTTCTCCGAATGCTCGACCCGCACGCTGAAGATGCCCGCGCCCTTCGCGATCGCCGCGAAGTCGGTCGGGCTCAGGTCGACGTTCGTGTCGAGATAGCCGGCCGCCTTCAGCTCCATCGACACGAAGCCGAGCAGGCTGTTGTTGTACACGACGATCTTGATCGGCAGCTTGAGCTGGCGCGCGGTCAACAGATCGCCGAGCAGCATCGACAACCCGCCGTCGCCGGACAGCGACACCACCTGCCGCCCCGGATGCGCGCCCTGCGCACCGAGCGCCTGCGGCATCGCGTTCGCCATCGACCCGTGATTGAACGAGCCGTGCAGCTGGCGCTTGCCGTTCATCGTCAGGTAGCGCGCGGCCCACAGCGTGGGCGTGCCGACGTCGGCCGTGAAGATCGCGTCTTCCGCCGCGACTTCGTCGACGATCTTCGTCAGGTATTGCGGATGGATCGCACGGCCCGGCGGCTCGGCCACCGCGAGATCGTCGAGCCCCTTGCGCGCCGCCGCGTAGTGCTTCAGCGCGTTCTCGAGGAAGCGACGCTGCGTCTTGCGCGTGAGGCGCGGCAGCAGCGCCGCGATCGTTTCCTTCACGGTGCCGACGAGGCCGAGCGCAAGCGGCGCGCGATGGCCGAGCTGCGAACCCTTCCAGTCGATCTGCGCGACCTTCGCGTTCGACGGATAGAACGGCCGGTACGGGAAATCCGTGCCGAGCATCAGCAGCGTATCGCACGATTCCATCGCGTGATAACCCGAGCTGAAGCCGATCAGCCCCGTCATCCCGACGTCGAACGGGTTGTCCCATTCGACGAACTGCTTGCCGCGCAGCGCATGCACGACCGGCGCGCCGAGCGTGTCGGCCAGCGCGACCACCTCGTCGTGCGCACTCTGCGTGCCGCTGCCGCACAGCAGCGTGACCGCATCGGATGCGTTGAGCAGCGCCGCGAGCCGGTCGAGATCGGCGTCGGCGGGCAGAATTGAAGGCGGCGCCGATTCGCTCCACGCCGGCAGCTCGTCCGGGCCGTCGCCGAGTGCGATGTCGCCCGGCAGCACGATCACCGCGACGCCGCGCTCCTCGATCGCGGTGCGCATCGCGCGCGCGAGCACGCGCGGGAACTGCGACGCGTTCGTCACGAGTTCGGCGAAGTGGCTGCACTCGCGGAACAGCTCCTGCGGATGGGTTTCCTGGAAGTAGCCGAGGCCGATCTCGGTCGACGGAATGTGCGCGGCGATCGCGAGCACCGGCTGGTGATTGCGATGGCAGTCGTACAACCCGTTGATCAGGTGCAGGTTGCCCGGGCCGCAGCTGCCTGCGCACACCGCGAGCCGCCCGGTCGACGCGGCATCCGCGCCGGCCGCGAACGCGGCGCTTTCCTCGTGCCGCGTATGCATCCAGCGGATCGAGCCGATCTGGCCCAGGCTGAACGACAGGCCGTTCAGGCTGTCGCCCGTCACGCCCCAGATGCGCTCGACGCCTGCTGCCGCCAGCGTCTTCGCCAGATATTCCGCCATCGTCTGTTTTGCCATGCTGCCCTCGCTCGTTGATGGGTCGTCACACGAAAGAATCGGCCGCGGTGCCCGCCTTCGCCACCGAACGAACGAGCATACGCGATCGTTTCGCGACGCGTCGTGAAGGTGCGAAGCACTTGCGTGCGTGTCGTTCGGGCCCCTTTCGGCGGTGTCGGGCGACTGTCGCCGTTTCGTCGGCAAACAGACGGATTGACGGGCGAGCCCGGCGCCGCTCCGGCATGCCTTCGTCGAATACGCGCGCCTACAACGGCAGCGCATGCGTCGAGAGAATCTCCTTGAGCACCATGAACGAGCGCACCTGCCGCACCCCCGGCAGGTAAAGCAGCTGTTCGGCGTGCAACCGGTTGAAGCTGTCGTTGTCTCGCGTGCGCACCAGCATGAAGTAGTCGAACTCCCCGGTCACGACGTGACACTCGACGCATCCCGACACCTTCTGCGCGGCCTTCTCGAACGCCGCGAACGCTTCGGGCGTCGAGCGATCCAGCACGAAGCCGATCACGACCAGCATCCCCGCGCCGAGCGGCTTCGGGTCGAGCAACGCGACGATGCCGCGGATCAGCCCCATTTCCTTCAACCGCTCGACGCGCCGCAGGCACGCCGGCGCGCTCAGCTTCACCTTCGCCGCGAGGCTCACGTTGGAGATCGACGCGTCCTGCTGCAGTTGCCGCAGGATCGCGCGGTCGATGCGATCGAGCGCCGGTGCGGCGTCGGTCGGCGATGCGCGGCCTCGATCTAATTTCATTGCGTCATTCTCCTGTTCAACGATTCAAAATTGCTTATCGCGTGCTCATATCGTCGATAACGTAGGCCGACGCAATTGATTTCGCAAGCTCATTTCTCCCGCTTCTGCCTATCATTTTTCTCGTCGGAACACGGCCGGCCAGCCGCGCCCGAACGATCCGATTTCCCGCCCTGTCCTTTGCTTTCCGGAGCCCGCCGATGAACCTGCAACGTTTCTCCCGTTATCCGCTCACGTTCGGCCCGACGCCGATCCAGCCGCTCAAGCGCCTGAGCGCGCACCTCGGCGGCAAGGTCGAGCTGTATGCGAAGCGCGAGGACTGCAACAGCGGCCTCGCGTTCGGCGGCAACAAGACGCGCAAGCTCGAATACCTCGTCCCCGACGCGCTCGCGCAGGGCGCGGATACGCTCGTGTCGATCGGCGGCGTGCAGTCGAACCAGACGCGCCAGGTCGCGGCCGTCGCCGCGCATCTCGGGATGAAATGCGTGCTCGTGCAGGAGCACTGGGTCAACTACGAAGATCCGGTGTACGACCGGGTCGGCAACATCCAGCTGTCGCGCATGATGGGCGCGGACGTGCGGCTCGTGTCCGACGGCTTCGACATCGGCATTCGCCGCAGTTGGGAAGAAGCGATGGAGAGTGTGCGGCAGGCGGGCGGCAAGCCTTACCCGATTCCGGCCGGCTGCTCGGAGCACCCGCTCGGCGGGCTCGGCTTCGTCGGTTTCGCGGAAGAAGTGCGTGCGCAGGAGGCGCAACTCGGCTTCAGGTTCGACTACATCGTCGTGTGCTCGGTCACGGGCAGCACGCAGGCGGGGATGGTCGTCGGGTTCGCGGCCGACGGGCGCGCCGACCGCGTGATCGGGATCGACGCGTCGGCCACGCCCGAGCGCACGCACGAGCAGATCACGCGCATCGCGCGGCACACCGCCGAGCTCGTGGATCTCGGCCGGCCGATCACCGCCGCGGACGTCGTGCTCGACACGCGCTACGCCGGCCCCGAATACGGGCTGCCGAACGACGGCACGCTCGAAGCGATCCGCCTGTGCGCGCGGCTCGAAGGCATGCTGACGGATCCGGTGTACGAAGGGAAGTCGATGCACGGGATGATCGACAAGGTACGGCTCGGGGAATTCGAGCCGGGGTCGAAGGTGCTGTATGCGCATCTCGGCGGCGTGCCGGCGTTGAGCGCGTATAGCGGGATTTTCCGGGAGGGCTGATAGGGTTCGGCAGGCGCGCGATGCGAATCCGACCGTTTTGCACCGCGCCTCCTCCGGGCTCCCGCGAAATGACGTGATCGGTCGCGCGATCTGGTCAGCGACCCGATGAAATCGGAAAAGGCACGACGGTATCGTTCCGCGTGCAAGCAACACACTTCATCGCGACTGCAATGTGATACATCCTGCAGCGCACGGACCTGAATCACGCAATCGCTTGGTGTCGGCATCGGATCGCGAGGCCCGGGTAGCGCCTGGTCGTCGAGGACGTCGGCACATTTTCGCCGGTAACAGAGTCGCAGCACCGGTACGCCGTACACATGCCCCGTAGTCGCGCAGCGCATCGGTTTCTCGAGCGCGGCACAGACTGAACTCAAGAATCTGACAAGAATGAATAAAGGGAACGAGCCACTCGTACTTGTTCCATATTCATCTCCGGAACCATTTCGTACCATCGTCGGCATCTCAAACGGCCGAAGCGAGAGACCACGCATCGGCCGAACCGCACAACCGATCGAGGTCGAAAATCCCCTTCATCCGCTCTCTCGACGCCGAGCCCGGGACGCCCCCGATGCAGGCGCCAGTACCCGCTTTTCCTCCCGCCAAGCGAGCGGCCATGCGCCGTGCCCGCCCGCTCCTCCGCTCCGATTCCATTGCCGACAGGCGATCAGGCCGGTTACGCATCGCGTGCCTGACGAGCCTCGCGCTATCGCTTCACGGTATCGCCCATGCGCAAGCGCAGGTGCCGAATGCGGGACAGTCGCTGCGCGATGTCGAGACACTCCGCCCGACACTGCCCGTTCCCGCCGCGCCCGATCTCGCGATGCCGCCATCCGACGAAGCGCCTTCGTCTGCCACGGCCGAGGGCCCACGCATTCCGGTCAGCGCATTTGCCATCGAAGGTAATGCGGCCATTCCCGCCGCACGGCTCGACGCGCTCCTCGTCGATCTCGTCGGCCGCGAACTGAGCTTCGGCGATCTGCAACAGGCCGCAGCGAGAATCACGGCGTATTACCGCGAACACGGCTACGTGCTCGCCCGCGCCTATTTGCCTCACCAGGACATCGAGCACGGCGTCGTGCGCATCGCCGTCGTCGAAGGCCGCTACGGGCAGCTCGAGCTGCACAACCGCACACGCGTACTGGATCGCGCGCTGCGTCAACCGCTTGCGTCGCTGCAGCCCGGAGAGATCGTCAGCGGCAACCGTCTCGAGCGCAGCCTCATGCTGCTGAACGAGATGCCCGGCGTCGATGCGAAGGGCACGCTGCGGCCCGGCGCCGAGCCCGGCACGACCGATCTCGTGATCGATGCCGAACGCAGTCGCTTCGCCACCGGCTCGGTCGAATTCGACAACTTCGGCGATCCGCTGACCGGCCGCTACCGCGCGACGGGCAGCATCGACGTCAACGCGCCGCTGCGCCTCGGCGACCGCTTCTCGCTGCGCGGCCTGACGAGCAATACGAACCAGCGCTACTACCGCGCGTCGTACCAGGTGCCGGTCGGCCCCGCGTCCACACGCGTCGGCATCGCGTATTCCGACATGAACTACCGGATCGGCGGCAGCCTGAAGGAGCTTCGCTACCACGGCGGAGCGGACGTCCGCTCCGCGTTCGTCACGCAGCCGCTGCTGCGCAGCCGGCGCACGAGCGTCGATGCCCAGGTGACCTACGAAAACAAGCACCTGCGCGACGTGTACGGCATATTCGATGTGGTCGGCGACAAGACCGTCGATCTGTGGTCGTTCGGCGTGAGCGGCAACCGTCAGGACGGTTTCGGCGGCGGCGGCCGCACCGGCTTCTCCGCGACCGTCGGCATCGGGCATTTGAGCAGCAACGATCCGCTCGACATGAATTACTACGCCCATACCCTCGGCCAGTTCGCGAAACTGAACATCAACGCGCTGCGGCTGCAGGCGCTCGGTTCGCGATTCCAGCTCTACACGCAATTCAGTGCGCAACTGTCGTCGCGCAACCTCGACTCTTCGGAAAAATTCAACCTCGGCGGCCCGTATGGCGTGCGTGCGTTCGCGCTCGGCGCCGGCAGCGGCGACCAGGGCTGGCAGGCCACCGCCGAACTGCGCTATCTGGTCGCGCCCGGCTGGCAACTGAGCACGTTCGCCGACACCGGCCGCATCCAGCTCAGCAAACAGCGCTGGTCGCGCGAACGCAATACCGTGCAATTGTCGTCGCTCGGTATCGGCGCGAGCTGGTACGGCTCGCGTCATCAAGTCAGCGTCACCGCCGCGCTGCCGGTCGGCTACACCGATCAGGTCGCGTCGCCCACGCGCTCACCGAGTGTCTGGCTGCAGGCCGCCCAGTATTTCTGAGCGGCATACGACGAGCGGCCCGCCGGGCATGGCAGGGCCGCAAGTAGCGCGGGCGGCGTAGCTGCCCGCGCCGTAGGAAGCGTGAAAGTCACGCGTTTCCGTCTTAGCCGTTTCGTTAGGTATACGTATCAATGCGAAACGATACCCCAGTACTTTTTCCAGAGGAAAGAAACATGAACAAGACCTACGCACTGGTCTGGAACCAGGCTCAGGGATGCTGGAGCGCGGTCGGGGAAACCGCGCGCCGCCGCGCCAAGCCCGGCAGCGCCAAGCGCGTCGCCGCCGCACTCTCCCTGCTCGGTATCGTCAGCCTGCCCGCCTTCGCGCTGCCTTCCGGCGAGAACATCACCGCCGGCAAGGCCGATATCCTGCGCGACGCAGACGGCAAGTCGATGCGCATCGACCAGCACACCGACAAGCTGATCACCAACTGGAACGACTTCAACATCGCCGGCGGCGAGCGCGTCTCGTTCTATCAACCCGGCAAGCAGTCGATCGCGCTGAACCGCGTGATCGGCAACAACGGCAGCCAGATCCAGGGCCAGCTCGACGCCAACGGCAAGGTCTTCCTCGTCAACCCGAACGGCGTGCTGTTCGGCTCCGGCGCGCAGATCAACGTCGGCGGCCTCGTCGCGTCCACCCAGAACATCACTGACGAGAATTTCCTGGCCGGCAACTATCGCTTCTCCGGCGACTCCACCGCGTCCATCGTCAACGACGGCCGCATCACCGCCGCCGACGGCGGCAGCGTCGCGCTGCTCGGTGCGCGCGTGTCCAACAACGGCGTGATCCAGGCGAAGATGGGCCGCGTCGCGCTCGGCGCCGGCAACACGTTCAAGGTCAACTTCGACGGCAGCGACCTGCTCAGCCTGCAGGTCGAGGGCGGCGCAGTCGATGCGCAGGCCAACAACGGCGGCCTGCTCAAGGCCGACGGCGGTGAAGTGCTGATGACCGCACGTGCGGCAGGCGACCTGCTGAACGCCGTGGTGAACAACACCGGCACGATCGAAGCGAAGGGCCTCGCCAGCCGCGCCGGCAAGATCACGCTCGACGGCGGCACCGTCCTCGTCGGCGGCAAGCTCGACGCGAGCGCAGCAGAGGCCGGCGCGCCGGCCGGCTCGATCCTCACGCGCGGCGAACAGGTTCGCGTCGTGCGCGGCACCACGGTCGATACACGCGCGGGCAATACGGCCGGCACCTGGACCATCGAAGCGGCCAACGCCGGCGTCGCGAAAAACAATGCCTACAGCCTCTATCCGGCCGGCGTATCGATCGATGCCGACACGCTGTCGAACAACCTCGGCACCACCAACGTCGCGCTGACCAACACGCAGGGTGACCTGACGGTCGCCGGCCCGGTCGCATGGAACAGCGATCGCGCACTTACGCTCACGTCGCAGAAGGGCAACGTCGATCTGCAGCAGACGCTGTCCGCTACCGGCGCGAATGCGAGCCTGAACGTCAACGCCGCCGACAAGATCCGCATCAACGATGCGGTCAAGCTCACCGGCCGCAACGCGCACCTCGAACTCAATTCGAAGAACGGCCATTCGGTGAACAACGGCGCTGCCGTCACGCTGTCCGGCGACAACGCGTCGTTCCGCTCGAACGGCGAGGACTACAAGGTGCTCCACACCATCGCCGACCTGCGTAACGTCGATGCGAACCGCGGTGGCCGCTACGTGATCGGCAACACGATCGACGGCGCGAACACGAACCTGCGCAGCATCGGCGGCACCCAGTCGTTCTACGGCGTGTTCGACGGCCTCGGCAATACGGTCACGCGCCTGCGGATTTCCAATCCGGGCCAGTCGAACGTCGGCCTGTTCTCGCACAACGCCGGCCGCATCGCCAACCTCAACCTGAGCGACATCGTCACGACCGCATCGGGTGTGCCGTACTGGGTGACTTCGGTCGGCACGCTCGCCGGCGGCAACACGGGCACGATCTCGAACGTGACGGCCAACAACGTCACGGTCTCGGCGACGGGGCAGACGGTCGTCGGCGGTCTCGTCGGCAGCAACTATGGCGGCACGATCGAGCGCGCCAAGGTATCCGGCCGTATCGAAGGCGATCGCTACGCGTACGTGATCGGCGGCCTCGTGGGCGAGAACCTGACGCGGCTGAACCAGCCGCCTATCTCGGCATCGATCCGCGACAGCCATGCCGACGTCCGCATCGACGCCGCGCACGATGGCCTCACCGGCGGCCTGGTCGGCCACAACACGGGCATGATCGAGCGCTCGTCGAGTGCGGCTTCCATCAACGCGAGCGCCGCCAACGCGAAGGTCGGCGGCCTCGTCGGCCTCAATGACGACAACGGCCTCATCAAGCAGTCGTCGTCGTCCGCGACCGTGACTGCGCGCAACAACGCGATCGCAGGTGGCCTGGTGGGCGTGAACCTCGGCGGCATCGAATCGTCCACGGCCGACGGCAACGTGTTCGCAGACGCATCGAGCACGATCGGCGGCCTCGTCGGCACGAACAGCGGCCGGATCCGCGCGTCGCGGGCCAACGGCAACGTGACGGCAGGCACCCAGGCACTGGCCGGCGGCTTCGCCGGCTACAACGACGGCGACATCGATGCGTCGACCGCGACGGGCAACGTCGTCGCCGGTGCAGACAGCATCGTCGGCGGCTTCGTCGGCCGCAACGGCACGGCGGGCCGCATTCATGCGTCCGACGCGCAAGGCCATGTCCGGGCCCTCGGCAAATCGACGCTCGGCGGCTTCGCGGGCACGAACGACGGCTTCATCGAAACGTCGCTGGCCAGCGGCAAGGTAGCCGGCGACTACAGCGCCACGGTCGGCGGTTTTGTCGGCGTGAACGCCGGCCGCATCGAGGCATCCGACGCATCCGGCGACGTCGTGGCGGGCTACAACGCCATCGCGGGCGGCTTTGCGGGCACCAACGCCGGCACGCTGGATTCCTCCAACGCGTCGGGCAACGTCATCGCGCTGGAGAACAGCTCGGCAGGCGGTCTCGTCGGGTACAACGTGGGCCGCATCCTCACGTCGAGCGCCAAGGGCAACGTATCGACCCGGTACTCGAGCCGCGCAGGCGGCCTCGTCGGACGCAACTTCGGCACGATCGCCGATTCCCGTGCGACGGGCCTGGTGAAGGCGGGCGACTTCTCGTCGGTCGGTGGCCTCGTCGGCAGCAACGAGCGGGGCAGCATCGTCCGGTCGACGGCGTCGGGCGACGTCGAAGGCGGCGCGCAGAGCAATGTCGGCGGCCTCGTCGGCAGCCAGACCGGGACTGTCGACCAGTCGCGTGCGACGGGCTCCGCCCGGGGCGGCTTCGCCAGCTATGTCGGCGGCCTCGTCGGCAACAACGGCGGCACCATCACCGCGTCGTCGTCGTCGAACGGCACCGTATCCGGCGGCCAGTACGCGCGGCTCGGCGGCCTCGTCGGCGGCAATTTCGGCAGCATCTACGGCTCGTCGAGCACCAGCCGCGTGGACGTGAAGGCTGGCTACGACCAGTTTTACGGCCCGCTGGTCGGCCTGAACTACGGTCTGGTGAAGCCCTGAACGTGAACCTTGACGGTTCCGGCTGCGCCGCATGAACGGCAGGCCGGATTCCGTCACCTGATACGAGCGGCCCGGCCGCTCGTTGCCGGTGGCCGCCCGGCCGCCGGCCGCCACCCTCCGGTCGATCAGCCTTCACGGTCGGCCGGACTTCCTAAAAAAACCATCAGGAAGACCAAACGATGAACAAGACCTACGCACTGATCTGGAACCAGGCCCAGGGATGCTGGAGCGCGGTCGGGGAAACCGCACGCCGCCGCGCCAAGCCCGGCAGCACCAAGCGTGTCGCCGCCGCGCTCTCGCTGCTCGGCGTCGTCAGCCTGCCCGCCTTCGCGCTGCCTTCCGGCGAGAATATCACCGCTGGCAAGGCCGATATCCTGCGCGACGCAGACGGCAAGTCGATGCGCATCGACCAGCACACCGACAAGCTCATCACCAACTGGAACGACTTCAACATCGCCGGCGGCGAGCGCGTCTCGTTCTATCAACCCGGCAAGCATTCGATCGCACTGAACCGCGTCGTCGGCAACAACGGCAGCCAGATCCAGGGCCAGCTCGAAGCCAACGGCAAGGTCTTCCTCGTCAACCCCAACGGCGTGCTGTTCGGCTCAGGCGCGCAGATCAACGTCGGCGGCCTCGTTGCCTCCACCCAGAACATCGCCGACGCCGATTTCCTCGCCGGCAACTATCGCTTCTCGGGTAACTCCACCGCCTCCATCGTCAACGACGGCCGCATCACCGCCGCCGACGGCGGCAGCGTCGCGCTGCTCGGTGCGCGCGTATCCAACAACGGCGTGATCCAGGCCAAGATGGGCCGCGTCGCGCTCGGCGCCGGCAACACCTTCAAGGTCAACTTCGACGGCAGCGACCTGCTCAGCCTGCAGGTCGAAGGCGGCGCAGTCGATGCGCAGGCCAACAACGGCGGCCTGCTCAAGGCCGACGGCGGTGAAGTGCTGATGACCGCGCAGGCGGCAGGCAACTTGCTCAATGCCGTGGTGAACAACACCGGCGCGATCGAAGCGAAGGGACTTGCCAGCCACGCCGGCAAGATCACGCTCGACGGCGGCACCGTCCTCGTCGGCGGCAAGCTCGACGCGAGCGCAGCAGAGGCCGGCGCGCCGGCCGGCTCGATCCTCACGCGCGGCGAACAGGTTCGCGTTGTGCGCGGCACCACGGTCGACACGCGCGCGGGCAATACGGCCGGCACCTGGACCATCGAAGCGGCCAACGCCGGCGTCGCGAAAAACAATGCCTACAGCCTCTATCCGGCCGGCGTATCGATCGATGCCGACACGCTGTCGAACAACCTCGGCACCACCAACGTCGCGCTGACCAACACGCAGGGTGACCTGACGGTCGCCGGCCCGGTCGCATGGAACAGCGATCGCGCACTCACGCTCACGTCGCAGAAGGGCAACGTCGATCTGCAGCAGACGCTGTCCGCCAGCGCGAATGCGAGCCTGAACGTCAACGCCGCCGACAAGATCCGCATCAACGATGCGGTCAAGCTCACCGGCCGTAACGCGCATCTCGAGCTCAATTCGAAGAACGGCCACACGCTGACCAACGATGCTGCCGTCACGCTGTCCGGCGACAACGCATCGTTCCGCTCGAACGGCGAGGACTACAAGGTGCTCCACACCATCGCCGACCTGCGCAACGTCGACGCGAACCTCGGCGGCCGCTACGTGATCGGCAACACGATCGACGGCGCGAACGCGAACTTTGTCAGTATCGGCGGCGCTACCGGCAATGCGTTCACCGGCATCTTCGACGGCCTCGGCAATACGATCAGCCGGCTCGCGATCACCAACCCTGGCCATCACGTCGTCGGCCTGTTCGGCATCAACCGCGGCCGCATCGCGAACCTCGAACTGAAAGGCCTCAGCGCAACCGGCAGCGCGCCCCGGCGCACGCTGTTGATCGGCGCGCTCGCCGGCGACAACTTCGGCACGATCTCGAACGTCACGGCCACCGATGTCACTGTCTCCGCCGCCGGACGCGCGTACGTCGGCGGTCTGGTCGGCGCCAACCGCGGCGGCACGATCGAGCGTGCGCGGGTGTCGGGACGCGTCGACGGCGACAGGGAGACGGTAGCGATCGGCAGTCTCGCCGGCGCCAACCTCACGCTTGCGCAAAAGAACGCGCCCGTCGCGCGCATCGCCGACAGCCACGCCGACGTCCACGTGACCACCGCGCGCGGCACGGCGGGTGGGTTGGTCGGCATCAACAGCGGCATCGTCGAAACCTCGTCGAGTGCGGGTAGCGTCACGATGACCGGCGACACCGCCCTGATCGGTGGGCTCGTCGGCCACAACGAAGCGAATGGTGTCGTGCGCAACACGTCGTCGACCACGACCATCACGGCAGGCAACGATGTCGTGGCGGGTGGCCTCGTCGGTCTGAACGCCGGCCTGCTCGCCCACTCGAAGGCCGGCGGCTCGATCCGGGTCGGGGAGAACAGCGTCGCGGGCGGCGCGGTCGGCACGAACCACGGCGACGTCAGCGCATCACGCGCGAGCGGCATGGTCACGGCCTCGATCGCCGGCATGGTGGGCGGGTTCGTCGGCAACAACCTTGGCGTCATCGATACGTCGAGCGCGACGGGCAACGTCGAGGCCGGTCATGCCAGCCTGGCGGGCGGGTTCGCAGGAAGCAGCCGGTATGTGATCCGTCGCGCCAGTGCGACGGGCGATGTGAGCGCCGGCGACGGCAGCCAGGTCGGCGGCCTCGTCGGCCAGCTCAGCGGCTTGCTGGACGCCTCCACGGCCGCCGGCGCGGTATCCGGCGGCAATGTCAGCCTGGTCGGCGGCCTCGTCGGCAACAACGGCGGACGGATCCGTACGTCCTCGTCGTCGGGCACGGTGTCGGGCGGATACACAGCGAAGCTGGGCGGCTTGGCCGGCAGCAACTTCGGCACGGTCGAGCGTTCGTCCACGACCAGCCGGATCGCCTATCGGAGCGAACTTGCGCAGCGCTACGGCGCGCTCGCCGGCATCAACTACGGCCAGCTCATCGGCAACACCGCAAGCGGGAACGGCCCGGATGTACCGCTCGTCGGTTTCAACGCCGGTCGCCTGCAGGACTGACCCCATCCGCGCGGACGTCGCTGACGTCCGCCGATACGGCGGGGGCCACACCCCCGCTCCTGGCGATCGGCACACCCGGCCCGATCGCCGCCCTCTCTGTCGGTGCTCAGCCGCATCGGCCCGACATCCCATCCAATCTCTGGAGATGAAATCATGAACAAGACCTACGCTTTGGTATGGAATCCGCTACACGGCCGCTGGATCGCCGTCGGGGAAACCGCGCGCCGCCGTGCCAAACCCGGCAGCGCCAAGCGCGTCGCCGCCGCACTCTCCCTGCTCGGTATCGTCAGCCTGCCCGCCTTCGCGCTGCCCTCCGGCGAGAACATCACCGCCGGCAAGGCCGACATCCTGCGCGACGCAGACGGCAAGACGATGTCGATCAACCAGCATACCGACAAGCTCATCACCAACTGGAAGGAATTCGACATCGCCGGCGGCGAGCGCGTCACGTTTTATCAGCCCGGCAAGCAGTCGATCGCGCTGAACCGCGTCGTCGGCAACAACGGCAGCCAGATCCAGGGCCAGCTCGACGCCAACGGCAAGGTCTTCCTCGTCAACCCCAACGGCGTGCTGTTCGGCTCCGGCGCACAGATCAACGTCGGCGGCCTCGTCGCTTCCACCCAGAACATCGCCGACGCCGATTTCCTCGCCGGCAACTATCGCTTCTCGGGTAACTCCACCGCCTCCATCGTCAACGACGGTCGCATCACCGCCGCCGACGGCGGCGGCGTCGCGCTGCTCGGTGCGCGCGTGTCCAACAATGGCGTGATCCAGGCGAAGATGGGCCGCGTCGCGCTCGGCGCCGGCAACACGTTCAAGGTCAACTTCGACGGCAGCGACCTGCTCAGCCTGCAGGTCGAAGGCGGCGCGGTCGATGCGCAGGCCAACAACGGCGGCCTGCTGAAGGCCGACGGCGGCGAAGTGTTGATGACCGCGCGTGCAGCAGGCGACCTGTTGAACGCCGTGGTGAACAACACCGGCACCATCGAAGCGAAGGGCCTCGCCAGCCGCGCCGGCAAGATCACGCTCGACGGCGGCACCGTCCTCGTCGGCGGCAAGCTCGACGCGAGCGCAGCCGAAGCTGGCGCACCGGCAGGCTCGATCGTCACGCGAGGCGAACAGGTTCGCGTTGCACGCGGTACCACGGTCGACACGCGCGCAGGCAATACGGCCGGCACCTGGGCCATCGAAGCGGCCAACGCCGGCGTTGCGAACAACAACGCAGACACGCTCTATCCGGCCGGCGCATCGATCGACGGCGACACGCTGTCGAACAACCTCGGCACCACCAACGTCGCGCTGACCAACACGCAGGGCGACCTGACGGTTGGCGGCCCGGTCGCATGGAACAGCGATCGCTCGCTCACGCTCACGTCGCAGAAGGGCAACGTCGATCTGCAGCAAGCGGTGTCGTCCGCCAGCGCGAATGCGAGCCTGAACGTCAACGCCGCTGACAAGATCCGCATCAACGATACGATCAAACTCACCGGCCGCAACGCACACCTCGAGCTCAATTCGAAGAACGGCCATACGCTGAACAAGGACGTCGTCGTCACGCTGTCCGGCGACAACGCGTCGTTCCGTTCGAACGGCGAAGACTACAAGGTTCTCCACAACATGGCCGACCTGCGCAACGTCGATGCGAATCTTGGCGGCCGCTACGTAATCGGGAACGCGATCGACGGCGCGAACACGAGCTTCCGCAGCATCGGCGGCAGCGGCACGTTCACCGGCGTGTTCGACGGCCTCGGCAACACGATCAGCCGGCTGTCGATCACCGGCACCGGGCCGAACATCGGCCTGTTCGGGCAAAGCACCGGCTATCTTGCCAACCTGACGCTCGACTCGCTCACCGTCGACGGCACGTCGGCCGCCCGCGCCACGTTCGTCGGCGGCCTCGTCGGCGACAACCTGGGACGCATCGAGAACGTCAACGCGAAAAACACGAGCGTCTCGTACAACGGCCGGAACATGGTCATGATGGGCGGCCTCGTCGGCCGGAACCTCGGCACGATCGACCGCGCGAACTTTGCCGGGCGTGTCTCGGGTAGCGCCAACACGCTCTCCGTCGGTGGCCTGGCCAGCGTCAACGGCGGCACGATCGCCGACAGTACGGCGTCCGCCGACGTCACCTTGTCCGGCAGTTCCGGCTCGCCGTTCCAGGGATCGTACAGCCGCGAGGTCCAGAGCATCGGCGGGTTCGTCGGCACGAACAACGGCGAGATCGTTCGTTCGTCGAGCCGCGGGCGCGTGTCCGGCCGCGACGACACGAGCACCGGCGGCTTTGTCGGCATCAATTTCGGCACGATTCGCAACGCGTCGGCCAACGCCACGGTCACGGCAGGCAAAGGCAGCTACGTCGGCGGCTTTGCCGGAAAAATCAGGGACGACGGCACGATCGCGAACGCGTCCGCATCCGGCCCGGTCTGGGCCAACGGTGCGCTCGCAATCGGTGGCTTCGTCGGCGACAACGCAGGCGGCACGCTGGACGGTGTGCAATCGGACGGCGACGTCACGGATCTTGCCAGCGGCCATGTCGGCGGTCTGGCGGGCAGGAACGGCGGCACGATTCGTCACGCGCAGGCCAGAAGCACGGTAACGACCGGCCGGAACAGCCACGCCGGCGGGCTCGTCGGCACGAATGACGGCGCCGTGTCGAACTCCAGCGCCACTGGCCGGGTCAGCGCAGGCGAGGCGAGCGATGCCGGCGGACTCGTCGGCCTGAACACGGGGGAACTGGACACCGTGACAGCCACCGGCAACGTAACGGCTGGCAACGGCAGCCGCGTCGGCGGACTGGTCGGCACGAACCAAGGCAACCGCGCAATCGTGCGCCATGCGGCCACGACCGGCAATGTCGGGGCGAACAATTCGACCGTCGGCGGTCTGGTGGGGCTGAACGATCAGGGTGCTGTCATCGACGACGCGTCGTCCACCGGCACGATTGCGGGCACCTTTTCAACCCTGGGCGGCCTCGTCGGCGAAAACGCAGGCACGATCCGCGCATCGACGTCGAGCAGTCGTATCGATCCGGCATCGACGATATACGGTGGGCGTTCCTGGGGCACCCTGGTCGGGTACAACAACAGATCCGGCAACATCGAAGCCAGCTCGGTTGAAGGTGCCGCCCAACCGTATTACATGGTCGGCCTGAGTATCGGCAAGATCAACGGGCAATGGTATTACGGCCCTGTCGATCGATAAGGACCAGTCGAACGCGTTGGGTTCGGCATAATAAACTCTCCGCTCGGCTAACGAGCGGGGGGCGAAAAAGCGATGACGGGCGATTTCTTCGAAGCCGCCCGTCATCGCGATACCGCTGTAGCAGCCACGCTGCAACATCACCTTAGAGAACGCGTACCTTGTCGTTGTACGAGACGCTCATGCTTTTTTTAACGCGGTTCACCTTCTATGCCGTGCCCGCATCAACGATGTTGACGTGCTGCCGCGATATTCAGAATCCGTTGACGTCACGCATCGCAACGCCTGGGCCACATCGCGCTCTATAGACAGAGTCAAATGCAGGCCCGGGGAATAGGAAGAAGAGTCGCTATCCGAAGCATCGACATATCTGTCGACGGTAGCAACGGTACACGATCGTATGCCTCCAGCAAATGCCGCAGAGGCATCATCAATCAGGGGAGAGGCGACTTCGCGGCTGCCGCACCGCACACGGAATGACCGGGAATATCGACGATGCGCCCCGGTACCGGGAGCGGCACGCCTGGATACACATTGAAATCGTCGAGGCGTTGCCCGTCGGCTTTGGCGCCTTCCACACGATAGTGAACATTGCCGGTCGCCGTCAGTCGTGCGCCCGACGCTTCGCACGCCACAGCGAGCGCTGCCCGCGTTTTGGAGGGCATCTGGCGTACGATCCCGCTGAATGCGAGATTAGCGACGACACTGGCCGATGACTTCGCGTGGCCCGTACCGAGGACCTTGATCACCGGCTTCACATCGAGTCGGTAAACCGTTTCCGTGTCGACCGGACGCAATACCTTGATCGCGATGGTCTTTGTCTGCCCGGGAGCAAGGCTCATTCGGAATGGTGATGCATAAATGGACGGCTGATCGATCTCGCCAACCGGCTCGAGCCGCTCATTTTCGAACGGCACGCCAGGATTCAGCAGGCGCGACAACGACACGCTGACGTATTCGGCGCGATCTCCATTGTTGATCACCTCGACCGAGGTGACTGTTTCCTTGAGGGTGACGTCCTTCGGCACCATGTCGATCGCCGCGGCCGCCGATATCGGAAACGCCAGTGTGGCCATGCATGCGATGCGCCCCAACGTAGATGAGTATTTTTTCATGCTGCATGTCCTTTAATCGATCTGCAGGCGTCCCGTCCGATTCTTGACGATGCGGCTTGATAAACGCGTAGTCGCAAGATGACCGTCAAGGCGCCTTGATCACTGGTTCGAACGTCATGGACAACACGCCTTTGTACGTACCCGTGTTGTCCTTGAAGTTACCAGTTGGCGGATAAGCGGCGATGTCGAGGTTGTAATAGCCCACCGAATCGTCCCGCGCCCCTGATGCGGCCGGATTCTGAAACTCCGTACCCTGACCGACCAGCAGAGGTTTCGGTACACCGCCTTCGGGCGCGAGCTTGACTGTCGGCGTTCTAAACACCAACGTGGGTTTCGATTGATGTGTGATGGTCAGTGGCGAATCCAGGCGAACCTGAAACACACCGCTGGTCGACACGATTTTCAACCTCGCCTGCACCTCGTATGGGGTATCCCATCCGCCGAGCTGCTGCATTTGCAGCCCTTGATCGAACCAGCCGCCCTTGTCATCCGTAACGAACAGATTGTTCGGCCGCGAGACGTGAGCGGTGACCCGGCTCGTCGTCTTCCCGGTCAGTTTCACCGGTTCGGCGAGCAAAACAGCCGGGAGCATCAACGATACGATCAGACACTTTTTCAAAACACTCTTCACGTGAACTCCTACGAAGGTGTAACGACGGTGAATATGAGCACATCGACGTAGTCGCCTTCTTTTACGTTGCTATCAACAGTGGTCTCGAACGTCGGCACAAAACACGTTTTTCCCGAACTGGCGAAACGCATGGCCATGTTCGAGGAGTTCGGCAAAGATAGGGTTGACCCACCCCCATCCAGCTTGATGCTGTAAGGAACGAACTGCGACGCATCGTCGACATTTTTGAGTCTGTAGCGGTTTGCCACCTCACCATTGACATTTTTCGCATTTACTATAAAGCGCACACCCGTAACCACTGAACCGGGATAGGTGAAGCAAAGTTGGTTCGCCGTATCGGAAAACGTCTTCTTCGAATCTCCTTGACCCAAATCTCCCAGATTCCAGTCCGGAGCGGTCATGTTCATTGTGATCTCTACCGGCGGTGGCGGCACTTCAGGGTTCACCACAATATTGCAAACACCCCTATTTTCCCCGAAGCGAATGTATGCAACCCCGGTCACTTCACCAACATCATCACCATCCGTATAGTTCCCAGCACGAATACCAATAGCAGGCCAATCCGCAATTACTGAATTCGACACAGTTGCAACAACATTCGCGATAAACGGGGAACCGTTCGTCCAATCCCCCGTACTGGGCCCTGGATAATTAGAATTCTTATACATGACATACCCCGTCCCGACAAAAGCACTTTCGTACGGCTTGCCATTTATATTCATTGCCCTTGCGACGTTGGCACTTGGATTGAGCTCCCCGTTTCTGTTATACGTGTAAATAAGTATGCCTCGAGACGTGAATAATCGACCGCCCAAATGACCTACCACACTCTTGTAGTCAATCGAAACACTGACGGTGCTGGTTCCATTCCCGTTATCGACCCATGAGCAACCACTGTATCCATTGCTCAAATTATCGAGAACAAGAATATATCCGTACGCTCTACCGACAGACATTGCGAGAAAGAACAATAATACGACCTTGCACCACCTTCCGAACGAACCCCGTTCACGAGAAATTCGATTCATTTAAAATTCTCCGGTCAAAATTCCCGACCACTCCAATTTAATGATCAAAAAAATCACAAATCGACCACCAAGACAATATTTATCTTACTGCCCCAGCCAACGACTGATAAATAACCACGCCATAGCCGACACTCACGAACAGCGGCGCCGTCGTGTCGCCATCGCG
This sequence comes from Burkholderia contaminans, assembly GCF_029633825.1. NCBI lineage: Bacteria > Pseudomonadati > Pseudomonadota > Betaproteobacteria > Burkholderiales > Burkholderiaceae > Burkholderia > Burkholderia contaminans. The sequence goes on along the minus strand of NZ_CP090641.1, from coordinate 2,009,910 downwards.
ATCCGCGTCAACGACGATGTGCTCCCGTGGCCGGAATGTCACTCGCCACACTTGAGACTCATCCGGCATGGAAAGCTCTTTCAACGCCATCCGGTATTTCTGCCCCGGCGATAGCGCCAGCCGAGTGGGCAGTACCAGCAAGGTGGGCTGCGACACCTCCTCGACCGGCACGAGCTGTTCCGGCAAATGCCCCGGATTCAAGACCCGCTGCTGCGTGATATCGAGATACAACGGTGTATCGCCGACGTTCTCGACCCACAGTTCATTGGCGGGTTTATCGGGTGCCAACGTGAGCTCGGTGCGAGACAACTTCAGAATGCCTGCGGCAAAACTGCCGCTGCTCCAGAGCAGCAGCAACGCACCCAGCGCTCGGCACAGCGCGCGGTTCATCACGGACATTGCAGCGTCTTGGGCTCATCCTGGACACTGAGCGTCATGCGCTTGGTCGCGAAATGCTGCGGCGTGCCCGGAAATACCGCGATGGTCTGCGGTTGCTTCACACCGTCATACGACGCGTTCGAGAACAGCGTGCGCACGTTGCCGGTGCTTTCCAGCGTGATGCCGCCATCCTCGCAGCGATGGGTCCAGGCCACGTTCAGCTTGCCCGGCGGCGGCAAATGCCGGACCAGCACGCCATAGCCGATCGCCACCGACATCGGCGCGGTAATCTTGTCAGCCGGTGCGTCTTCCACCTTCAGTGACCGGATCGGCACCACGTACAGCCGGTAGACCTCTTCCTGCGCGGGATCCGTCAGCGACTTCAGCTCGATCTGCCGGCTCTGGCCTGGCCCGAGCGTGAGCTTGTCCGGGCTCGCGAGCATGCCTGGATTGTCCAGTTGCCCGAGGTCAACCTTCTTCTCGGGCGTCACGCCCGGATTCATGATCTTCTGCAACGTGATCGACAGGAAGAGCGGTGCATCGCCCATGTTGCGCACGGTCACCTTCTGGTCGTGCGTGGCATACACGCGGGTTGCCGCCGGCATCACCATCAGTTCGCCTTCGGCCAGTGCCGGACGGACAGTCGCGCACGCGAGCGCGACGAGAGCCAATGCCCAATGCTTCGCGTTGAAATTCATGTGCTTACTCCTTTGATTCCTTGAGCCCTGGCAGTTCGCAGCGGAAATCGTTGCCGCTCGCATCCTTCAGGCTGCATGTGTATCGATGCCCGTCGCCGTCGACCGTGACCTGCGACAGCATCGTCTTGCTGACGATCGAGAACAGGCCGTTACGATGGACGACGTCACCGGTTTCGACGACCTTGCCGCTGATCGGCTTGCCTTCGGTATCTTTCAGGAAGCCGCTGTAGACCATGTTGATGTCGACCTTCGCCTGCGCCGCATAGACCTGCCCCGGATGCGCGCGAACGATGTTGGCGGGCACCTCGATGTTCATGTCGAGCTTGTCGCTGTTGCTGTACACGCGAGCGAACGCTACGTCGGTATAGGTATTCAACGGCACCGCATAGGTGCTGCCGCCACCGACCGGGCTACCTTCCACGTTGAAGCCGTAACGCATCCCGTCGAGCTTCGGCGTGCGCAGCAACATCGCGCTGCCGCCGTTGCTGTAGCGACCGAATGCAACACCATCCTTGCTGGCCGCAACCATGCCGCGGTAGTTGAAATCGACGTTGGAGGCATCGCCGTTGTAGCCGAGGTTCAGCGAAGCGTCACCGCGCGTGCCCGAGCGCGAGCCGTATACGTTGATGCCGTAATCGGAGTTGATACGGTTGCCCGTCACCCCGAGTGTCGTCGTACCGAAACCGTCCTGGAAATCCTTCCGGTAATCGCCGCTCAACTGCGTCTGGCCGCCGGAACGTGCGGCACTGAAGCTCGCCTGAACCTTGTCGAGCTGCATGGTCATGTTGAAATACACGCCATATCCGCCGCTCGTGCGACTGAAGCTGCCCTTCTGCACGCCGAGCGCGAAAGTTGCCCACAGGCCGTTCGGTCGATAGTTCCAGCGCACTTCCGCCTGGTGCGTCGCACCGAACCCCGACTGCTGGTAGTTGTAGCCGACGGTCGCCTTGCGCACCATGCGGCTGTACGTCACGCTGGTGCTCGACGTGCCCGCATAGAACCGCGACACGTCGTTGTTCAGATAGCGGCTGGCCGACAGGCTGCCGAGCGCTTCGCTCGACGCCGCTAGGCTGACGTAGCCGCCTGCCTTGCGCTCGCCCGCCAGCACGCCGAGCGTAGGCGTGACGTCGACGTCGCCGATCTTTGTCGGACGCGTAACGTTCACTTCCGCCGCCCAATCCCCGCCGCGACCGACGAGCGTCGACGCGTTCATGTAGAACTGGCGGAAGTTGCGGCTCATCGCGCCTTCCATCAGGAAGCCGCCACGATCGCTCATCTCCTTGCCGACCGTGAAATGCCATGCGTTGCCGCCGCCGGCGCCGAAGTTGACGTTGTTGATCTCGCGAATTTCCTGCGAGACCAGGTTGCCGTTGCGGTCGACCAGGCGCACCTGCACCGGGTAATAGCCGCCCGGCAGATCCGCGAAGCTGATCTCGTTGCGGCCGAGCGCGGCCGGGCGCTTCATGATCAGGCGGCCGTTCCGGTAAAACTCGTAATTGCCTTCGGCCGTCGCGTACAGCACCAGCGAACCCGCATCGCGATTCACCTGCAGGTTGCTCTGGCTGCCGAACGTCACGAACTGGTCGAAACTCGGCGACAGCAGCGTGCTGACCGAACCGGACGCATAGTCGATGCTGTTCTGCTTGCCGGCCCGCAGGTAGGTTCCCGCGAAGTTCTTCTGCAGGTAATACGACGAAACGCCCTGCGACCCGTAGCTCGTGCCGCGGGTTTGAGTGCGGTTCGCATACCAGCTTACGTAGCCGAAGCTGCGCGACGGCAGCCCGACCCAGGTCGCGCCGTTCAGGTTGGCGGCGCGATAACCGTTTGACGACGCACGAAAGTCGACCGACTGGTTGTTGACCAGCCCGAAGGTCGTTTCCGGTGCGAAGTAATCCTCACGGGAATTGCGAATCGATATCGAGCGCCGAAGCTTGTCGATGGTGACGTAATAGCCGTCGACCTCGATATCGCAACCCTTGCTGCAGCGCTTGTAGTCGATCTTCGAAACGACGTTGCGAATCGTATCGACGTCGTCCGGCGAAACACCGTTTGCCGCGTACTTCGCCGCGTCGAATTCGAGCACCGATTCGGTTGCCGAATAACGCACGAAGCCCGGCAACGTCTTGCCGTTGAACGTCGCGACATAACGCGCGCTATCATCCATCTCGGCCGCACTGAAACCTTCAGGCACGCCGTACGACACCTTGACTTCAGCGAAAGACTGCGACGAGATGAACACGAATGCACCGAGCCACAGCCTATTGAACGGAAATGGAGCTCGATAGGTCGACACGCTATTCTCTTTGCAATAGGAACGAAATCAGAAGCCAGAGCGGCAATGCCGACTGGACACAGGAACGAATCGGGAAGCGAAGCCCCGGAAGCGGGGCTTCGCGATGGAACTACGACGGGGTTACTTCGAGGCCGGCGTATCGCCGCCGCCCGCTGCTGCCAGCGGCTCGAACACCATCACGAGATCGCCGCTGTAGCTGCCGTTGGTGCTGTTGGTACCGACCATCGTCGGTGCGTCGACGTTGATCTTCAGGTTGTGGACTTCGTCGAAGCCGCCGTTGCCCGAGACCGTTTGCGTGACTTTCTGAACTGCGCCGAACTTGACTTCCGAATCACCTGCGGCGCTGCCGAGCGTGACCTTCGCGTTCTTCATTTCGTAGTTGCCGTTCGTCAGCTTCAGCGGCGACGCCAGCGAAATGTTGAAGTCGGGGTTCTTCGTATACACGCGGACCGGCAGGGTCTTCGAGAACTTCGTTTGCGTGTAGTCGTTGGCTTCCAGCTCTTCCGTGCCGTACCACGTCGAGCCGTCCGGCTTCGACACGAAGATGCCGTCGTTGATTTGCGCGGTCAGCGTGACCTTCTTCGACACGGTGTCGGCCTGTGCCGTGTGTGCCATGCCGAACAGTGCCGTGGTGACGCCCATTGCCAGAACGAGTTTGCTGAGTTTCATCGATGGATCTCTATTTAAAGATTGATTTACGGAGATCGAATACTGATTAACTAATCCGTATTCAAACGCGTGGAAGATCAATTCCACTGACGCTATTTTCGATGAGCGAACGCGTGCGAGCGATAGGACAACCTATCGCTATGCTTTCAAAACAACTAGTACAAGTACGAAATTAAAATATTCGCCGAATTAACTCGTTGATTGTCAGATCGTTTTAACGATTCACTCGTACCAGTCGTGTCGCGGTGGGCAGAAAAACGCCGCCACCGCGGTTCACTGACTGTCGGGCGATCGAATCCGGCGTTGCGCCGCGCGACGACACGATCGCGCCCGCCTCCGTGCGACGCGTTCGTTTTCTTCTAATTCTTCTAATGAATGCGCCGCCGCCCGAATTGGCTTCGGGTCACTTCCCTCCGCGCGGAGACCGGCAGCATGTCGACGTATCGGCCGGAAACGCGACGACCGCCGCGCCACCTCACTGGCCGATCCGCTCCATCGCGTGTTCGATCGCGCTCCGGAACGCATCCCAGTGCGATTCAAACGCCGCGGCGCCGCCCGATTTCACAGTCGCTTCCATCTGCGCACATGCGTCTCGCGCAACACTGTCGCCGGCCAGTGCGAAGCCGCCGCGCATCGAGTGCAGTTCGATCACAAGCGCGTTCGTGTTGCCGGCTGACAGCGCCGCCTCGATCGCGCCCAGCGAACGCAGCGTGGCTTCGCGCAGCGCGTGACGAATTTCACCGGTGACGGCCGGCGCCTGCTCATGCGCGCCGGATTGCGCCTGTTCCGCCCGCACGCCGCGCTGCCCCCCATGCCGCTGCAATGCCTCGTCGAGCACGTCGATCGACAGCGGCTTGAGCACGACCTCCGCCACCCCGACCTGCGCACAGCGGCGGCGATCGTCATCGGTCGCATGCGCGGTCATCGCGATCACCGGCACCGATGCCCCCTGCTCGCGCAGGAAATTCGCCAATGCGAAGCCGTCGAGCTGCGGCATGCTCAGGTCGGTCAGCACCACGTCGAACGGGTGCTCGAAGTACGCGCGCATCGCCTCGACACCGTTCTCGACGATCGTCGCGTCGTGACCGAGGGCGTCGAGCTGATCCCGCAGCAGTGCGCGGCTCGCCGGATGATCTTCAGCCACCAGCACGCGCAGCGGCTGCACGTCGGTGCGTTGCTGCGGCGCGAGCGCCGTATCCGGTTCGGGTTCGGCGCTGCGCCAGCCGGCCGGCGCGGCGGGCAGCGGCAACGTTGCCACGAACGTCGAACCCGAACCTACCTGGCTCTCGACCGTCAGCTCGCCGTGCATCAATCGCGCAATGCGCCGGCACAGCGGCAATCCAAGCCCGGTGCCGCCGAAACGACGATAGATCGATGCATCGGCCTGCATGTAGACGTCGAACAGCGTCGGCAACGCGTCCTCTGGAATACCGACACCCGTATCGCGCACGGCGATCTCGACCTCACCGGCACCGTCGCCGCCGCGCACGCGCCGTGCGTCGATCGCAATCCCGCCATACTCGGTGAACTTGATCGCATTGCCCACGAGGTTCGACACGAGCTGCCGCAACCGCGTCGGATCGCCGACATGACCATCCGCCAGTTCGGCCGCGACATCGCACTCGAGCGTCAACCCTTTCGCTTCCGCGAGCGGCCGGAAAATCGCCGCGACGTCCTGCAGCACCCGTCTCAGGTCGAACGGGATCTGCTCGAGCGCCATCTGGTTCGATTCAGCCTTCGACAGGTCGAGCACGTCGTTGATCACGCGCAGCAGCGCATCCGACGACGACACGATCGTCTTCAGGCGCTGCCGCTCGACCGACGGCAATTCGGCCCGCTCCATCAGCTCCAGGTTGCCGACGATCGCGTTCAGCGGCGTGCGGATCTCGTGGCTCATCGTCGCGAGGAACGTCGATTTCGCCTTGTTGGCGTCGTCCGCTGCCACTCGCGCCTCACGCAGCTTGTTCTCGGTCAGCCGGCGCGCCGTGACGTCGGTGAGCGTGCAGAGCAGCACGGCGACACCGCGGAACTTGGTGCGGACGATGTGCGCCGCGAGATAGGTCGTGTCGTGGCCCGCGCGCTCGACGGCCAGTTCCTGCTGCATCACGAAGCGCCGCTCGCCCGTGCCGGCCCGTTGCCGCTCGCGGCAGGCCTGCCAGATACGCTTGCCGAGCGGGAGCCCCGATGCGCCGTCTTCGTAGGCTAGCGCGGCGTCGTTGCGGACCATCGTTTCGCCGTCGGCCGCCGCGAGCAGCAGCAGGCCGGCCGGTGCGGTATGAATCAACGTCCGGTTGAACGCCTCGCTTTCGATCAGACGGATCGCGCGCCGGTGTGCCGGGCGCAGCGCACGACGATCGAACGTCACGATCGTGATCCACAGCATCGCGACGGTAAACAACGCGGCGCCGAGCGTCACGCTCACGCCGACAGCCGTCGCCCTCGCGACGCTTCGCCACGAAAAGGTGGCCGCCATGGTCAGGCCGGTATCGGACAGGCTGTCCACGATCGCGAACCGCGTGCCGATCCGGCGTACGACGACATGCTTGCCGGACTGCGCACCCGCATCGGCCATCGCCCGCGCGATCAGCGCCGGGTCGCGCGGCCGACCGAACACGACACGGCCATCCGCAGCCAGGACCGCGACGTCCTCGTCGTCGGACTGCGGCGACATGATGTCGTCGAGACGGAAACGGCCGTTGAGGACGAGCCATCCGAACGGGCGGCCATCGTCGTCGTCGAGCCGCCGCGCGAACCGTATGACGGTGCGCCCGACGACCGGGTCGTAGCGACGGTCGAGCATGAATGTCGCGCCTTGCATGTCCGGCTTCTGCTTCGCTGCGCCGTTGGGCATCAGGCGGTCGATCAATGCCCGCAGGTCGGTATCGGGCGGCAGCGCCCGCGCGCGCGCGACGACCCCCGGCCCCAACACGCCGAGAAACGGGCCATCGAGCGCGATCAGGTAGCCCCCGATCGGCTCGGCGCGCATCGGGACCGGCGGGTAGCGCGCGCCCCGGTCGACTTGCCCGAGTGCCGCCCCCAGATATCGGGCATAGGATTCGGCCGGCCGGGCCGGCGTCACCTCGGCCATCGCGAAAAACGGCGTCCCGCCGCCGGCGTTGCTGGCGGCCAACCGGCCGTGGTCTGCCGCAAATGCCCTGAGGGCGTCCTGCGGCGGCGGTGCGCCCTTGCGCCACAGCTCTTCCGTGCGGTTGCCGAGCATCGCCAGCATGCGGTCCAAAGTCTGCAGGTTCGCGTAGAACTCCGCTTCGCGCTGAAGAAACGTCGAGCGCGCCCGCTCCAGGCTGTCCTGGACGTCGAGCCGGACAACCAGCGCCGCGCACACGACAATGAACGCGGTAATCGCACACCCGCCGCCGTACAGCAGCATCTGCTGCTGCCGCCGCACGCGCCCGGGATCGAACGGCTTGCGGCCCACCGCCGCCGCGTGCGCGAGAAGTCGTTTCAGTTTTGCGGGCATGGATCGTTATCGGCGGCGCCGGATGAGAGGGTCACCGTCGGCGCATGCGGCGCCCGGCCGGCTGCCCGGCCCGATCGCGCGCCATCCGGCCATGCGGACGTCTGTCGATGCGTCCTGCATCGCGACGCCCGGCGCGCCGGCTACTCGCTTGCGGCCGGCGCATCGGGCGCTGCCGGGTCGGCCAGGTTGCCGTCGCTCGCATAGCGGATCAGGTCGGCGTCGCGCGCGATGCCGAGCTTCTTCATCGCGCTGGCTTTCTGCGAACTGATCGTCTGCTTGCTGCGATGGAGCTGCGTGGCGATCTCGCCAACCGTATAACCGGAACCGAACAGCCGCACCACTTCGATTTCGCGTGTCGTCAGCGGGCGGGCCGTATCGGAGGTGCCCGTCGACTCCAGCAACTGCTTGATATGCGGCGACAGGTAGTTGGCGCCGACATATGCCGCGTGCACCGCGCCGACCAGATGCGAAATCGCATCCGACTTGCTCAGGATGCAGCCGACACCCTGCTTGCGGATCGCATGCAGCACGCTGGGATTGTCGATCATGGTGATCGTCACGAGACGCAGCGCGGGATAACGGCGCTGCAGGAACGCCAGCAGCACGAGCCCGTCGCCGAATTTGCCGCCGGGCATCACGTAGTCGACGACGAGCACGTCGCTCGGCTTCTCGTCGAGCGCCGTCACGAGATCGGTCGAATTGGACACGGAGCCGACGAGCCGGATCGTGCTGCTCTCGGCGAGCGCCTGCGACATCCCGATCGCGGCCGATGGATGGTCGTCCGCCACCATCACCCGCACAAAGAATTCATCCATCGTCCCTGTTCTCCCCGAGGCATTCGATCGCGCATCCGTCGACGGCCGCAGGATGCGGGCCGCCGTTCCGGTTCCGTTCCATCCCGCCGACAGGCCGCCGTCGACCCGTCGCTTCGACACATCGGAGAATGCAAGCGCGCCTAGATTTTAAGATAAAACGTGGTCAAGGCTGCAAGCCGCGCGCCGCCCGGCAGACGCGGGCCGTGCTCCGCATCGCCCCTCAAGGCGGCCAACCTACGCTTGCGGGCATGCGCCACGGGTGCGAGCGGCGCCGTCGACCACTCGCGCTGCGACGCCCCGGCCGCAACGTCGCATTGCCCGGCCACCCCGGTGCCGCCGTCGTTCACGCGGCTGCGATCCTGTCGCGCAGCGGTCGTGCATCCGCGCCGGGATCATCGTTATGGTCCGCTCTCACCCGATTCGCCCCGTTCCTCCACCTCCTGCTTCCATTCGCTGACCGCGCGCCGCTTCTGCGTCGGCGACATGATCAGGAATTCATTCATCCTGCCGAGAAAATCCTTCCGGGACTTCTCGGGAAGCGTGGCGAAATCGAGCAGCATTACGAAGACTTTCACCATGTAGCGCACGGTCTTCCCCTCTCTTCACCTGGTTGATCTGCGTCGCACTTGCCGATGCGACACGCTGCCTTCCACTCTTCGGACCTCGTCGCCGCCCGTAGCGATACACGCTGCTTCATGTCGCATCGCCATGCGCGCACTGCGCGACGTCCTGTTCTTGTATCCCTTCTTGCTCCGGCACACCATGCCGTCGCGTGATGCCCGCCAATGCACCGCGCAGATGCGCGAGCGTCACCGGCTTGGTCAGCACGCAGTCGACTCCTGCGTCCGCATAGCGGCGCCGGTCACCCGGCGCGACATGCGACGTCACGACCACCACGTCGCAGCCCGCGCAGAGATCGCGTGCCGCGCTCGCCAACGCGCAGCCCGACGTTCCGGGCAGGCCGGTATCCAGCAGCAGGGCGTCCCACGCGCCGGTGGCCAGCAGGTCGAGCGCCGCTTCGGCGGACCCGGCCGCCGCCACCTCGCAACCCAGCACGTCGAGCTGTTCCCGCAAGAGCGTGCCGCCGACGGAATCGACGCCGGCAAGCACCACGCGCAACGCGCGCGGACGGCCGGGCACCGTGTGCGCGAGCGCCGGCACCTGCGCAGCCGGCTCACCGGCCCGGGCCGCGGCCACGGCCTGCACGAGCGCGGCCTTGAAGCCGCCGAGCGCGTAACTCGACACGTGCATCGTCGTGCCAGCCCGGTAAGCCTGCAGCGGGCCGTCCGGCGTGGCGAACACGACCGGCTTGTCGCCGCCCAGGCTGTCGAGCGCCGGGCGCGCGTCGCTGTCGGATTCGCCGAACACGACGATCGCGACGGCCCGCGCGTAGCGATCGGCCGGAACCCGCGACGGGCGATCGTACGCGTCGACCTCGAAGCCCCATGCGCGCAGGTGCGGTAACGCAAAGCGCTGCCACTCGGTGCACGCGACGACGATCAGCGGCACGCGCGTGCCGCGCACGGCATGCGGGTCGAGCGGTACGACGGCCATCCCGAGCGGCACCGTCACCGTGAAACAGCTGCCGGCGCCCGGCGCGCTCGCGACGTCGATGCGCCCGCCCATCGCGGCCGCGAGGCGATCGCACAGCGCGAGCCCGAGCCCCGTGCCGCCGTAGCGCCGCGTGATCGTCGCGTCGACCTGCGAGAACGCGTTGAACAGCTTGTGCCGATCGGCACCGGCGATGCCGATGCCGGTGTCCTCCACCGCAATCGACAAGTCGGCGCGCCCGTGATCGGTCGAGACGACCGACACGCGCACGAGCACGTGCCCGCTGGCGGTGAACTTGATCGCGTTGCTGAGCAGGTTGCCGAGCACCTGCCCGAGCCGGGTGGGATCGCCGCGCATCCGCTGCGAAACGCTCGCGTCGATCTCGCAGAACAACGGCAACCCCTTCGCCTTCGCGACCGGTGCGAAGGCGCCGAGCGTGCGCTCGATCACGCCGGCCACGTCGAATTCGATCGCTTCGACCGTCATTGCACCGGCTTCGATTTTCGAGAAGTCGAGGATGTCGCTGACGAGCCCGAGCAGGCCCGACGCGGCCGTCCTCAACGTCTGCACGCGGCCGTGCTGCGACGCGTCCAGCGCGGAACGTTCGAGCAGTTCGAGATTGCCGAGGATCACGTTCAGCGGCGTGCGGATTTCATGCGTCATCGCCGCGAGGAACGACGACTTCGCCGCATTCGCCGAATCGGCCGCGCGCACCGCGTCCTCGAGCTGCCGGACGAGTTGCCGGCGCGCCGTCACGTCGGCGACCGCGACGATCAGCACGTCGATCTCCTGATAGCGCGCGCCGCTGGCGCTCACCTCCAGATGCAGCGGCGCCGCCCCGGCGCTCGCGTCGGCCAGCACGAAATCGGTCTGCAGCGTGCCGCCGGCCGCTCCGCTCGCGACGAACGCTTCGTAGCGCGCCACGGCCTGCGTGGACAACGTGCGGTAATCGCTGCCGAGCCGCGCGATCATTTCGGTGAGTGCGGGACTGACAAGCATGAAATGACCGTCCGCGCGCGAGATCAGGCCGAGGCCGATCGGGGCCGTCTCGATCACGCTGCGGCACAGCGCCTCGCTGTCGAACACGCGGGCCGAACTGGCATAGACGGGCAGCAGCACGCGCCGGCGAAAGCGTGCGAGCAACAGCCACATCACGCCGATGGCGAGCAGCGTCGCGCCTGCCAGCAAGCCCGCCTGCACACCGACGCCGGCCGCCACATCCGCCCACGACAGCGCGTAGGCGATCGTCCAGCCCGTCGTGCCCAGCCGGCTGCTGAACACGATCGAGCCATCGCGGAAGGCCGCCTCGCCGGCCGCCTCGCCGGCCGCCGTGCCGCCGTTCGCGACGTCGAACTTCAGCAGCCGTTCGGTCAGCGCAGCCGTTCGTTCGATGTCCGGATCGATCGTGATGAGCCGGTTGTCCGCGGTCGTGATGAAGAACACGCCGGTCGACCCGCGCCCCGCCAGCCACGACAGCAGGTAGTCGGGTGCGTACTCGGTCACGAGCACCGCGAACGGCTGGCCATGGGCCCGCGCTTCGGCGGCGATCCGTATGCGGGACTGCCCGGTCACGGGATTCGCGTACGGCGGCAGCCAGTGCACGCGCGGCCGGCCATCGTCGGCTTCGCGCGGCAGCGGGGGAAAATCGATATGCAGTGCGGCCATCACGTGCGCACGCGCGTCGGCCGTCGCGAGCGCGGGGTTGTCGCGCGACAGGTGCGGCACGAAGCCGAACAGCCCCGTGCGCGTGCTGTAGTGGTAGCCCTCCAGCGTGCGCCCGCGATTGAGCGAGCTCGCCGCGCAGATGCGCGACAGCATGAACGACAGCGCGAGGTAGCGCGCGACCTCGTCGCGCTGCGCGGTCTGGCCCGGCACGCCGACCACGAGCGACGGGTAGGGTGTGATCGCCAGTTGTTGGCCGTTGGCGAAGAAGCCGTCCACGACATCGGCCGGCGCCGGGCCGAGCTCGCGCCAGATCAGCTGCGTATTCGCGACGCCGTTGCGGAACGACGTTTCGCTTACCTGAATTTCGTCTGCGGTTTCCTCGACGCCGTTCAGGAAATTGCGCCGCTGGCCGTCCAGATAGCCGTAGACGATCGACACGATCCCGAGCCCGCAGGCGATCAGGATGAGGATCGTCACGACGATGGCGCCGCCGAACATCGAAATGCTCTGATAGCGACGAATGGACTGAAGCGTGCTGTATGGCATGACCAGACGCAACGCCGAATCCGGTGCCGGAATACTGCTCGTTTCCGGCCCGAATGCGCGTCACGATGAAAACCGGTGGGATGGAGGTATCCCGATCATGCCAAACGGCGCAGCGGAAATCAGTCGCAAAATACCTATTTAGTACACGTCCCAGTGGAATTGTGAATTGTTTTGAACTCGACCGAATTTTCGTTGCGAATTTATCGCCCGGTCATGCCGGAATGATCAGCCGATCGGGCAAGCGCGCCTGCCTTGCGACGAGCAGCCGCGAGCACGCGTAAACGAAATACCGCCGGCAAGCCGGCGGCGAAAAGACGTGCCCGAGGAACGCACGCCTGAGACACCTCGTTCTGCGTGCGCGCGCTCAGTTCTGCGTGAGGGGATTCAGTGTCGTGCACAGGAAACCCGTGCAGTTCTTCGGCGTGAAATAGAACGACGCGATCACCGGATTCGACGTGCCGAGCGCGAGATCGCCCAGATAGGCAGCGCCCTGCGCGCCGAGCGTATTCGACTGCTGGACGAAGCTCGCGCCCGAGCCCTGGATCGCGGCCGACTGGTACGCGAAGGTCGGCGATTGCGTCTGGTCCTTCACGTAGACCCACGAGATCGCCGTGCCGAACGCCATCGCGCCCTTTGCACGATAACCCTTCGCGCCTTCGCTGTTGGCCTGCGCGATGAAGTCGTTGACGGTCGAGGTCGGCGCCAGCGCGTCATACGTATAGGTCGCATTCGACGCGTTGTTCTTCATGTAGACGTTCGCCTGCGCGGCCCCGACCATCAGCGGGCCGACGAACCAGTAGCCCGACTGGCCCTGGCCGTTCGCCTGCGTGAGGAACGCATTCGCATCGGCCGGCAGGCCGGTCGTCGCATACGTGTACGTGGCCGACGAGCCGCCATCCTTGCGATAGAGATCGCCGTACGTGAGCGGCCCTTCGTAGCGGTAGCCGCTCGCCCCTTGCGCGTTGGCCGCGTTGATGAAGGACGTCATGTCGGACGACGCCGTTTGCAACTGGTACGCATACGTCTGAGCAGTGCCGTCGTTCACGAAGATCGACTGCGTGCCACCGTTGGCCGCGCTGTAGAAGTAGTCGCCCAGATATCGGTAACCCTTCGCGCCTTCATTGTTGACCAGCGTCAGGAAGCTCGCTCGATCCACGGCCACGGGCTGCGCGTCGTAGCGCCACGTCAGCGTGCTGCCGCCCGAGCCGCCGGAACCGCCCGAGCCACCCGAACCGCCGTTACCGCCACTCCCCGTTCCACCCGAACCTGTGCCGCCGGTGCCGCCGTTGTTGCTCGTACCCGAACCGCCGCCGGACGCCGCAGTCGAGGAATCGTCGCCGCCGCAAGCGGCCAGCGCCAGGCAGGTCAATGCGATCAGAGCAACGGCTTTCATCGGAATCACCTCGGTGCGAAAAAAGGGATGAACGAAGCCGGTACACGCGGATCACACCGCGCGCACGGACAGTCAGGCATCGGAATCAGGAACCGGCCGGCGGCGCACCGCCGGCCCGGGAACGTCAGTTGACCTGCAGCTGGCCACCGCGGCCGAGGCCGCCCTTGACGTCCTGCGCCTTGTAGCTGCGCAGCGCAACGACCATCTTGTTGTACGCGTCGATGAACGCGACGACGGTCGCCTTGCCTTCCGGGGTCGACGAGAAGCCGGCGAGCGCGCCGCCCACGCCGCCGCCGAAACCGCCCAGCGCCGCGCCGTAGTTGGTCGCCGTCGAGCTGCCTTCCGACGCCGCGATCTGCACGGCCGAGCGCACGTCGAACAGCGTCAGCGTGACGACCGATGCCTTCGTCTGCAGGTGGCCGGCCACGGCTGCGACCGCGCTGTTGCCGATCAGCCCGCCGATCATGCTGCCGATGCCGCCGATCGGCGAATCGTTGATGACGATCTGCGGTTCCATGTAATAGTCGGCCGCGACACGCTGGCCCTTCTGCTGCTTCGAGCCCGCGCGGTATTCGCCCGAGTTGCGCTGCAGCTGCGTGATGCGCGACAGGCGCGCGTCGCTCTTCTGGTTGCCGATCGACGTGATCACGAAGCAGTTCGACTGCTGCACGGCCAGGCGCAGCAGCGGGTCGATCGTCGTCATCTTCGTCGCGCTGCCGAAAGGGCCCCACCAGTCGGCGTTGCGGCCGTCATCGACGGCGATCGTGCCGAGCGGCGACGCACAGCGCTGCAGCCCCGAATCGGCGCCGGCGCTCGCGCCGCCCGCGGCGGCACCGGTCACGCCCGCGTTCTGGCCGCCGGGCGTCACCACGCCGCCGCAACCCGCGACGGACGCGCAAAGCGCTGCCGCCAGCGCACCTTGAGTGAGACGTTGGGAAAGGATGGTCTTCATGTCGTTGTCGATCGATTAGAGTCGTTGTTCGGCTTATGTGTTCGTGCGAACTTCGATAAGCCCCCCGGCTGGCGCGCGATGGTGGTCTCCCCGCTGCTGCCCCCGTTGCTTCAGGCCCGGTCAGTAGTACCAGTACGTCTGCTGCCAGACGCCGTAGTACGGATAGCCCGAGTACCAGTAGCCGTAATAGCGGTCACGCCATTCCGTGCGCCATTTCCAGTCTTCTTCGTCTTCCTTCTTGGCCTTGCGCGCCAGGTCGAGCAGCTTCTTCGACTCCTTGTCGCCTCGGCCGGCGGCGATCGACAGCCACTTCTCCGCCTCGCGCGCGTCGGAGCCCATTTCCTCGAGGCCGAACAGGTAGAAACTGCCGAGCGCCTTCTGCGCCTGCAGGTCGCCACGCTCGGCGGCTTCGCGCATCCACTTGAGGGCCTGGTAGCTGTCCTGGCGCACGCCGTCGCCGCGGAAATAACGCAAGCCGAGGTCGTAGGCGGCCTTCGGCTGGGTCTTCGCGGTCTGCTTCAGCGCAGCGATGCGCGGGCTTTCCTGGTCTTCCGAATCGTCCCTTTTTTGATAGGACACCTGATCTTTAGGACGGTCCGAACAGCCTGTGTCGTCGCAGATCCGCACCGTGTTGCTGGTGATCGACGGATCCTGCGCGCACGCGGCCAATAGCAACAGCAGCCCCGGTGCGAGTAAACGGCGGTACATTGTTACTTCCCTCAGGTTTTATTGGCGCCGCAATTCTGCGAGCTATCCCACCCCCGTGAGCTCGCACCCGGCGGCGTGCGGCGCAACGGATACAATCCGCCAACGCCGACACGCATTCCAAGGCTCTCTCAGGTTCTCTCTTCGAATCGTTCTGTCACTGCTTCTTTGCCGGCGTTTTCGACGGTCCGACCGGGGCCGGTATCGATCTCCAAACATGACGCGACAAACAATAGTGACGTGGTGAGCAATAATAATGAAGAAAAACGGCATGTCAAGGTCATTCGCATTTTCAAAGTTTGCATGACGCGTCAGTTTTGATATGCTCACCCTCGCAAAAACCCTTGGAGACCCCATCGAGATGTCCACCACCGAGCAGGCCAACGTCGATCTGATCACCGCCAACAAGGTGCGCGACCTACTGAACCGGAACGGCATTCCGCCGCGAAGTCACAACACGACGATCGCGAATGTGCTCGGCCTGAGCTTCTCGGTCGTCACGCGCAAGATGAAAGGCCTGATCCCGTGGAATCTGTCGCAGTTGCAGGACATCGCGACGCACTTTGGCGTGCCGCCGGCGATCCTGCTCGACGACAAGGGCACGCAACCGGCCGCCGCCGAGATGATCGACGCGACGCTCGTGATCGAGTCGCGGCGTTTCCGCTGCCGCGCCGCGATCTCGTCGAAAGCCAGCAGCCAGGCCGAGACGGACTTCGTCGCGCTGCAGTGGCAGGGCGAATGGCTGATCACCGAGCGTCAGCACGCGCGCGAGGGGCGCACGTATCCGGTCGACGTCATCGAGCTGCGTTCGACCCAGCCGAACGTGTATGCGGCGCGCATCGCGGTGGTGGACGATTCGCAGGACGTCGCCGAAACGGTTTGTGAATATTTCATCGAGAAAGGCGTGAACGCGATTCCGTACTTCGACGGCGCAACGTTCCGCAAGGCACTGGAAGTCGAGGATTTCGACGGCTACATCCTCGACTGGATGCTCGGCGACCAGACCGCCGCCGAACTCGTGCGCGGCATCCGCTCGAGCGAGAACAGCGGCGCGCCGATCTTCCTGCTGACCGGCAAGATCTCGACCGGCGAAGCCAGCGAGGACGAGATCGCGCACATCGTGTCGCACTACAACGCGCGCTGCGAGGAAAAGCCGGTGCGCCTGCCGATCCTGTTCGCCGAAGTGGCGCGCGAACTGAAGATCACACTGCCGGCCGCCGCCGCCGCGAACTGAGGCTCCAACGACAAATCACCACTGCACGACCGAGGGCAAGACATGCGAATTTCGACCATCTGGACCAAGAGCCTGCTGACGGCCTGCCTGCTCGGCATGGCGGCCGCGACCTGGGCCGCTTCGTCGTTTACGTTCACCGTCGACGGCAAGATCGACAAGCACAACCAGCAGGGCAAGAAGGCGTACGTGTTTTCCGAGCAGGCGCTGATGGCGCTGCCGCAGCACACGATCGTCACGTCCACGAGCTGGACGCCGAAGGCGGCCTTCACCGGCCCGCGCCTGTCCGACATCCTGAAGACCGTCGGCGCGCACGGCACGCAGATCGAATTCCGCTGCATCGACGAGTACACGTTCACGATTCCCGTATCCGATGCCGATCGCTACGGCGTGATCCTCGCGCGGACGATGAACGGCAAGGTGCTCGGCAACGACAACTACGGCCCGCTGTGGATCATGTACCCGCGCGACCAGTATCCCGATGAACTGAAGACGCCGCTCGGCGAAGCCAAGTTCGCGTGGCAGATCATCGGCCTGACGGTGAAATGAAACGCCGGCGATGGAAAAATAGAAAAATCATCCTGGTCCTCGGCTCGCTGTGGATCATGGGGTTCGCCGCGTGGGCGTTCCTGCTGTGGGACCTCCTCGCCACCTCGGTCAACGAAGGCGTGCTCGAAGGGCCGCGCGAAGGCGTGTTCTGGACCGCCGCGCAATACCGCAACGTCTATACGCGGTTCGACCGGCAGCTGATCCTCTACGCAACGCACCAGGACGACGACTTCAATCACGTGCAGATGCAGCTCGACAGCCTGTCGGTGTCGTTCGGCTTTCTGCAGCGGCCGTCGGAAGTGTCCGAATACTGGCTGCGCATCCCGCGCGCGCGCAACGAGATCGACGCGCTCGGCGACTTCATGACGCGCCTGAAGCGCGAAGTACCGTTGCTGCGCGATTCGCCGAAAAACGCGCAGCAGGTGATCGACGAGGTCAATGCGTACTGGCCGAAGGTCAACGGCCTCGCGAACTATTTCCGCGCGATCGAAATGGCGCAGCGCGACTTCACGTTCCATCAGCTGAAGGAGAAGCAGCGCGCGATCCTGATCCTCGGCATCGTGCTCGGCGTGATCCTGTGCGCGCTGTTCCTGCTGCTGTTCTATACGATGCGCACGCGTGACGACCTGCTCGAACGGCAGGACGCGGCACTCGACGCCGAACGCAAGGCGTCCGACCGCGCGTTCGAAATGATCGAGGCGAAAAATGCGTTCCTCGGGATGGTCAGCCACGAGTTGCGCACCCCGCTGCAGGCGATCTGCGGATCGGTCGAAATCCTGCTCGCGCGCCCGCAGTCGGAGGCCAACCTGAAGACGATCCGGCGGCTGCAGAATTCCGCGTTGTCGCTCGAGGCGCTCGTCAAGGATCTGACCGACTACATCAAGCTGCGCTCGACGAAGCGCCTCGCCGAACGGGAAACCGTCGGCATGGCTTCGTTGCTCGCCGAGGTGCTCGACCCGCTGCGCGAGAAGATCGCGGCCAAGCGGATCGCGATCTCGCAGCAGGTCGAGCCGCACGACCTTGCGATCCGTTCCGATCGCAAGCTACTGCGCCAGGTGCTGTCGAACCTGATCGAGAACTCGGTCAAGTACACGCTCGGCGGGTCGATCGACGTGTCGATCACGCTCGCCGACGCGCCGGCCGGCCCGCAATTGAAGATCGCGGTGCGCGACACGGGCGCCGGCATCGCGAAGCCGCACCTGTCGAAGATCTTCGAGCCGTTCTATCGCGCGAACGACGCGGTCGGGCTGCACGTGGACGGGATCGGCATGGGGCTCGCGGTCGTGCGCGAAATCGTGACGACGCTGCGCGGGCATGTGGACGTGCGCAGCGTCGTGGGCGAAGGCAGCGAGTTCGTCGTGACGCTGCCGGCCGAAGTGCCCGGCATCGACACCGCCGGCAACGCGGCCGGCGACGCGCTCGCGCTGCCGCACGCGGCCGCGCACCGCGACCGGCGCGCGCTGGTGGTCGACGACGACGACAACGCGCGCGAAACGCTCGGCGCGATGCTGTCGGCGCTCGGCATCGAAGCCGATCTGTGCGGCACCGGGCAGGACGGCGTCGCGCGCTTCGGTACGAGCCATTACGACATCGTCGTGATCGACCTCGAACTGCCGGACTTGAGCGGCTTCGAAGTCGCGCGGCGCATTCGCGCGGTCGCGGTACCCGACGACGACGGCCGGCATCCCGCGATCCTCGGCGTCAGCGCATATGAATCAGCCGCGCTGCGCGAGAACAAGCAGGTGTTCGACGCATTCCTGCCGAAGCCCGTCCACCTGCGCGAACTCGGCGCGCTCGTCGAGAAGCTGTTCGCCTGAGCCGGTGCGCCGGCAATGCGCGGCGTGTTGCCGCTTGTTGCCGCTTACTCGCCGATCAGGTGCAGCACGATATCCCGGCGGTGCGCCGCGCGGCGATGCTCGAACAGATAAATTCCCTGCCACGTGCCGAGCACCATGCGCCCCTGCTCGACCGGGATCGACAATTGCACCTGCGTGAGCGCCGTGCGCAGGTGTGCCGGCATGTCGTCGGTGCCTTCGGTGTCGTGCTCGTAGCGCGTGGCGTCCTCGGGCGCGAGCGTCGCGAAGTAGCGCTCGATGTCGCGCTGCACCGACGAATCGGCGTTCTCCTGGATCAGCAGCGACGCCGAGGTGTGGCGACAGAACACGGTGAGCAGGCCGGTGCTGATGGCCTGCTGGTCGACGAACGCGCGCACCTGCGACGTGAATTCGACGAGGCCGCTGCCGCGCGTGTCGATACCGATATGCGTGATCGCCTGTTGCATCGTCGTGACCTCAGGCCAGCGCGGCGAAGCCGTCGGCTTCGATCTGCTTCGCGTCGGCAGGCCGCACGACGCGCGCGACTTCGACGCCATCGCGCAGGAACACCAGGGTGGGCCACAGCTTCACGCCGAACGAGCGGCCGAGCGGGCGGCCCGGGCCATCCTCGATCTTCAGGTGCCGCACGGCGGGATGCGCGGAAAACGACGCGACGATCGCCGGCTGCGCGCCCGCGCAGATCCCGCACCAGTTCGCGCCGAATTCGATGACGGTCGGGCCGCCCAGTGCGTCGACTTCCGCGCGCGTCGGCGCGTTGGCGGTGTAGCGTTGCTCGGTATCCATCAAGCCCTCGTGTACGTTGGCGACCAGGGCCGCGCGCGCTCGTGCGACGCGGCGGGCGCGGCCTGCGATTTCCTACTGTAGCGGAAAAGCGCGCGCGATGCCGGGCGGTCCTGACGGCGCAAATGGCGTTCCTGCGCACCTTCCGGAATGACACGACAAGATTCGGAGCGCCGCGCCGCCGCGGCGGGATCAGCATGCGGACTGATCCCTCAACGAAGGCACCGATCATGAACGCTCCGCATTGCGTCACCGAACCGAACATCCTCTATTTCGGCACGCCCGTCGTGCTGGTCAGCACGCTGAACGAAGACGGCACGGCCAATCTCGCGCCGATCTCGTCCGCGTTCTGGCTCGGCTGGCGCGGCGTGATCGGCATCGCCGCCAGTTCGCAGACCACCCGCAACCTGCTGCGCACCGGCGAGTGCGTGCTGAACCTGCCGTCGTCGGCACAGGCCCACGCGGTCGACCGGATCGCGCGTACGACGGGCACCTGGCCGGTGCCGGACGGCAAGCGCGCGAAGGGCTACGTGTACGAGCCCGACAAGTTCGGCACGGCCGGGCTCACGGCCGCGGCTTCGCAAACCGTCGCGCCGCCGCGTGCGCTCGAATGCCCGGTGCATATGGAAGCGGTCGTCGCGGCCACGCACGGGATCGGCGAGGAAGCGCCCGACGTGCGTGGCCACATCCGCGTGTTCGAGTTGCGCATCCAGCGCGTGCACGTGCATCCCGACCTGCTGATGGACGGGCATGCGGACCGCATCGATCCGGACAAGTGGTCGCCGCTGATCATGAGCTTCCAGAAGTTCTATGGCCTCACGCCGCATCAGGTGCATGCGTCGCGACTCGCCGAGATTCCCGAGCGCGCGTATCGCAGCCCGGACATCGAGCGCGCGCGTGATGCGGGCGTGCCGGCCGGCGCCGGGCGGTAGTGGCGTGGAACGCGATGGCCAGCACGGTGGGGCAATGCCCCCTGCCGGCTGAACCGGATCGTTGCCGCCGGCCGATGGCGCGGCGCACGGCCGGCGCCCGCGTGCCGGCCGGTGTGGGGAGACCGATCGGATAAGATACGGCCGGCCATGCTCATTGGCCCCTGACCGAACCGACGGAGTGTTTTCAGTGATTCAACCGACCCCAGTATTCAAGGACAACCTCGCGCAACTGCCGGCCATCGACAGCGTCGCGCGCATCGATCTCGTCGGCGCGAACGGCGACGTGGTCGCGACCATCGAGAACCAGCCGGGCAAGCAAGGCTCGCTCGCGGTGTACCACTACCTGAAGCAGGCATTCGGCACGCTCGACGCGAAAGCCGCCGAGCACGGCCTCGCGGTGTTCGCCGAACATACGGCCGACGCACGCAACCGCCCGGGCGCGCATCCGAACGTCGATCGCCTGCTGGCAATCGTCGACGGCGGCGAAGCGCTGCGGATCGACGTCGTCGCGAAGGGCTGAATCGCCGGCGGCACGCCGGTACGCTGCCGGACAGTGCGCGCGACCGCGACACGCGGGCGAAAGCCCGCGGTCGTCGCGCCCGTATCCCTTTCCCCGGAGACAGCCTGCGTGGCCCGTTTCGTTGCGTTGCCCTTTGCCCGCCGTCCGGCTTCGATCGTTTCGATCGCGGCCGTTGCGTGTGCCGCGCTCGGCGGCACCGCCTCGGCCGATCCGCTGCGGACGGCCTCCGATATCGCCGGTGCGTCGCTGGTGCCGCTCGGTGCGCTGCCGCACTCGCCTGAGAACGGCTCGCTCGCCCCGTTCTGCACGCGCTATCGCGCGAAGACGACCACCGCGGCCGGCCGTGAAGTCGCGAAGCGCGACTGGATCGTGACGTCCGAAGCACCGCTCGGCCGCTACACGGTCGTCACGTTCGCGAGCGGATTCAGCGCCGGCACGAGCGCGATCTGTTTCGCGCGCAACGGCAACGTCGGCGTGTTCGACGGCACGACGCTCGTCGCGCTCGGCTACACCGCGCGCAAGGCCGGCTGGCAGCTCGGCACGGCCGACCGGCTGGAAAACGGCGCGCTGCTGATCTGGGGCGGCGACGGCCCGGCGCCGCCCATCGGCGAACTTCACGAAGAGAACGGCGGCCTGCGCCTGACCCGTGTCGCGGCTGAAAGCACTTACTGCCAGGGCCGCGCGGTCGTGCCGAACGTGTACGGCAAACCGCTCGACGTCGCGCGCCGGATCCTGATCGCGAAAGGCTGGCAACCGCTGCGCCCGCGCGAGAAACCGGATGCGACGGACGGCGCGGCGACGCTCGCGAAGCACGGCATCATCGAAGCCGAAGCGTGTTCGGGCACCGGCATGGGCTATTGCGCGCTACGCTACCGAAACGCAGCCGGCGTGCTCGGCATGACGACGGTCGGTGGCGAGCCGGACAAGCCGTCGGCGAACACCGTGATCGATTATCAGGTGGCCTGCCGCAAACCTTGAGCGGGGCGGCGATCGACCGCGCAAGTCGTTGCATCGGTGTGCGCCTTTGATGCGATTTCGAGTAGTGCCGACGTGCCAGGGGCAGCGCACGTGCATTGGCGGTCGGCCTCGACGGCCAGCCGAATCATCGTCCGTTCGTTCGATTGACCGGCCTCGCGCGCGCTCCTAAACTGACCTCCCTTTTACGCTTCATCCACGAAAGGGACGCCCATGATCGACCTCTCCACGCTCGCGCTGTTCTCCGGCGCGTGTCTCGCACTGACCGCCACGCCGGGCCCCGACATGCTGCTGATCGCGTCCCGCAGCGTGAGCCAGGGCCGGCGCGCAGGTTTCGCGACGCTCGCGGGCATCCAGGCCGGCACCTACTGTCACGCGCTCGCGGCCGCGCTCGGGCTGTCGCAGCTCTTCGTCGCGGTGCCGCTCGCCTATGACGCCGTGCGCTTCGCGGGCGCCGCCTATCTGCTGTATCTCGCGTGGAAGACGTTCCGTTCGGATGCAACCGCACTGTCGCCCGTCGCGTCGCAGCGTCGCCACTCGACCGCGACGATCTTCCGCCAGGGGCTGACGACGAACCTGCTGAATCCGAAGATGGCGCTGTTCGTGCTCGCGCTGTTTCCGCAGTTCGTGCGGCCCGAGTATGGTTCGATCGCCGTGCAGATTCTCGTGCTCGCGACGGTGCTGAACCTGATCGGGATCGTCGTGAACGGCGCGGTCATATTGTCCGCGAGCCGGCTGAGCCAGCGGATCGGCGCGCGCCGCCGCCCGTCGAAGCTGCCGCAATATCTGCTCGGTTCGGTGTTCGTGGGGCTGGCGGCGCGGTTGGCGGTGGCGGGGCGGCAGTAGTCGTGAACCGGTCGGGGAATCACGCTGGTGCAATCGAATGAATGAGGTTTGATGCGGGAACGTATGAAGATCTGCGCATGCGCGCATTGTCCGACCCCGAGTTGCGCGCTGAATACGAACGGCTGAACCGCGAGGAATTTGCAGCGCTCGATGCAACGCTTGCCGCGCGGCGAGCGGCCGGCGTTGCGTCGGCCGATATCGTGGAAGGCACGGAGCCGAGCGCGCCCACGGTGGAGTAACACCGGCTCGCGTTCGTGGCGAGCCGGCGTGCGCCATCACTCGATACGCCGCTCAAGCGGGCGTCGTCCGGTGACAAAAGGTGAGTGATCTCGCTCGCTCGAGTCATACGCTATCTGGATCGTCACCTTCGGACACGTTTTCAACGCCCTCGCGCGTATCCTCCACCACCCGTAACGCCCCGCTACCCAGCAAGCTCGCCGGCGTCACCGTGCGGCGGCGCCACGGAATCCGGCCGAAGTACCAGATCTTCCAGAAGCCGAGCGGATGATCGGGGTTCCGGCGCAGCAGCATGTCGAAGGTCTCGACGTCGCCGAGCACGATCCGCGTCGCATCGCGCACGACTTCGCGCACGAAGCGCGAGCAGAACTGCCGGCGCGACGCGAGATTGAACCCCGTGTCGTACACCACGCCGATCCGGCGCATTGCCGCCTCCACGAGCCGGCGCCGCTGCGCGGCATCGAGCGGCTGCTTCAGCCGCGCGATCACGCATGCGCCGCGATCGGAGCGCGCGAGAAACCGCGACATCGTCGTGACGCGCGACAACGGAAACGTGCTCTCCGCAATCAACGGCTCGCCGCCGCGCTCGCCGATGACGATCCCGACATGATTCGTCCACGAGCGCGTCGCGCTCGCCACTTCGAGAAACGGCCGCACGGTCACGCGGATGAAGACGATGTCGCCGATCTCAGGCTCGACCGGCAACGGCATGTCATGCCGATCGTGAGCACCCGTGGAGAAGAGACGCCGCCGGCCCGCGTCGGGCGAACGGATCATGAGCGGCCGGCAGCCGGTATCGACAACCATACGGACCTCGCGCGAGTGGAGATGGCGCGAGCATGTCAGCCGCCGCCGCGCGCCGCACCCGCTTCTTGCGCAAGGACGGATATCCGCGCCGCCGGGTGGCGAATTTCGATACCGGCGCGCGGACGCCGCGCGGCCTTCAGCGTGTCGCGCCCAGCGCCACGCGCAGCCGCTCCATCAACTGTGTGTAGTACCGCAGCACGTCGTCCTTCGGCACGACGTTCGCTGTCGCGAAACGGTCCGACCACGCCGGTTTCCATTCATACGCGCCGTGCACGCTGCGATCGCCGTCGGGCGCCTGGATCAGCGAGCGGATCCGCGCATCGCGGCCCGGGCCCGTATGCACGTCGAACAGCGCGTGGATGTACGTGTGATACGCGTCGTACACGTCGTCGTCGAACAGGTAGCGGTAGATGTGGAACGTGCGGTCGAGCTCGCGCTTCGCGCGGATCACGTCGTCCGGCGAAATGTCCTTCCAGTAGCCGATCCACGTGTAGAAGCACAGCAGCGCATTGAGCTGCGGCGCGACCGCGTCGTACAGCGCGAGCCGCTTCTCGATCAAGCGCTGGTTGGTCCACTGCACGAGTTCGAGCCGCTTCAGCCGGCGCGCGACGAGCCAGCCGAGACACGCGACCGACAACGGCGTCAGCACGCCGAGCACGAGCTTGACGATTTCCAGCGAATTCCACGGCGTGTTGATTGGCTGCATGAATGGCCCGACAAGAAGAAACGCATCCGCATCAGCGCGCGACCCGGCGCGCAGCGCCGCCTGCCCGATCGCGTCGACATTGACCGTTAGTTGCTTGCGCATCGAACGTCGCGCGACATCACGGGCGACATGCTCGAAGCAGTGTGATTCGTCAGTCTATCGGGCGATTGTCACCGAGCCGTGACCGTTCGTCGACCCGTCCGTCTCGTAGCCACGCACCCGCGTTGCGCTAGGTCGGCAGCGCCGACGTGAGCTTGACCTTCTGCATCGGGATGTCGGTCTTCACGCTCAGCACGCCCGGAATACGCGTGAGGTATTCCATCTGGAAGCGCCGGTAATCGTCGATGTCGGCCGCGACGACGCGCAGCAGGAAATCGCAATCGCCCGCCATCAGGTGGCACTCGACGACTTCCGGCATCTGCTGGACGGCCTCGGCGAAACGGTTCACCGATTCCGCGTCCTGCCCCTTCAGCCACACGCGCGTGAAGATCGTCAGCCCCTTGCCGACTTTCGCGGGATTCAGCACGGCCACGTATTTCTCGATCACGCCGGCTTCCTCGAGGAGGCGCACACGCCGCAGGCACGGCGACGGCGACAGCCCGACCTCATGCGCGAGCTCCACGTTCTGCATGCGGCCGTCGCGCTGGAGCGCGCTCAGGATCCGGCGGTCGATGGCGTCAAGTTTCATTGGCATTCGATTCCAAAAAATTCACAAATCACGCGTTCAATGCCAAATTCTGAGAAAAATCTGGCCACAACGCAACCCGATTCGAGTCAAAAAAGCAGACAATTCCTCCCCCGAAGGAGGAGTAATGAGCAGTAGCGTTTCAACGTCGTCAGGGCTTCGCGACAAGCCCGCCTATGTCGCCGAGATGGGCCGTGGATTGCGCGCGGCGCTGCCCGTCATGCTGGGTTTCGTGCCGTTCGCGCTCGTGCTGGGCGCACAGGCCGCGCAGAAAGGGCTGAGCCTGTTCGAAGTGCCGATGATGACCGGCATGAACTTCGGCGGCGGCTCCGAATTCGCGGCGATCCATCTGTGGTCGTCGCCGCCGCACATCGCGCTGATCGTCGCGATGTCGTTCCTCGTGAATTCGCGCCACATCCTGATGGGCGCCGCATTCGAGCCGTATATCCGCCGCCTGCCGCGCCGCCGCGCGTTCTTCGCGCTGTTCTTCATGTGCGACGAAAGCTGGGCGATGTCGCTCGCCGACGCCCGGGCCCGCTCGGCCACGCACATCAGCGTGCCCTATTACGCGGGCATCTGCATGGGCCTCTACCTGACGTGGATCTCGATGACCACGCTCGGCGCGGCCGTCGGCCCGACGATCGGCAACGTCGAGCAATATGGCTTCGACATGGCGTTCACGGCCGTGTTTCTGGTGCTGCTGCGCGGGATGTGGAAGGGAATGCGTGCGAGCCGCCCGTGGTTCGTGAGCCTCGTGGTCGCCGCGGCCACGCACCTGGCCGTGCCCGGCGCGTGGTACGTCGCGGCCGGCGCCTGCGCGGGGCTGATCGCCGCGCTGGTGTGGGAGCCGCGCGATGCCTGATTTCCCGGATTTCAGCACGGTCGCGACGATCGTGCTGATGGCGTCGACCACCTATCTGTCGCGCATCCTCGGCTACGTGCTGCTGCGCAACCGCACGCTGAGCCCGCGGATGGCGTCGGTGATGGAAAACGTGCCCGGCTGCGTGCTGATCTCGGTGATCGCGCCGGCCTTCGTGTCGACGCGCCCGGCCGACCTGCTCGCACTGGCCATCACGCTGATCGCGGCGACGCGCCTGTCGATCCTGCCGACTGTCATCGTCGGCGTCGTGTCGGCCGGCCTGCTGCGGCACCTGCTCGGCTGAACGACTCCGCCCCGCCGCGCACGCCGCGGCACAGCCACCGACGAACAGGCGCGCGATGCGCCCGTTTTCACATCCGCGCCCACCGCGCGACACGACGATCCTCACGCGGGAATGCTAGCCTTGAGGCTTGCGCCACGCTGCATTCCCCTCTCATTGCCCAACTCCGCGAGGATCGTCCCGATGCAAGAAAACCGCCCGCTGTTCGACCGTGTCCTGCTCACCAACGACGACGGATTCGATGCCCCCGGCCTCGACGTGCTCGAACAGGTCGCCACGCAACTGGCCCGCGAAGTGTGGATCGTCGCACCGGCGGAAGACCAGAGCGGCACGTCGCACTCGCTGAGCCTGCACGAACCGCTGCGCGTGCATCGCAAGGGCGAGCGCCGCTTCGCGGTGCGCGGCACGCCCGGCGATTGCGTCGCGATCGCGATCAGCCATCTGATGAAGGACGCACGGCCCGACATCGTGCTGTCCGGCGTGAATCGCGGCGGGAACCTCGGTACCGAAACGGTGTTTTCCGGCACGGTGGGCGCCGCGATGACGAGCATGCTGGTCGGCGTGCCGGCCATCGCGCTGAGCCAGGCCTTCACCGATCGCAACGCGGTGCCGTGGGATACGGCGCGCGCGCTTGCGCCGGACGTGATTCGCCGGCTCGTGGCCGCCGGCTGGGACAGCGACGCGTGCCTGAACGTGAATTTCCCGCCGCGGCCGGCGCAGGACGTGCGCGGACTGAAGGTGACGAACCAGGGCGCCGGTACGCTGCAGGGTGTCGAGATCGTGTCGGGGCGCGATCCGCGCGACATCGAGTATCACTGGCTGAAGCTCGCCCGCTCGCCGCGCGACGACGATGCGGATTCGGAAACGGTCGCGCTCGGTGACGGGTATGTCGCCGTCACGCCGCTGAAGTTCGAGCGCACGCACGACCAGGCGCTCGCACGGTTGCGGTCGAGCCTCGGCTGATCCACGCACGCCAGCTACGAAGCGGTCGCGGCGATCGCGCGCGTGATGCCTGCGCGCGTATGCGCGGCTGCTTCACTGCTTCACTGCTTCACTGCTTCACTGCTTCACTGCTTCACTGCTTCAACGCTTCAACGCTTCAACGCTTCAACGCTTCAACGAGACTCCGCTTCACGTCAGGTTCATTCCCCCGTCGAGCATCACGATCTCGCCCGTCACGTAATCGGACGCGACGAGCATCGCGACCGTCTGCGCGATGTCGTCCGGCGTCGCCGCACGGCGCATCGGCGCGCGCTCGCGCCAGAGCTGCTGCGCGTCGGTCCAGTCGGCCGTGAGCGGCGTATCGACGAGCCCCGGCGCAACCGCATTGACGCGGATCGCCGGCGCGAGCGTTTTCGCGAGCAGCCGCGTCGTGTGATTGAGCGCCGCCTTCGCCGCCGCATACGGAATCGACGCGCCCTTCGGCCGCACGCCCGCATGCGAGCTGACGTTCACCACGCAGCCGGCCCGCCCGTGCGACGCCGCCTCGCGCAACGCAGCCTCCGCCTCGGCGACGAGCCGGAACGGTGCGATCACGTTGATCTCGTGCATCTCGCGCCACACGTCGGGCGTCGCCGCAGCGAGGTCGTCATGCGGAATCACGCGGCTGACGCCCGCGTTGTTGACGAGCACGTCGAGCCGCCCGTGCACGGCAACCGCTTCGCGGATCAGCCGCACGCGTTCGGCGTCGTCGGCGAGGTCGGCCTGCACATAGGCCGCGCCGAGTTCGCGCGCCATCGCGCGCCCCACGTCGGCCGAGCTGCGCGAATGCAGGATCACCGCGTAGCCGTCCGCCGCGAGACGGCGCGCGATCGCCGCGCCGATCCCGGACGTCGAACCGGTGACGAGCGCGACCGGCCGATGTAGCCGCGACGCGCGCGGCTCGGCGACGGTTTCGGTTTCAGGTTCCGTTTCGGAAATCGGGGCAGATATCGGCGGGAGCGGCGCATCCATTTCGGGGAACCCTGTCAGTGGCGTTCCCGCATCATAAGCGCGACGACGCCCCGTGACACGAACGTGACGGCGGCCACCATCGGGATTGAATCGGCCAGGCCGAAGCGGTCGGCCGTCCGGTGCCGGATCCGTTCGATGCCGAGCCGGAGCAGCATGAGCGCGTTGCCGGCCGGAACGGAGGCCGTCGCCTGCTGTCGCGCCCCGCATCGCGTGCTGGCCGCCAAAGCGGGCACCGCGTCGGCGCATGGCATCCCCGCCGCGCGGCCCGAAGAGAGAGCCCCGGGCAGGGCGCTTCCTGCCTCGCGGCCGCGACCCGCACCGTCACGTGGAGGGAAGGAGAAGCGGCCCGCGTCACACGGGCCGCTTGCGGCCGCTACTTGCCGGCCAGCGCCAGCGACGGCGCGAGCGCGCTGTTCGGATCCTGCCCGTTCCAGGTGCTGACCCATGCGTCGTTCGGCGTCGCGCCCATCACGAAGTCGAGCGTGCCGCCGGCCTTCATCTCGTCGTACGTGATGTACGGCCGATGCAGCGGCGTGCCGTTCAGGCTGACCGACTGGACGTAACGATTCACCGATGACGGCGCGCCGCCGCCGGCCGTATGCGCGGTCACCCTGAAGCGCCGCGTCGCGCCGAACTTCAGGCCCTTTCCGTCCCCGCCTGCCGACGCAACCGGAATGTCGATCGTCGCTTCCTCGAACAGCGGCGTGCCGAGGTAGAACACGCCGCCCACCGGGTTCAGCGAATAGATACCGAGCGCGGACAGCACGTACCACGCGGACAACTGCCCGCAATCGTCATTGCCGGGAATCGCCGAATCGCGCACGCGGCGCGGGTCGGCCAGCGCGGCCTTCAGGCTGTCGCCGCTCAACAGCGCGCGATCGCCGGCCGTCAGCGTCAACGAGTACATGTCGTCCATCACCGTGCGCACGCGATCCTGCGTCTTCGACGGCATGCCCGCGACGTCGTACAGGTACGGCAGGTGGTTCGCCGGCTCGTTGCCGGCGAAGAACTGGCCGCTGCGGCCGGTCAGGTCCGGAAAGCCCTGGTTGTAGAGGAAGGTCAGCGGGTTCGCCGGATCGAACGTGCGATCGAGCTGCGCGATGAACTGGCTCTTGCCGCCGAGCAACGCGACGAGGCCCGGGAAGTCGTGGAAGATGTTCCACGTATCGACCCACGAATTCGATTCGGAGAAGTCCGTCTTCTCCGCCGCCGTCGGATCGAAGCCCGCCACCCAGTTGCCCTGCGAATCCTTCGGCTGCGCAAACTTCCAGCCGTTGTTCGGCACCGGGTTGAATACGTTGCGGTAGTTCTGGCTGCGTTGCAGGTAGGGCCGGTAGTCGGCCGTGCTCTTGCCCGCCGCCTTGCCGACTGCCGCCGTCGCCCAGTCGTCGAACGCGTAATCCTGCGTCGTCGACACCGACGCGTTGTCGCCGGCGTACACGTAGCCGCTCTGACGGTACTGGTCGAAGCCGTGCGCGCTCGCGCTCTGCGTGGTCGTCAGCGCGGTCCAGATGTCGTCGATGCCCGCGCTCGTCAGATGCTTCAGGTACGCATCGGCGATCAGCGGGATCGACGGGTGGCCGGCCATCGTGAAGGTTTCCGTCTGCGCGAGCGGCCACACCGGCAGCTCGCCCTTGCCGTTCTGCCTGAACTGCGTGAGCAGCGACTTCACCCAGCCGTCGACGCGCTCGGGCTGAACCAGCGTCATCAACGGCGACTCGGCGCGGAAGGTGTCCCACAGCGAGAACGTCGACGAATAGTCGAAGCCCGGATTCGCATGCTTGCTCGTGGCCGGCGGCGACGTCGTGCCGTCGTTGGTCGAATCGGTGCCGACGTAGCTGCCGTCCGCATTGTTGTAGACGGTCGGCGCGAGCATCGTGCGATACAGCGACGTGTAGAACATCGTCCGCTGGTTGGCGCTGCCGCCCTTGATCCGGATCCGGTCGAGCGCGGCGCTCCACACACGTTCGGCCGCACCGCGCACCTGTTCGAACGACTTCGCACCCACTTCCGATGCGAGATTGGCCTGCGCATCCGCGATGCTCGACGGCGAGATGCCGACCTTCACAGTGACCGCGCCGCCGCTGTCGTGGCCATCGGCGAACGTCAGGTAGGCCTTGAAGCCGTCCGCACTGAACGCGACGTGCTTCGTGTCGAACGGCTTCGAGAAACGCGCGACGAAATACGTCGGCTTGTTGTTCGCCCAGTTGTTCGTGATCTCCCAGCCGGCGATCGTCTGCGCATCGATGACCTGGATCTTGCCGCTCGCGGTCGAGCCGCCGATCGGGTTGTCGATGCTGACGATCATGCTGCGCTTCTGCGCGGCCGCGCTCGGGAAATACGTGTAGCGATGCACGCCCGCATGCGTGGTGGCCGTCATCTCCGCGAGGATCGTCGCGCCCTGCACGTTCCACGGCGTGTTGCCGCTGCCGACCGGCGCCATCTTCACGCGGTAATAACCGGGGCTCGCGGTTTCGTCGTCGTGGCTGAACGATGCGTTGTAGGTGATCGATGCATCGGCGGCGACCTTCGCCAGCGTCGCTGCATCGACCGGCGCCAGCGTCGGCAGGAACCGCACTTCGCCGCCCGAGCCGATGCCGGTGCCCGACAGGTGCGTATGCGTAAAGCCGGTGATGAACGGATCGTCGTACTGGTAGCCCGACGTGCGATCCCAGTTCCACGGCAGCGTGTGCGCACCGCCGGTCGTGTCCGGCCCGAGCTGCACCATCCCGAACGGCACGGTCGCGCCCGGGTACACGTGGCCGTGGCCGCGCACGCCGCTACTCCAGTCCGCGTTGATGTCGAGATTCGCAGTGCCGATCATCGGGTCGACGCTGTGCAGCACAGACCGTTTGGTTGCACCGCCGTTTTCGCCTTGATCGTTCCGATCACCCTGGTCGTTCTGGTTGCCTTGATCGTTCTGGCTGCCCTGCGCGTTCGACATCTGTGCGAGCACGCTCGCATCCGTCGAACCCTGATCGCCCCCGCACCCCGACAGCACGGCAAGGCACCCGATACCCACCACATGACGTAGCTTCATCCGTTCGTCCCTCCCTCTCTCCGCGTCGATCCTGCTGGCAAGAACCGCTCGTTGATCTTCTGGTCTGTTACGGCGCGCTGGCCGCCTGCGGGAACGACGGCATGGCCGATGCGTCGGTGCCCCAGGTCGCGGCGCTCGCGTCGGACGTCATCGCGTACGACAGCTTCCCGCCCTTCGCGATCTGCTCGAACGGCAGCCACGCGGCCGAGTACAGTGCGCCGTTCAGCTTCAGCGACTTCACGTAGAACGACGCGCTGTCGCCCGAGCCGGCGCCCGGCGCGACGATGTGCAGCAGGCGGTAGCTGCCGTCCTTCTGCCCGACGCGCACCGTGATCTTCTCGAACTGCGGGCTCGACAGTGCGACGCCGCTCACGCCCGGCACGACCGGATAGAGACCGAGCGCGGCCCACACGTACCAGCCCGAGATCGCCCCGAGATCGTCGTTGCCCGGCAGCCCGGCCGCGCCGGTGCCGAACTCGTTCGCGAGCGACGCATGCAGCACGCGCTGCGTATGCGACGGCGCACCGGCCCACGCATAGACCCACGGCACGGCCATCGTCACTTCGTTGCCGACGTAGAAGTACGGCTGCACGGTACCGATGTTCAGGTGCGTGAAGAACGTGTCGAGCCGCTTGACGACCGGCGCGGCGCCGCCGGCCTGCGCGACCACGCCGGCGAGATCGTGCGGCACGTACCACGTGTATTGCTCGGAGTTGCCTTCCATGAAGCCGGTGCCGTCGGTGACCCAGGCGCCGGCCGACGTCTTCGGCTGGATCGCGCCGTGGTCGAACAGGTTGTGCCAGTTGCCGCTCGACTTCAGCAGCGTGCCGGCCGTCGCCGTATCGCCGAGCGCCGTCGCGAAGCGCGACACCGCGAAATCGCGCACCGCGTATTCGAGCGTGTTCGAGGCGGTCTGGTTGTCGCCCGAGCCCGACGACGGCACGTAGCCGAGCCGGTCGTAATCCGCGCGGCTGCCCATCACCGGCGTGCCGGCGCACGCGGCGCCCGGCGCGGTGCTGCTCTTCATGATCGACAGCGCGGCCTGCGTATCGAAGTTCGTCGCGCCGAACGCATGCGCGTTCGCGACGATGATCGAGCCCGCGTCGCCCGGCATCACGGCCGTCTCGGTATTGAAGTACGCCCAGCGCGGGAACGCGCCGCACGCCTTCGCATCGAGCACGAGCGACTGCACGATGTCGCTGGTCCGCACCGGGTCGAGCAGCGCCTGCAACTGGATGAACGAACGGTCAATGTCCCAGCCGGAGAAATTCGCGTACATCGTGCGGCCTTTCTCGACCTGGCGTGTCGGCGCGGCCGCTGCGCCGCTCGACGCGTAGAAATCCGGGTACTGGCCGTTCACGTCGTTGAACACGTTCGGGTGCAGCGACGCGTGATACAGCGCGGTGTAGAACTTCGTCTTGTCGGCGTCGCTGCCGCCCGTAACCTGGATCGCGTTCAGGCGCGCATTCCACGCGGCGCTCGCGGCGCCGCGCACCTTGTCGAAACGCCAGTTCCGGCTGCCTTGCGCATCCGTTTCCGGATTCTCCGCGCGCAGGTTCGCCTTCGCATTCGCTTCGCTGACGAACGAAATGCCGAGCTTCATCATCACGTCGGGATGCTTGCGGTCGACATTGAACGTGACGGTCACCGGGCTGTTGTTCGACAGCGCCGGCTTCGCCGCGAACGGCTGGCTGAATTCCGCGTAGTAGTAGACGGGCACCGCATGCCCGGCCCAGCAGAATCCGCCGCCCGCGATCGTGCCCGACAACGCGCGGTCGCCGACCTGGCTGATCGTGTCGCTCGTCGTGCCCTGCGCACGGTTGTTCAGCACGGTCGGATCGATCGCGATCGTCGCCTGCTGGCCCTGCGCGAGTGCCGGATAGGTGAAGCGCGCGAAGCCGGTGCGCAGCGTCGTCGTCAGCTCCGCCTTGATGCCGTTGCCGAGCGTGACGCCGTAATAGCCGGCCTGCGCGGTTTCGTTCGCGTGGCTGAAGCTGGCCGGCGCGCCGGCGTCGCCAGGCGCGAGCTGCGGCATCACGTTCAGGTAGCCACCGTTCGCCCAGCAGCCGGTGCCGCTCAGGTGCAGGATGCTGAATGCGTTGATCGACGTGTCGCCGTACCAGTAGCCGCCGGAGAAACCGGAGCCGTCGCCCTTGCTGCTGTCGTATTGGGCGGTCGGTGTCATCGGGCTCCACTGCATCATCCCGAACGGCACCGTCGGCCCCGGGAACGTGCCGCCGCCGAGACCCGAGCCGACCGGGTCGGCCGGCTGGTCGGTCGCGTAGTCGGTGCCGATCAGCGGATTGACGTATTGCGCGACGCGAATGTCGGCGTTTTTCCTTGCCGCGTCGTTGCCGTTGTCGTTTTCGTTTTCGTTGCCGTTGTCGTTGTCGTTTTTGTTTTCGTTGCCGTTTTCATTGCCCTGCGGTTGCGCGGCAGCCGACATGTTCGCCGCGGCCACCGACGGCGAATCGCCATCCCCGCCGCAGGCAGACAAGACAACGCACAGCGCCAGCAGCGCCGTTCTCCACCCCCAGTTCCTCGACATCGCCTGTCTCCGTATCGTTCTTGAATCAGGATGTTGATTCGAACTACTGATCTTCTAGTCAGGATGATTTTGATGAATTCCGCTTGCCCGGTCGATCGGTCGAAAATCCCGGGTGCGTGTACTTATTTCCGTATTCGCGCACCTGGTTAAAGACGCGCCGGCATGTCGAAATACCGGCGCCCAGGACCCGATAATGGGCACAAGCGTGCCCAAATAAACGCGTTTTCTCTACCCCGTGTTTTTACGAATTTTTATTTTGTTTATCTAAACAAAATGCAATTGATTCGGCTTTTATGTGGAATGGGGGTACTGAATGCACGATTGGCCATCAAGGCTGCTTCGGCAGATCGACATAGTCTTCGAGCTCACCGGCGACATAAAGCCGCTTGCCGAGTCGCGGATACTCGCAGACGTCGTGTTCGAGCCGCTGCCCGCCCACGAGCAGCTCCAGCGGCGCATCGCCGGTGTTCTGCACCGTATGCGCTTCACCGCCGCGCGGAAAGCCCAGGAAATCGCCGGGTCCGATTGCCTCGGTGCACTCGCCGATCGTGACCGCGCCCGTGCCGGACAGCACGTACACGAACTCTTCTTCGTACAGGTGACGGTGATACTCGGCCGATTCGTGACCGGGCATCAGCGTGAGCAGGTGGACACCGAATTGCGTCAGGCCGGTCAGGTCGCTGAGTTGTCGCTTGAAGCGAACGGCATTGGGATTCAGCGAATGCACCGCGCGCGTCGGTTCCATCTTCGCGATATCGGCGGCCTTCAGCAGTTCCCGGGGGGAATGGGTCGACATGGGGGAGTTCTCTCGTTGGCGTCATGCTTCGATCGAGCGAGCCACCCAGGGCCGGCATGGCGCGCGTGCCTGCCATTGTCCGATATTTTCCCGCGCGCAAGGGCGCGGTTCGACGGAACAACGACAGGCGGTACGTCGTGATCGGGACGCACCGCCACGTTGCCCGCCCTTCATCTCTGCTTCGAACGTCGCCAGCACGCAGAGCGCGGCGAACAGGCTCCATTCCTTGACGAGCGCATGGCGCTCACGCATCACGCCTCACGGCAGCAGCATCGCGAAGAACAGTTCGAACAAACCGTTCATCTGGAACGGCGTGCCGCCGGACGACGTGATCGCCGTCGGGCCGCCCAGCAACCGCCCCCAGTACAGCAACACGTCGCCGTTTGCGGCAGTGAGCATGCCGGTCGCGGCCGCGAACCGCATCATCCGCTCCGGCTGCGGCTTCGCGATGAACGCGGTGCGCGTGAGTGAGCCTCCGCGCGCCGTTGCCGTTGCCGTTGCCGCTGCCGCTGTGGCTCAGCGCACGTGCACGCCGCGTAGCTCCGTCAGCAAGGCCACGAGACGATCGATGTGCGCATCTTCGGTGCGCCACGACGACACGCTGATCCGGAACGCCGGCCGCCCCTGCCACACCGTCGCGCCGAACCACACGTCGCCCGACGCCTGCGCGGCCGCGAGGATCGCCGCCGTTTCGTCGTCGGTGCCGGCGCGCACGAGCACCTGGTTCAGCACGACGCGGTTCAGCACGTCGTAGCCGGCGGCACGCAGGCCGTCCGCAACGCGCGCCGCCTGCGCGCAATGCCGCTCGACCATCGTGGCCACGCCGGCGCGGCCGAGCGAACGCAATGCAGCCCACACGGGAATGCCGCGCGCGCGCCGCGAGAACTCGAGGTTCAGGTTCTTCTGCGCGTCCTGCGCGCCGCTCAGGTACACGGCGTCGCTGTTCATCGCGGTCGCGAGCGCGGCCGCGTCGCGGCAGATCACCATCGCGCCGTCGTACGGCGTGTTGAGCCACTTGTGGCCGTCGGTGGTCCAGCTGTCCGCGCCGTCGATGCCGTCCGTCAGCGCGCGCTTCGACGATGCGCGGGCCCACAGGCCGAACGCGCCGTCGACGTGCACCCACGCACCGGCCGCCTTCGCGGGCGGAATCAGCGCCGCGAACGGATCGAACTCGCCTGTGTTCACTTCGCCGGCCTGCACGCAGAGGATCGTCATGTCGTCGAGCGGCGGCAACTGCGCCGGGTCGATCCGGCCGTGCACGTCGACCGGTGCGACGATGAGGCGCTTCATCCCGAAACCGAGCACGCGCAGCGCCTTCTTCACCGTGATGTGCGCCAGCTCGGAGATCACGACCTTCACTTCGGGCGCGCCGATCAGGCCATCGGCGTCGATGTCCCAGCCCTTGCGCGCGAGCAGCGCGCGCCGCGCGGCCACCAGCGCGACGAGCGTGCAGGCCGTCGCGCTCGTACCGAAACCGACCGCGCTGCCTTCGGGCAACCCGAGCACGTCGACGACCCAGCGCGCGGCCTGGCGCTCGATCGTCGCGGCCACCGGTGAATTCGCATACGACGACGCGCACTGGTCCCATGCGAGCATCAACCGCTCGGCCGCAGCCGCGACCGGCAGCGTGGCGCCGATCACGAAGCCGAAGTAGTTCGGGCCATTCGACGCGACGGTCGCAGGCGTGCCGCGCTCGTCGAGCAGGCGCAGGACGTCGTCGGCCGGGCGGCCCGTATCGGGCAGCGGCTCGTCGAACGCCGCCAGGCCGGCCAGTGCGGCCGCGTCGGGAAACGCGCGCCGCTCGTTCGTCGCGGCCAGATACGCGTGCGCGCGCCGATCGGCGTCGGCCAGCAATGCAAGTTCGTCCATGTCGGTTGCCTCGGTGAAAGTCAGAGTTGCAAAAGATCGCGGCCGAGCTGTTGCAGCGCGCCGTCGATCCGCTTGTAGTACGTGAACTTGCCGACGCGGGTGGCCTGCACGAGCCCGGCATCCGCGAGGATGCGCATGTGGCGCGTGGTCGTGGCCGGCGCGATGCCGAGCTTCTCGGTGATGTACGTGCAGCACACGCCGAGTTCGTCGAAATCGCCGTGCGGTTGCGGCGGGAAATGCTTGCGCGGCTGCTTGAGCCAGCGCATCACGGCCAGGCGGCTTTCGTTGGCCAGTGCGCTGATGCGGGTGACGTCGTCCATGAGAGTGCGGAGCTCGGTTAACGTTTCGAATATTAGCTAAATGACGAAATGTTTGCAATCGAGCGAACGCCGGTTTTAGCGGACGACGTTGTCGAGATTCGCGCTACATGGAACTTTGTTCACTCAGCGTTGGCCTCTAACGTTACTTCAAGGTTGTGGTCGAAGCTGCCCCGCCGGCTTCAGGGTTGCTCTGTGGCTCGGTTCGGCCAGTAGCGGTCGGTCGACACTGGGAAGTAGATCGTCAACAATCGAGGATGCGCGAACCTATACCCTTGAATCCACATGAACAAGCTCCCCGTGTTCAGCCTGAAAAAGATCACTGACGTTAGCGAAGCAGACTTGCGATTGCATCCAGTGTGGGGCGCATACTACGAGCCGGATGACATCGAGACGTTGGTTGCGTTGGGATATGACCGCATTGAATGTAGCCAAGCGCTCGAGGCGGTTGGTTACTCAGACTTGTATGTCTTTCCGCTTCCGACCTTAGCAAGACACGCCTCGTTCAAATACCTGTATCAAACCGTATCGGCGGTTACTAAAGGCGGCCAGTCGCTTCTGGGCTATCGCACTGGCCCCGCACTCTTTTTGCTGGCAGGAGGCAG
Organism: Burkholderia contaminans; assembly: GCF_029633825.1. Taxonomy (NCBI): domain Bacteria; kingdom Pseudomonadati; phylum Pseudomonadota; class Betaproteobacteria; order Burkholderiales; family Burkholderiaceae; genus Burkholderia; species Burkholderia contaminans. The sequence goes on along the minus strand of NZ_CP090641.1, from coordinate 1,972,376 downwards.
ATGCTTCTCGTTCAATCGCAATCTGGTCGATCTCTCGAAAGATCAAGCAACCGCGCTCGCGAATGCACTCGGCGACGCCAATATTTTCCCGATAACGCTTGCCTACGCTGAGTCCGCAACTATCGAGACGTTTGATCTTTACCGCTGATATATCGACTCGACAGACGCTAGACTTCGATACACCGGCGGAGCGCTTTCATCAATTCGTTGCATCGACGGGTTGAATCCGCAGTCGATGAGAGCCGGTCGGCCGTGCACGAACGGGCCAAGCTGCCCTTGAAAGTTCAAGGTTGAATGAACGGCAAAGCAGATAGTCCAACGTTGAGTGAACCGCGAATTCAACATTGAATGAGCGGGTTTGCCGGTGGACCGTGTACGGCCTGCAGGTCGAAACCAAGTTGAGTGAATCTCGACAACGACGTCGCGTGCCGGATCGTCACGCCAGCCTTCGCTGCAAGCGTGGCAAAACAAACTGCTGCAACGCTCGTCGGATCGCATGAACCCTGCCCGTTCCTTTACGCGCCTGCCAGCACCTCCACCAACCTGTCGATCAGCGCCCGCACGCGCCGCGGCTGCACCGCGTTGCCCGGATAGACGATCTGCAAATCGACGTCGCCCGGCGAGAACGCGCGCAGGACTTCCACGAGCGCACCGGACGCCAGATCCTGTTCGACGTCGACCAGCGACTTCAGCGCGACGCCGTACCCCGCGACGCACCACGCGCGCACGAGGGCGCCATCATTGGCCACCCGCCGGCCGCGCACCGTCACGCGCCGGGGTTCGCCATCGATGCTGAACGGCCATTCGGCATACAGGTTCGGCCCGAAGCGCATCACGATGCAGTCGTGCGCGGCGAGATCGTCCGGGTGCCGCGGCGTGCCATGCGCCGCGAGATACGCGGGCGACGCGCACACCACGCGCCGCGCGCGGCCGAGCGAACGGCTGCGCAGCGAGCTGTCGGCGAGCACCCCGCGGCGGATCGCGAAATCGAGCCCCTGCCCGACGACATCCACGTAGCCGTCACCCAGATGCAGATCGACCGTAACGCCCGGATGCTCGGCGAGGAACGCGTCGACGACGGGCACCACGCGCTCGCGTCCGAGATCGGCCGGCGCGCTCAGGCGCACGGGGCCCGACAGTGTCTGCACGCCGAGCCGCACGCGGCTTTCGAGCTCATCGGCCTCGGCCAGCAGGCGCCGCGCGCCGTCGACGAGCGTGCGGCCTTCGTCGGTCAGGCTGATCGCGCGTGTGGTGCGCGTGAGCAGCGCCGCGCCGTAGTGGCGCTCGAGCGCGGTCAGCCGCTCGGACACGGTGGCCGGCGACAGCCCGAACTCGCGGCCCGCCGCGGCCAGTCCGCCCTTCTCCACGATGCGCAGGAACAGCGCGAGATTGTCGAGCAGCATTATTCGCTCCTTCCGAACGATATTTTCGAAGTCTGCCCAATTATCCGAAATATCCGCAAGCGATACAGTGTGGCAACATCTGGCCACGCGGCCGCTCGTCGACACGTCGATCACCCAAAGGAAACCCGCCATGGAATACCGCACCCTCGGCCGCTCCGGCCTCAAGGTTCCCGTCCTGAGCTTCGGCGCGGGCACGTTCGGCGGCACCGGCCCGCTGTTCAGCGCATGGGGCAACACGGGTGTCGACGAAGCGCGCCGCCTGATCGACATCTGCCTCGACGCCGGCGTGAACCTGTTCGACACGGCCGACGTGTATTCGGACGGCGAATCCGAGCGCGTGCTCGGCGCCGCGATCAACGGACGTCGCGACCAGGTGCTGATCTCGACGAAGACGGGCCTGCCGACCGGCAGCGGCCCGAACGACGCAGGCACGTCGCGCGCGCGGCTGGTCCGCGCCGTCGACGACGCGCTGCGCCGCCTCGACACCGACTACATCGACCTGCTGCAACTCCACGCATTCGATGCGAGCACGCCGGTCGAGGAAGTGATGTCGACGCTCGACGATCTCGTGCGCGCCGGCAAGCTGCGCTACATCGGCGTGTCGAACTTCGCGGGGTGGCAGATCATGAAGTCGCTGGCGGTGGCCGATCGGCACGGCTGGTCGCGTTACGTGGCGAACCAGGTCTACTACTCGCTCGTCGGCCGCGACTACGAGTGGGACCTGATGCCGCTCGGCGCCGATCAGGGGCTCGGCGCACTCGTGTGGAGCCCGCTCGGCTGGGGCCGGCTCACCGGCAAGATCCGGCGCAACGCGCCGCTGCCCGAAGGCAGCCGCCTGCATGAAACGGCCAGCTTCGGGCCGCCGGTCGACGACGCGCGCCTGTACGACGTGGTCGATGCGCTCGACGCGATCGCGGAGGAAACCGGCAAGACCGTGCCGCAGATCGCGCTGAACTGGCTGCTGCAGCGCCCGACGGTATCGTCGGTGATCATCGGCGCGCGCAACGAGGAACAGCTGCGGCAGAACCTCGGCGCGGTCGGCTGGGCACTGACCGATGCGCAGGTCGCGAAGCTCGATGCGGCGAGCGCGACGCAAGCGCCTTATCCGTACTTCCCGTATCGCCGCCAGCAGGCGTTCGCGCAACTCAATCCGCCGCTGCGCGGGTGAGCGCCGACGGCCGGCGCGCACGGCCGTGCGGCGCTACGCAGGCACACGCGCGTCGCCGAGCCGCACGACCTTGTCGGCCGGCCCGATGACCGAGCGCCGATGCGTGATTGCCACGACCGTGACGTCGCGGGCCAGCAGCCGCACGTGTTCCATGATGTCGCGCTCGGTGGCTTCGTCGAGCGCGGAACTCGCTTCGTCGAGGAACAGCACGGTCGGATCGCCGTACAACGCACGGGCGATCGCGATGCGCTGGCGCTCGCCGCCTGACAGCTTCAGCCCGCGCTCGCCCACCGTCGTGCGGAAGCCGTCCGGCAGGCTCTCGATGAACGTCAGGATCGTCGCCTTCGCGGCCGCTTCCTGCAGACGCCGTGCGTCGCGCGGCCGGCCGAGCAGGATGTTGTCTTCCAGGCTCTCGTTCAGCAGCACGACATCCTGCGGCACGACGGCCACCGCGCCGTACCAGTCGGCGCGATCGATCTCCGCGAGATCGACGCCGTCGACGAGAATGCGCCCGCCGGTCGGCTCGATCGACTTCAGCGCGAGCTTGAAGACGGTGGATTTCCCCGCACCGGTCTCGCCGACGAGGAACGTAATCGCACCACGTTCAGCAACGAAGTCGACGTCGGTCACGCCGCGACCGTTGTCGTACGCATAGGCGACGCGGTCGAACACGATGCGCCCGTCCTGCGGCACGAACGCCGCCGCGTGCGACACCTGCCGCTCCTCGGGCGCCGTCCACAGCGCCGCGAACGGCACGAGCGCCGCGCGGGAGCGTGCGCACTCGTCGACCGCACGCGCGATCATTTCGAACGGCTGGTTCAGCTGCAGCAGCAACGTGTTGAACAGCACGATGTCGCCGATCGACAGCGCCCCCGCCTCATGGCGCGGCAGCAGCAGCCAGAACGTCACCGAGAACTGGATCGCAAGACCGAGACCCAGCAGCGCGAGATAGACGACGTGCTGCAGCACATACGCGCGCCAGTTGTCGCGCACGACGCGCGCTTTCTCCGAGAAACGTTCGCTCATCCAGCGATGGCTGCCGAAGTGCCGAAGCGTCTCCATCGCATTGATCGCGCCGCCGACGAAACGGGCATTCTCCTGCCCGGCCTCGATCGCACGATCGAGGAACGCGCGCGAGCGCCGCGCGGCAACGATCGCGATCGTCACCGCGACCGCGCCGTAAGCGGCGGTGATGGCCACGACCTCGACATTGATCAATGCGCCGAGCGTGACGAGCGTCAGCACGATCTGCAGCGTGCCGGGGATCAGGTCCATCAGCCCCAGTTGCACGAGCACCGACAGCGCCCGGCTGCCACGCTCGTTCGCGCTCTGGATTTCCGCGGGATTGTGCTCGACGAAGAACGCCGTGGTCTTCTTCAGGATGCGCTCGAAAAAGCGCGTGCTCGTGATGAATCCCAGATTCTGCGCGCTCATGAATGCCAGGTACTGAACCGCGCGTTGCAGCGTGCTGGAAAGGCCAAGCAGCACCGCATAGACCACGAAGCCCGCGATCAGCGCGTGGAGCACGCCGCGGTGCGACAGCGCATCGATCAAGCGCGAGAACAGGTAAGGCGCGGCAACCGCGCTCGCGCTCGACAGGATGACGACTGCCACGACCGTCAGCAACGTCAGGCGATCGGCCTGCCAATAGGCCCGCAGGACCTCGGTGAGCGGATGCGACGCACGGGTTTCGTTCATGGCAAATGAACCGGGCACGGCGCAGCCCGGATGGCGGCGATGGGCGAAAAAGTCTAACAGAGTGAAAGGCGTGGCGTGGGGGCGTTCGGGGCGGCATGGCGGCGGTATCGCACGGAAGAATGCCCACTGCCCGGGGATGCGCGGTGGCTGAACTCATCAGCCCCAAACGCAACCGACGTGATCACCGCAGGTTCTGACGGATAGCCGACATCGTGAGAATTACGCGGCCCGTGGCACCATGAAATGCCGTCATCATGGGCCTAGCCATGGAGCCGCGAACTTCCTATCGTGGAGACCTGCGACGCACCGGCCGGAACGGCGGCGCGCCCTCCTCTCCTCGAAAGGTCCGCCAACATGAACGCCAACGACACCGGACTGACCGTACGCGCGGTCACGGAAAACGACTACGACCAGTGGCTGCCGCTGTGGGACGGCTACAACCGCTTCTACGGCCGCTTCGACGACACGGCCCTGCCGCTGCGGGTCACGCAACTCACGTGGTCGCGCTTCTTCGACGGTTACGAACCCGTGCACGCGCTCGTCGCGGAGCGCGCCGGCCGGCTCGTCGGACTCGTGCATTTCCTCTATCACCGCAGCACGACGCATATCGGGCCGACCTGCTACCTGCAGGACCTGTTCACGCTCGACAGCGAGCGCGGCAAGGGCGTCGGCCGCGCGCTGATCGAAGCCGTGTACGACGCCGCGCGTGCGCATCGCGCCGAACGCGTGTACTGGCAGACACACGAGACGAACCACACGGCGATGCGGCTCTACGACACCGTCGCGGAAAAGCCAGGGGCGGTGCTCTATCGGAAGGAGTTGTCGCGCTGAGCGGAACGGCGAGAGGCGGGCATGTGCCCTCTCGTGGATTGCGCTACCCGATTGAAGGCCGTGATCCCGTTCGGGAACAGCCGTTTCGGCAAATCCGGTAGCCCCGGGGATACAAGTTCATCCTTTCGGTCGATTTGTGTGTCCTCGGGGCGACCAATTCACCCTACCGGCCGCGCCTTCATCCACAGAAACAACGGCACGCGCGCCCACTGCTTCAACTGGTCCGTATCGGCCTGGTCGGGCGGCGGCTCGCGCAGCGACACGATCGCGAACCCGGCCGCTTCCAGCGCCTCCATGTACGCCTGCAGCGGCAGCGACCAGCCCGCGAAGTGCATCGACAGCCCGTCGCGCGTTTCCACGCCGTCGAAGTGCTCACGCCCGAAATAGCTGCCCTTCAGCACGAACGGCGCATCGGGTTGCGGCCCCGCGAAGCCGCCGCGATCGCGGAACGGATGCACGAGCGAGATGAACAGCGTCCCGCCCGGCTTCAGCACGCGGCGCGCTTCATTCAACGCACGCTGCATGTCGTCGAGATCCATCAGCACGTTGTACGCCATCACGAGATCGAAGCTGGCCGCGTCGAACGGCAGCGACGCCGCATCGGCCAGCTCGTAGCGATGCGCGGAATCCGCGTGACGCGCGGCGTCGAGCATCGCGGGCACCACGTCGGTCGCGGTCACGTCGTAGCCGAGCGCCTTCAGCTCGCGGCTCACGCGGCCTTCACCGCAGCCGATTTCCAGCGCACGGCCGGTGTCGCGGCCGATATACGCCGCGAGCCCCGCGCGGTATTTCCAGAACGCGTCGTGCCCCGGCTTGCCGGCCCAGCCGATCCATTGGTCGGCGACCTGTGTCCAGTGCTCGGTGATGGCTTTCGTGTCGGTCATGTGCGGTCCCGCCCCGTGTGCGTCGTTGGCTCAGGATGCGCATGGTAAGCCGAAGCGGCCAAACGCGTGAGCGGGGTGCGCCGCGCAGCCGGTTTCCGTTTCCGGCTGCGACGTTCTACAGTGACATAAAACAATCCGCGCCGCCGCGCGTCGCTGCCGCTCGACGATGCGCACCCGATTCCGAGGACATCCCATGCCGAGCATCCTGGCCGCGCCCGCCAATCTCCCCCCGAGCCCCGTCGCGGCCGAAACGCGCATGGTGCATGACGTCGCCACGCTGAAGCCGTCCGACTACCGTGCGGCGGACGGCGCATCGTGGGTCATCTCCACCGTCACGCCGGCCGCCGACAGCGGCACGAACGTGACCGGCACGACCTACTTCGACACCGCGAAAGGCCAGACTGTCCCGGTACCCGACGCTCGACGCCGCTATGTGAATCGCGGCACGTGGCAGGTCGTCGCGAGTTCGAGCCCTTCCGTACCCGCCACCGGCCGCTACGACTGGCTGACGCTCGCGTGGCTGCCGATCAACCGGCGGCCGCTGCCGCAAACGCCCGAGCACCTGTATTCGCCGTTCATTCGCGGCGGCACGATCGTGTATCGATGGAATCCGGCCGCGGAAGGCGGCGAGCAGTTCGGCAACGTGCGGATGATCTTTCCGGAATGGACGCAGCAGGTGGCCGATGCGTTGCGGGCGGCTCCGGCAGCGTCGCCGGGCGGGGCGAGTGCGTCGGCCGTATCGTCGGCGCTCGATCGACTGAAAGCGGACGCGAATCCGATGACCGCCGTGCTCGACTTCAGCGATGCACTACGCGATGAACCGGTGGAGCGAATCGTCGCGAGGCTGCCGGAGCTGCTGCGGGTGAAAGATCCGCACGAGCTGTCGGCGATCGTGTTCCTGTGCCTCACCGGATCACGCTCCGAAGACCGGCCGCGCTTTGCGGAAATGATCAACGAGTCGATCGCGTCGACCGACGACAGCGCGCGCCTGCTCGCGATCGCGTATGGCGCATTCGCAGCCGGCCGGGCGCGGCCTTATCCGTTCAACGATGCGGGGCAGACGGCGCCGATCAACGATGTATTCGGTGCGTTGAAGCGAAGAACGGCGGCGCTCGGCGTGCCGGTCGGGGAAGGCTCGCCGTGGTACGAGTTCTTCACTGCGTATCGGCTGGGCGGCGCAGTGTCCGGCACCGGGCAATGAGTGCCCGCGGCGGCCCGCGCCGCGACGGCAAGACCCGATCACGGGTGTGAGAAATCTCTCGCCACGCAGTCCGCGGCTTTTTCATGCGTGCCAAACGCGGCGATGAAGCCACGCCGATTCAATTTCCGATCTATTCGACCTTTTGAATCGAATCGTCCCGTGCTAGATTTCCGCCCGGCCACAGAGCCATCTCACATAACCCGAACTAAAAAAGACCAAATCATGAAATCTGTATTCCGTCATGCCGCTCTGGCATTGGTGACGATCGGCTTCCTGTCGGGCTGCGCCAGCAGCGTGACACGCGACGCGAGCGATCAGGCAGGGGCCATCGCGACGGCATCGATGCCCAAATTCGGCTCGAAACCCGTGATCGTGCAAGTCACGCTCGACCATGCCGCCCAGGAAGCGCTGAAAGACAATCTGAAATTCAGCCCGGAGAACCTGAAAGGGAAAATCGAAAGCGCACTGGCGGCACGCAAGCTGCTGGCAACGGCCGGATCGACCGATGCGATGCACCTGAACGTCGAAGTCAACGACATTCGCGTGCGCTCGAGCTTCACGGCGGTGATGTTCGGTTTCATGGCGGGCAACGATCACGTCAACGGCACCGTGACGCTCGCCGACGCCGACAATCGTCAAATCGACCACTTCAAGGTGTCGGCGTCGTACGCGCTCGGCGGCATCGCCGGCGGCATGGACGATACGCGCATGAACTGGCTGTACGAGACGTTCACCGAGAAAACGCTGACGACGCTCGAACCGGCGGCCGACGCGCCGCAACAGGCTGACGCTTCGCAGGCGAAGAAGCTGTAATCGCCGACGCCCGACGGGCCCCGCATGGGCGGCGCGTCGGGCGTCAGCCGCCGCACCCGCCCCGCGACGACGAAGCGGGTATCGCGCGAGGCCGCGCTCAGCCGGCGTGTGCGTCCTTCAGCATGCCCTTCAGCAGCAGGCACGCCCCGCCCCCCACCGCGCTCACGCACGCGACATAGCCGAAGTACAGCTGATAACCGTGCATCCCCGGATATGCGGTGGTCAGCCAGCCGTTCAGCAGCGGCAGGAACACGTCCGGCGAATAGCCGAGCAGCGAGATGACGCCGATCGCGAGCCCCGTGATGCGCGCCGGCACGTCGCAGCGTTCGAGCACGCTCCAGTACAGGCCGCGCACCGCATACGTCAGCAGGCCGATCACGATCACGACACCCACGAGCAGCGCGATCTGGTCGAGCGACGGAAACACGATCAGCCCGACGAATGCGAGCGCCGCGCAGAACAGCGCGCCGCCGAGCACGTTCAGCGTGCCGATGCGATCGCCGACGAAACCGCCGCCGATGCCGCCGATCGGCCGCATCCACAGCTTCAGCGACGCGATGAAGCCGGCCGCGACGATCGACATGCCGACGCCCTTCTGCTGCAGATACGGTGAAATACTGTAGGTCGCCCACGACAGGTGATAGCCGCAGAACACGATCAATGCGAACACCCACAGCCGGCGGTTGCGCGCGAGTGTCAGCAGGTCGCGGCCGAGGTCGCCTTTCTCGGCTTTCACCCCGTCGTGCGCCGCCGCCCCGGCCGCCTCCTTGACGAACAGCAGCAGCACGCCGAGCGCGATGCATGCCAACGAATAACCGACGACCACCTGCCGGAACGCACCGCCGTGCGACACGCCGCGCGTGTCGACGAGCCACGCGAACAGCGCGAGTGACGCGGTCGCCAGCAGCGCCTCGATCAACCCGCGGCCGCCGTCGAGAAACCCGAAGAACCGGCCCTGCTCGCTCGGCCGCGCGATCGTCTTCACGCGCTTGATCACGGACGCCCAGAACGTCAGGCCCGTCGTCACGCCCCAGCCGCAGAAGATCACCATCAACGTCGCATACGACGGCACGCTCGCATACCAGAAGCCGAGCGCGCCGGTGCCGGCGAGCGAGAAGCTGATCAGCCAGCGTGGCGGCAGGCGATCGGCGAGCCAGCCGCTCGGCAGGTAGCAGACGAGGAAGGTGGTGCCGAGTGCGGAATAGAGATAGCCGAGCTGCGTGCGCGTGATCTGGAACAGGTCCAGCATCGTGTCCTGGTAGAACTGGCGCAGGTACAGCATCGGATAGATCGCGCCGGCCGCGCAAACGAGCAGCGCAAGCTGCACATGGCGGCCCGCGGATGCCGTCGCGGCGGTGTCGCCGGGTTGCGCGGCGCGAAGTGCCGCGTCATGGTTCGTCATGTGTCTCCTCCATCGTATGGTTCTCGCCGGCTGTCGGCCAGTGTCGTGCAGTGCGCGAGTGAATGCCCGGTGCTCGCATCTGGCAGCGGTCCTATTCCGTTTGATCAGCCGACATGGGTCGGTTCGCGGCCGCGCCCACCGGCCGCCACCGGGCATTCACGCCCGCACGCTCGACGACAAAAAATCGGCCGCCCGGGGGGAGCGGCCGCAAGGAGAGATCCCTGTTCGGGATGCCGGCGGACACCACTCCGGACCGGCCTGGATATTGTTGACGAACGCCATTCCGCTGACCATCAGACCGGTCTGATTTGCAGCCCGCTTGCCTGAAAATCACGGCGTCCTGAGCCTGCCGCCTCGATCGAATCCGCAACGTGCCGTTACGTTCTCGACGGGAACCCCCATACGCGGCAACCTGTCGAATCGCCGCACGACCGTCGACGGCTTCATCGCCGTGGCGGACAATCCCCTCTCCAGCCCCGCTCGATCACGTCCCGCCCTTTCATGCTGAGCATTGGTCCCTTCTCGATCCGCGTCGTCGCGGTAGCCGTCGCCGCGCTGCTGGCGTGGCTCGTCGCACGCTTCATCCAGCGCCGCCCGCCGGACGGACATCACAAGACCGCACCGAGCCTGATCCTCGATGCGTTGCTGTTCGGCCTGCTCGCCGCGCGTATCGGCTACGTCGCGCAGTGGTGGCACGAATACGCCGCCGCGCCGCGCTCGATCATCGCGCTCGGTGATGGCGGTTTCGACTGGCGCATCGGCCTCGCGGCGGGAATCGTGTTCGCGGGCTGGCGCCTGCGCCGCCTGCCCGCGCTGCGTCGCCCGGTGATGGCCGGCATGCTCGCCGGTGTGGCCGCATGGGGGATCGCGCAGGGCACGCTCGCCACGTTGCAGCACGGCGCGCCGCCGCTCGCCGCGTTGCAGCTCGAAGCGCTCGACGCCACGCCGGTGCCGGTGCAGCGCTTCGCGGGCAAGCCCGTCGTCGTGAATCTTTGGGCGACATGGTGCCCGCCGTGCCAGCGCGAAATGCCGATCCTCGCGCAAGCGCAGCAGGATCATCCGGGGATGACGGTGCTGATGGTCAACCAGGGCGAAGACGCGCAAGCGGTGCGCGCATTCCTCGAGCAGAAAGGGCTGCGGTTCGACCACGTGCTGCTCGATCGCACGCTGCGCGCGATGAAAACCTACGGTTCGCGCGGGCTGCCGACCACGCTCTTCTTCGACGCGAAGGGCAATCTCGTCGAATCGCACATGGGCGAGATCTCCGCCGCGCGGCTGAAGGATGCCGTGGCGGATCGTTTCGGCCAGTAACGCGCGTCGGTCGAGGAACGTCGGGCCCCGCGTCGCCCTCTCCGCGCGTCGATCGCGGCCGGCCCGGTCTGGCGACGTGCCGGCGTATGGGCACGCTGCACGTGCACGACCGGATCGACGCGGCGACCAACATGGCGCCGAAATCAGACATGTCCGATTGGCCGGTCCGGACGTCGTCCGTAAACTCGGGCGCATGATGACCCCGATCCAGTCCACCTTCGACGCGCTGCGCGGCACCGTCGCGCGCTACACCCACCGCCCCGCGTTCCTCCGCAACCTCGACGTCGTGGTGCTTGCACTGATCGTCGCGAGCGTGCTCGTCGTGATGGCCGACAGCGTGCACGACCTGCACGAACGATACGGCCACGCACTCTATGCGGCCGAATGGGCGTTCACGCTGCTCTTCACGGTCGAATACGTGGTGCGACTGCTGTCCGCACCGAAGCCGCTTCAGTACGCGCGCAGCTTTTTCGGGATCGTCGATCTCGTGTCGGTCCTGCCGACCTATCTCGCGTTCTTCTTCCCCGGCCTGCATGCGCTGATCGACGTACGGCTGCTCCGGCTGCTGCGCGTGTTCCGCATCCTCGGGCTGTCGATCTATCTCGAGGAAGGGCAGATGCTGATGCGGGCACTGGCCCGCGCGCGGCGCAAGATCTTCGTGTTCATCGGCGGGATGTTCGTGCTGACGGTGATTCTCGGCACCGTGATCTTTCTCGTCGAAGGGCCGGAGAACGGCATCACGAGCATTCCGGTGGGCGTGTACTGGGCCGCCGTGACGATGAGCACGACCGGCTACGGCGACCTGACGCCGCATACGCCGCTCGGCCGGCTCATCACGTCGTGCGCGATCCTGCTCGGCTACGGGATCATCGCGTTTCCCACCGGGATCATGGGTGCGGAGCTGGTGGCGTCGGCGCTGGAGCGCACACGCAGCAACGCGCGGCCGGCCGCGGGCGATGAACCGTGCTGCCCGCATTGCGGTGTCGCGCTGCCGGAGCGCGGTGCGAGCGACACGCCGCATTCAGAATAGGCCCCGTCCTATTCAGCTTCACCTCCCCTTGTTCGAAACTGGGTTGATCGAGCGGTTCGGTCGCTGCAGCGCCGGCCATCACGGCACGCGATGCGCACCGCGGATTCGCCGCTCGCCTTCCAGCTATTTCGATAAGGAGTTCCCATGATCATTCGATCGACCCTGGTGACGCTCGCCGCCGCCACGCTGACCACCGCCGCTTCCGCGCAAGTCCTTCAGGAAAAGAATCTTTCGCTGACCCTCGCGACCGAAATCGCGCAGCAGACCATTCAGGCCTGCTCGGCCAGCGGCTACAACGTGGCCGTCACCGTCGTCGACCGCAGCGGCATCGCACGCGCGATGCTGCGTGCCGACCACGCCGGCCTGCATACGGTGGATGCGTCGCAACGCAAGGCCTACACGGCGCTGTCGACGAAGACGCCGACCGGCACGCTCGCCACGAACCTGCAGAAGAACCCGGCCGCCGCGCAGATGACGGCCATCGACGGGTTCCTGGTGCTGGGCGGCGGCGTGCCGATCAAGGCCGGCGACGAAGTGATCGGTGCGGTCGGGGTGGGCGGTGCGTCGGGCGGGCATCTCGATGAAGCCTGTGCGCAGCAGGGGATCGCGCGCGTTCAGGCGAAGTTGCTGTAACGGCTACGCCCGGATTCCGGCAAGTCGAACCGGCAACGCAACGTTACGACTCCCATTCCGGGCGCCGCCGTCGAATATCTGCCATGCCGGACCGTGTCCCGCCCAGCGCGGCCAGACGTCTGGCGGCCTGGACACGCACCAGCGTGTTGATGACCTCCCGCAACAACTCCGCTTCGTTCACCCCTGGTCCGGCCGTTTGCACGGCCTTCGCAAAGAGATCGCCGTCGATCGTCACGGTGAGCCGCATGGCCTGCCCCTCATCCCGCCTCATCCCGCCTCATCCCGCCTGCCCGCCCAGCGTCTGCGCGAACGCCGCCAGCCCCGTCAACATGATCTGCACGCCCACGCACAACAGCAGGAACGCCGACACCCGCATCGCCACTTTCGTCCCTTCGCTGCCGAGATAGCGCGCGAGCGTCGTCGCGCGGCTGTAGATCTGCCAGATCGCGAACGCGACCAGCGCCGCGACCGCAACCGACACCACGCCCGACACCAGGTAATCCGCGGCCTTCCGGGCGCGGTTCGCATGCAGCGCGATGCCGGCCGCGATCGAGCCGGGGCCGATCGTCAGCGGCACCGTGAGCGGGAAGATGGCGCGCGACATCAGCTTCGGCAGATCGTCGCCGGGCGCACCGCTGTCGCCGCCCGGCACGTCGGGCGCGTTGAGCATCGACCAGCCGGCCACGGCCACCGCGAAACCGCCGCCGATCCGCAGCGCTTCCATCGAAATCCCGAAGAAATTCAGTACCGGCGCGCCGATGAAGAAGATCACGAGCAGCGTGAAGAACACGTTCGTCGCGAGCTTTTTCGACAGCGTCGCGCGCTCTGCCTCCGTCAGCGATTGCGTGCGTTCGAGAAACACGAACGCCATGCCGAACGGATTGATGATGCCGATCAGGCCGGTGAAGCCGAACAGAATTTCAGAGATCAGGCGGTCGACCGGCATCGCGATCGTGCTCCTCGGTAACGGACAGGAAATAAAAAAAAGGCGACCGGTCGAGTTGACCGGCCGCCAGGAGGACACACCTCAAAGTCCGGCGCGCGCGGGGGGCGCGCCGACCCGCAGAACCCCGATTGTCGATGAAGCGCGGCGCGCGGGAAATCAGTCGAGTCTGATTTTGCGGGACGTTGCTCGACGCAATTCCGTCACATGAATGGCGCGAAGGGTCGCGCTGCATGTCGGGCGCACGCTGAAGCATACAAATCAAAAAATGGCGGCCAGTCGTTACGAGCGGCCGCCCAAGAGGGGAGAAACTTCCACGAATCGTCGCGGCGCGTGATGTGAATGCACCGCGTATCAGCCGCAACGTCGCTGCACCGACGTACCCTTGCACGGCGACGCTGCTGTCCAGTCCAGGCCGCTCAGTACCCGACCAGTCGCGTGTGGCTCGGCAGATCGACCGTGAGATCGGTGCCGCCCGCGTCCGTCTTCGTCGACGATGCAACCGGCCGCGCCGTGTCGCGCGTCGCCGCGAGCCAGTGCGTGAATTCGGCTGCGGTCATGCCGACCGCCTGTGCGGCGCTCGATGCCGGTGCAGCCGATGGCCCATCGGCCGCCGTTGCCGCATGCTGCGCGTGCGCCACCGCTCCGTGAGCCGCCACCGCTCCGTTCGGCACGGCACGCGCATTCGGCGCCGTGCCGTTCGTCGTCTTGCCGCGCAATGCGACCGCAGGCTGCGCCGCCGCGCGCGACTTCACGGCAACCGGCTTGCGCCCCGACGATGCACGGCCCGCAAGCTGTACCGGCTCGGGTGCCGCCACTTCCGCCACGACGGCATCCGACGCGACGACCATCGCAACGGCCACCGGTGCGCTCGCCGACGCATCCGCGCCGGCCTGCAACGCTCGGGATTCCGCGGAGACGGCTTGCGCCGCCGTCGTCACCCGCGCATCCGTCGGTGCCGGATGATCCGCCGACACGATCGCCACTTCCGCCGGCCGACCGGTCGCGTGCGCCACCTCGGCTGCCGCGACGGCCGCCGTCGGCGCGACCGAAATTGCCGCCGCGTACACGCTGCCGGGCGTCACCACATGCTGGTGCTCGTCGAACACGTGTGTCGCCACCACGCACACCACGCCGAACATCGCGGTGGCCAGCAACGTCATCTTCCAACGGCGGCGCAACGGATGCGGCCGGACCCACGCGCGGTTGTCCGAACCGAAATCCTGGGCTCGAACCGGCCTGGCGGCCCTGGCCGCCTTCGTGCCGCGTGCCGGCGCGGCGGCCGGCACGCGTCGTGGGCCATGGATATCGAAAACGTACTGTCGCGCGCGCCGGCTCGCCACGAACGGCCGACGTCGCCGGCCATACGGCGGCGGCACATCCGAGAACGGAAGCGCCAGCGGAATCGCGTAATGCCCGGTGATGTCCTGCATGCTCATGGTGTCGGCGACGTATCGCGCAGCTTCCGCCGCGGCAATCCGTACGTGCTCCTGTAGTTGAATGGTCGGCTTCGAGTATCGCCGTCGGGCCGTCGCCGGACAATCGGACCAGGCCGTATCGGATGCGGCATGGGGATCGGCCCAGTCCTACAGCCGTGTCAATCATCGTCAAGCGCATCGGCACGGTGTCCTGAAGCGTCCGGTTCGTTGCGATGGCCCCATCCTGTCGGCAACGCGCGCTCAGAACCGGCCGCGCAACCCGATGAACACTTCGTTCGACGACAGCTTCGACTTCAGCTGTTCGTCACGCGCGTTGATGCGGTTCGCGAACGTGTTGAAACCCGTCTCGACGTTGCCCATGTCGACATAGCGGTAGCCGAGATCGATCGAGAAACGCTTGTTGATCGCATAGCTGACGCCGGCGCCGGCCGAGTACGCGAGGTTCGTCTGCGTCTTCGACGCGAAGCGGCGCGAATCGTTGGTCTGCCAGCCGTCGGCCGACACGATCGCGACACCGATGCCGAGCGTGCCGTACACGGAGAAGCCGCGGCCGAGATCGAAATCCTTGTAGCCGTTCAGCATCAGGCGCTGCGCCGATACGTGGAATTCGTTCGCGTTCGCGTCGAACGGCGCCCAGTAGCTCGTGAAGTTGTTGGTGCGCTTGAACACGTACTCGCCTTCCGCGCGCCAGCCGTTGCCGAACTGGTAGCCGAGGCCGAGCGAGCCGGTGAGGTTCGAGCCCGTGTCCGGGCCGCCGACGCGGCTTGCCACGCGCGGGCTCGTCAGCTCCATGTTCACCGCGTTGTCGAACGCGCCGATGATGCGGCCCGTCGCGTAGTAGCCGGCGTCGCCGAGTTCGGCGGCCTTCTTCGTT